>CAYRAV010000012.1:0-66710 GCA_964422365.1 uncultured Lachnospiraceae bacterium | reverse complement strand
GAAAAGGTACCAACTGCAATACCAAAAACAGAAATGCCGGTTAAAGTACCTGCTGTAACACAAGAGGCAGAAAGAACAAAGGAACCGGTAAAGGCACCTGTAATGGAACAGCCGCAAAAAACAGAACGTCCAATTTTGAAATCTGTAACAGCACAGCCGCAAAAAAAGGAAACAGCATCTAAATTAAAGGAAAAGACAGAGAAGCCAGGCATAACAGAGGCTCCACAGAGTGTAGAGATAGAATTAGAAGACAATAGTATGGAGATTATTGTGAAGTAAATGGAGGTAAATTGATGGAATTTATGATCATGCAGGACAGTATAGGCAATATAACATTAGCAAAGACGAGCCTATATTAAATGGCAACAGTGTGAAGTATAGTAATTACCATATGATAAAGGATACATTGGAGTATGATTTTCAGGAAGAAAAAGAATATAAATATTCTTCCATGACAAATGAACAAGTTATTCATCAAATTTCTAAATTTACATCATCCATCTGGCAGGTTCATCCGTTTATGGAGGGAAATACCAGAACAGCAGCAGTATTCATGGAAAGATATTTGAGTTTCATTGGGTTTGATGTTGACAATACATTATTTTTAGAGAATGCAAAGTATTTTAGAAATGCATTAGTAAGTCAAATTATGCAGATTATTCTAAAGGCATTGATACGGATTTTTCATTTTTGAACAGATTTTATGAAAGTCTTCTTTTTCATAAAGAACTAATACTAAAATCAAGAGATACTATATTATTAAAATGTTTTGAAAAGAATAAAAATAAGGTAACATCACATTAACAAAAACATAGAATAAAAGCTGAATATAAAATATAAAAAGGTGTAGAGTCTATGAAATGAAAACATAGAAGCTGCACCTTTTGATGTAAAATAAATTAGAAAATGTCAGTTTTGTATGAAAGTTTATATTTATTGAAAAATCAGTGGTTTTATGTTTTTAATAAAAGCTTGTTTTTCAAAGCGAAAATCTTCTATTTTTTGAAACATATCATCATCTACAGAAACAGTATATCTTGGTCTGTTAGTAGCCATAAAATCACCTCATTGGTAATTACTTTTAAATATTTGATTTTCATAACTTATCATATTTTTAGGAAACTTTTTATGACAGTTTAAATTTCTACATCTTTGTTCATACATCATTTCATTAGGACGTGTTTGAGAGTATTTTTTATCTTCATCAGACAGGGCAAAAGCGGAGGGGATTCTATTAATGAAATCGCGTAGGGAGATTTCCCCTTCAACATCCAAAATTTCTTCAAGGTAATTTATCAAGTTTGGTTCGGAAATATTTTTTTTCTTTTTCAAAAGTATCAGTCCTTTCTAAGTAAAATGCAATCATGAGATGGATGGATATTTGTACCCATAATGTCTTTTAATTCCCGTTCAGAATAAATATTAGTATTCATTAGATATATCCCTTTCTGTAATAGGTATTTTAGTATTATATTTTAAACATAGTAGTAAAAATAGTTCTAATTTTTTGTATTTATTATAATTTTAAATTTTTCATTTACTTATTCTCCTTTTCATTTTTTTGTTAAAAAAATTATTAGTTTTTAAAATGCAATTTTATCTTTTGTATAAATAATTTGTATAAAAAAACTCCTTGCAGGAGTATTGTACCACTACAAAGAGATTTTGAAAAGAAGAAATTAAAAAAAAATTAATAATTTTACAAAAAAATGTCTTTTTTTGCATTATGTGTTTTTTCAAGTGGAGAGTTAGATGATAAAGAAAAATTTTCTTTTATATCATTAATGGCTGCAGATACTTTTAAGGAGTGTAAGATATCATAAAATTGATATATCTTTTCTAAGTCGTAATTGGATACAATATAAGATCCTGTTATAGTATCAGTGAGGCACCAATACATCATAACATAACCTAACCAGAACATAGCATTTTCATCAAAATCGCTTATGTTGGTTTCCGGTAATGGAGATTCATCCAGAAATTTATTAAGAATATAGTATTTTCCTTGTGAAATCAGAGTGCAGTCCCCGTCACAGATATTAAAAAAAACGTTTGATTTCAAAAATTCATTAATAAAGTCTGTTCTGTTAAGTTTATATTTTGATACAGCAAGTGAAAATACATTTCCAATTTTTTGGCATAGTGCCAGTTCAAAATAAGTCATCGGCTCTTATCCCTTCTAATAGTTTTTTTGGTTCTATTTTCATTTTTAATTATTTGTTCTGTCAGTTCATTAGCCAGTTTTCGGTCTTTTTTATTTTCTGTTATCATTTTAATACAGGTTGGCTCATCTAATTCTAATGCTTTTAAAAATTTTAGATTGTTCAAAGATTTTTCATTTTTAAAAACATATTGTTCACTATATTTCATGCAGTTTAATACTTTGACAGCAAGTTCTATGGATAAGAAACCAGCTTCATATTGTTCAATTGTGGAGAATAGTTTATCATCGGCAGTTGGACCAATTAGCAAATCATAATCAATAAAATCCAGTGGTTCTTCCATGTTTCTATTGTCTACAACAAAGTCTAACCATTCTTGATTAGGACAAAAATGTTTTATTTCTAATCCTTCAATTTTGAATTCATAAACATTTACTATGGGATTTTTTTCCTGCTAGCCCATTTCATTGCCATGTCTTTATTTGTAGTGGTATAAAAACCCAATCCAAAATCTACATCCATTCTACTCTTATTATGAATAGGTTTTTCAATAATTGTATCTGTACCATGATATAAAGTTATTTTCATTTTGGTTCAATGTCCCTCTCATATTAATCACAAAAGCACCTGGATTTTTTCCGAATGCTTTACAAATCATATAATTTATGTTATATTTAATTTAAAGAAGCAACCGCCCACAAGGGGTTGACCTCATAAGTTGGTTACAAACCACCCTTACTCGCCAAGTAACAGGGTGGTTTTGTTATGTAAATTTACTGACTAATTAAATGAATAAATGTCAGCAATGCCATTAAAAAAATTCCAAATTGTATTGTATCACTAAAACTAAATTTGTTATTTTTCATCGACATCACCTCCATTCCACAAAGAATAGAGGTCAACTCGCCCTGTACACGATTGCTCTAAATATAATGATAACATATAATTCTACACATTTCAACATTTTAACTACATAAACACTTAAACATAAACTCAAAGTTTTTCAGTGCATTATCATATGTTTGCCTGTCCATCTTTAATAGAATAAATCAGTAGTTTCACTGTCTAATATTAATTCGGTTATCTTTACAGAACTGTTGGAATGGCTGGAAAATATGTCAGTGCGTATGCCAAAGATGACATATACGGAAAGGCAGGAAACAGAGAAATGGATTGACCTGATTGTTACACACCGTCTGGGAAAGGAAGAGGCAGACAGAATATTGGAGTATATCAGGATAGGAGATGAAGATAAAATGAGTACAGGATTTGATCAGCTGATGGACGAAGTCGAAGAAAGAGGTGTGAAAAAGGGCAGACAAGAGGGCAGACAAGAGGGCAGACAAGAAGGCAGACAAGAAGGCAGACAAGAAGCAAACATTGCAACTGCACAAAAAATGCTGCGTGGCAACATGAAAATTTCAGTTATTGTGGAAATGACAGATCTGCCAAAAGATGAAGTTGAAGGATTAAAGAAAGAAATGATAAAGAACGGGCAGTTAAAAGAAGTCAAAAGTGAAAAGGCAGATTCCAAAGGAAAAGCACTTTAAAGAAAAAACGGAATATGGAATATTAAAAGGTGTAGAGTCTGTGAAATGAAAACATAGAAGCTGCACCTTTTTTATGTGGAAATGAAAGAGCCGGAAAGTGAGAGGAAATGATTAGAATTAAAAAAATACAAAAATGGTATATTAAGTAAAAAAATAAAAGGTTAATGTGGATTTAGATTTTGAAAGCTTTTATATTTAAAATGTCTGCTTAGTAGCTTTTTTTAGTAAAGGGGCAGCATCATCTGCTCCACCAACCAGACATCCACTGTCTCCAAAGACCAGAAAAGAATCTTTAGCACGTGAAACAGCAACATTCATCATTTCTTTTGATTGATTAATAAAAAAACAGCCATCTTGATTACCATATACGCTGGAAAAAATAATAACCTTTCTTTCAGCACCTTGAAAGGTATGTACTGTACCAACAGAAATGTATTTTTGGTATTCCGGTAAGTTTATACTCAATTCGTTTTTTATTAGTTTACTTTGTTCTTTGAAAGGTGTAATAATTCCCAATATTTCGTTAGGAGTGGAATTTTTATATTTTTCCAATAAAATAGGATAGTTTTGTTGAAGCCAAATAGTAATTTGTTGAGCTTCTATTTCGTTGCAACGACTCCCGCCGCCTTTTTTTTGTGAATGAGGAACAGAAATTTCTTTATGTCCCATTGGTGGTAAATAGTTCATTAGTGGGTTGTTATCATTTTCAAAAGAACCCCTCAGTGCTTCCAAGTGTCCGCCATATACTAAGGTATTACAGTATTGGACAATTTCATCATAGCATCTTCTGTGCTCACTTAAAAATAATCCTTTTTCAAATTTATCATAAATACAGGACATTGCTGCTACTTTCATGATACTTGACTTAGAACAGTTTAGTCCATTTTTTTCCAGTAATTTAAAATCTTTCTCTGTCTGAATAACCTTATTTGCCACTGCTATTGATTTATCAAGAACTTCCTCGGTTCCCCATACAGGGGGAATTTGTTTCTCATCACCAACAACAATTGCTTTTTTGGCAAGAGAAAAACTTGCTGCTGCAATTTCAGGAGAAGTTTGTCCTGCTTCATCTACAATAAGTAAATCAATATAATTTATCATATAGTGATTTAATTTGTTAGCTTCTATACAAAAGTATTTTGGCAGCATGAAAAATGTCATGACCATACAAGGAGAAATCATGGCGATTCTTTCAAATAATATTGTTAAACTTTTCTTTGTAGGTGAATTGGTTATAGCATCTTTTCTGTTTAACTCTTCACTTAACCAAACAGCCTCATAATAATGTACAGCCAGCCAAAATTCAATATATCGTATTTTGCAGTCAAATAAATCATTTAAATTTTTTACTTCAAGTTGATCCAGAGCAGTTTCATAGTCTTTTGGTTTTGTAAAAACTCCATATGCTTTAAAAGGTTCAAACAATTTTATTAATTCGTGATATTTTGTCTGAATATCTAACTTTTCCTTCTCAATTGATAAAATTTTCTCTTTTTGATCTTCACAAATAGATTTGATATTATTTATGTTCTGGGTATTTTTTTCTATTAAAATTTGATATGTTTCTTGAATTTCTTCAATTGACATACAATCTTTTAAAATTTCATGTTCTTTTTCTTGTTGAAAAGAAGTAAACCATGTTAATAGTTTCTTTTTACAAAAAGGTAAAAAGGATAGGAACTTCAAAAGTATTGGCAGGGCATCATAGGAAGTCGACCATTCTTCCATGCGTGTGCGAAAACTTTGTTCTTCATTTTCTAATGCTGTAATGTCAAGTTGATGATTGGAAATAGTCAATTGTAGTGAATGTATCTGCGAATCTAAATTGGAAATATATTTAGAATAGCTGCTGTAGTCTTTGAATTCCAAATCTAGTTTTAAATCTTCTATCTTTGCAAGTATTGCTCTGCGGCTGTTATCAATATGTTTCAGTTCTTTTGCCAAAAAAGATTTTGCAGAGAGAAAATCATGAGCAGAATATTGTGAGGTAAAAAAGGCATTAAACTCTTGAATAAATAATGCGTTTGAATCTGTTCGGTTTTCTTCTCCTTCTACATTTTGAAAAAAATTTGTACCTGTATTGTCAGTCCATTGATACCCCTTTTCGCTGGCATCTTTTTGCTGGTTTGCAGAAGGAAGATAAGTAGCAAAGTTGTTTACGCCACAAATCCAGCGTTTTTCTAAATTCCCTATTCCAATCGCATTAATTTTTTCAAAAGAGGAAATAATATTCGTGACTGCCTGATTATTAGTTGAAGATGCAACTATAACAGGTGGTTTTTTTTCCTGTAGTGCGTGTTCAACGAGCATAGTAGCAACTACAGATTGCAATAAGGTTGTTTTTCCGGTTCCGGGAGGACCACTGACAGCAAGTACTTCTCCTTCTTTTAATTCTGTAAAAGTATGGATAGCTTCCCGTTGAGAATGTGAGAGTGGATATTCTCCACCCATTTGACCGGTATGTTTTATCATTTGAGAAATATCGTCTGCTCTAAAGGGGGTTGTTGATGGAACAGGATTTAGGTTTGTGACTGTTGAGTATAGTTTGTTTTCAGGATGATTTTTTAAATAACCATATAATTTTTTTATATGTTGTGTTGTAATTAAAGATTTATCTATAAAAACATAGCACTGATTTTCGAGTTCCATGATTTGATTGTTTAATGTAATAAAAGAAGCCTCATAGGGGTTTTTAGTTACATCTGTATACATACTTTTGGCATAGTTAAAGTATTTTTTCCAATCGTCTTTTATCCTATTTCTTTCTCCTGTACTATTTTTTAAAAAGGTATCATAATCAGATGTATTACCGACATAAATCTGTGCATCTATCATAGGAGAAAGATAATTTCGTGGAATCCATGGCAGTTTTCCATATTTAGGAACGGACAGTTTTCCGGAAGAATCGAGTATTGCAGGCAGAAATAAAATAGAGGTTAATTCGTTTTGCTCTGCATTATCATTACTATAAGAAGAATTTTCAAAAAGCGTTGAAAGGGTTTTTAATGCAATAACTACATTTAATTGTGTTTGTGGTATTGATTTCTTTGTGCTGCTTTTCCCTCCTGAATTTTTTTGTGCATTTGCTGCAAATAATTCCTGAGTAGAGGTTTGATTTAAAAAACCATTTTCAATATTAGGTGTAGCAGGTTCAATCACAAAAGTTTCTGTCTTGAAGTTCATGACAGACTGTTTTTGCGCAGACAAAGCATTTTCAAAATATCGTGTAACGGGGTTAAGATTAATAAATTTATTTTTTACATTATCGCTTAACTTTGAAATCATAAGTTCTTTGAAGTCATCTATCTTAATTTTATTATTACAGTTGGAATTACTACAGCTGACATATAGTCCATGGTAACCGGATTGCATTATAAAAAAACCCTTTTTACATTTTGGACAAAGTACATTATGTACATAAATTACGTCTTCTTTGCCAAATTGAAAATCCGGATTGTCTAATTGTTCTATAAGGTGTTCCAATTCATGTTCAGAGTTAATATTTGTAATTTTTGTATCTTGTTTGATTTTTCTTTTTACTGTATTTGCTTTATCAGGATAAATAAAGTTTTTAAGTCTGGATATATTATTAAATTTATTTTGACAGTTGGGGTTATTACATGGGGCAAAAAGTCCATACTTGCTGTTTCTGATCACTATATGCCCTTTTTTGCATTTAGGACAAGGTACATTATGTAAATGAATTTGCTCTTTGTCTTTCAATTCAAAATAAGGATTGTTAAGTTTTTCCATAATGTCTTTTAATTCCCGTTCAGAATAAATATTAGTATTCATTAGATATATCCCTTTCTGTAATAGGTATTTTAGTATTATATTTTAAACATAGTAGTAAAAATAGTTCTAATTTTTTGTATTTATTATAATTTTAAATTTTTCATTTACTTATTCTCCTTTTCATTTTTTTGTTAAAAAAATTATTAGTTTTTAAAATGCAATTTTATCTTTTGTATAAATAATTTGTATAAAAAAACTCCTTGCAGGAGTATTGTACCACTACAAAGAGGTTTTGAAAAGAAGAAATTAAAAAAAATTAATAATCTTGTTAAAAAATGTCTATTTTTTGATTAGAAGATCTGTTTCAAGATGTTTTGGAGAAAAGCAGAAGAAAGGAGAATTAAAAAATTATGGAACAGGACTAGAAGAAAGGCAAAAAGCTGTTAAATATTACCAGAATGTGAATATGTATAATATGCCCGTACCTTAAAGTAGTATTTTTTATTTTTAATTAGAGTTGGGTGAAAGAACACCAACTCTGGTAACAGCTTGGAGAATTGCAGAGTATTATGGAAAGCAATTAGAAGAGCTGTTTCCGGATGTTTTGGAGAAAAGCAGAAGACAATGAATTGTATACAGCGGAATAGAAAGGAGTAATGGCATATGAGATATACAGAAGAAATGAAAGTGTGGTTATTTGACCTTGCACATGGAAATTTACCTGATTGCCAGATTATGCAGGGATTTGTAAAACATTATGTGCTTTCTGATGGGGGCATAGCAGATGTACAGCGTGATATGTGTTTTCATACATCATATTCAGAGGAAGAGATAAAGAATGGCATATCAAGGCTGCACAAAGTTCTTGAGGGCATAGCAGGGAAATAAATAAGCAGACAATTACATGGCAGTGCACCTTGACAATTTTATAGACGATACACCGCAATGTTTTGAATGACAAAGCCATAAAACAAAGGAGATTCCGCCGCAGCCGAAAATGTGGAGCTTGTGGGTAACTGCTTTGCATATGGAATTGTGGGTAAAATTGTGTATAAACTGTGGTCATCTGTATAGATGTCCATGGTTTATGCATAAGTTTATCCATAATGGAATGGCAGTTATCCATAAATCCACATTTTAAAACATGGACGATTAAGAAAAAATATGATATAATCAAAACAGGAGGAAGCAAAATGAAAGACACGGGAAAAGAGAAAGAAGCACCAAAGAAAAAGAGAACAAGCAATCCTTATGATGGCGTGTTCCGGACAATGCTGAATGACTGCAGCAGCCTGATTATTCCGCTTGTGAATGAAATGTTTCACGAACATTACCTTGGAAGCGAAAAGATAGTGTTTGAACCAAATGAACACTTCATCAACAAGCAGGATGGCAAGACGCAGGAGCGGATAACGGACACCCATTTCATAATTTATGGAGACAGCCCCAAAAGCTATCATTTGGAATGTCAAAGCAGCGATGACAAAAGCATGCTGGTCAGAATGTTTGAATATGATGCACAGATTGCCCTGGACCGGGGGGAAATAATAAACAGCGTATTGGAGGTAAAATTTCCAAACTCGGCAATACTGTTTCTGAGGTCAAATGCATCAACGCCGGATAAAATGCAGATAAAGATATGCGTTGGCGAAGAGAGCCTGTATCAGGATATTCCGGCAATGAAAGTGAAAGACTATTCTCTGGAAGACATCTTTGAGAAGAAGCTGCTGTTTCTGATACCGTTTTATATTTTTACACATGAAGGCAGGCTGGAGGAATGTAACCGTGACAGCGAAAAGCTGGAGGCATTGAAAGAAGAGTATGAGCAGATAAAAGACCGGCTAGAAAGAATGAGTATAAACAATGAGATTAATGAATATACCAAGCGTGCCATTCAGGAAATGTCATACAGCGTGCTGGAGAATCTTGCAAAAGAGCATGATAATGTAAAGAAGGGAGTGAAGGATGTTATGTTGGGACCGGTAATGGATTATGAGGCAAAAAGGATACTGAATCAAGGCATAGAACAAGGCATAGAACAAGGCATAGAACAAGGCATAGAACAAGGCATGGAACTGGCGAACATTGATGCAGCAAAGAAGATGTTGCGTGTAAACATGCAGATTTCAGTTATCATGGAAATTACAAACTTATCAGAAAAAAAAGTCGAGGGGTTAAGAGAGGAAATGATAATGAATGGGGAATTAAAAGAAGAAGTAAAAAAAGAAGCAAAGAAGGACAGGAACAAGGAAAAGTCACGTTGAGCCTGTAAAGCAGAATAAAAAACTAAATACGGAACATGAAGCATTGAAAGGTGTAGAGTCTATGAAATGAAAACATAGAAACTACACCTTTTTTGTGTGGAAATATAATGAAAATCATAGGAGGAAAACATGAGCAAGGATAAAAAGCTGATAGATGTCTACGGTTTATGCATAAGCTTATCCACGATGAAATGGCAGAAAAGAAGAAATTTAAATTTTCTTCGTTCTGATTTCTTTTACATCACTCCATGCTCCATAATAGCCAATACCTTTATATGTATAATATGCCCGTACCTTAAAGTAGTATTTTTTATTTTTAACAAGTTTACCTGTCACAATATTAGTGTAATCTGCTATATATGTACTCTTTTTCTTTTTGAAACTTTTATCGCTGGAATACATCACCTGATAACCGGATGCTCCAGCTTGTCCACGAAATTGCACCTGTATCTTTCGTCCGGATGAAGAAGAGTAGCTTAATTTAGTGATTTTTTCTTTCTTTGGCGGCACAATAACGATGCAGCTTGCACTTATTTCACTTCCATCCTGACTGGTGGCTGTGATAGTAGCAGTTCCCGTTCCTTTCGCTGTTACCTTGCCAGAGGCATCTACAGATGCTACTGAAGAATTAGAAGAAGTCCATGTCAGCGATTTGTTAGTTGCATTGCTTGGCTCTACAGTGGATAATAGATCATATGCCTTTCCATTATTTAATGTCAGCATATCTTTTTTTAATTTTATACAAGAAACATAAGTCAGAGACTGCCATTTTAACTTATAAGTTCCTGAATAGTCATAATCTTCAACTTTAATATAATAAGTTCCCGGTTGAAGATATTGTTCCCATATATGACTTCCTGTTTCTCTTGAATTACTATCATCAACAGGAAGGAAATCGGAATTCCATATAGATAAGGTAAATCTATCATCAAATCGATAAATAATAGTAACAGTCTGTGCTTTATCAAGAGTAAATTTATAAAAATCAGTGGCATCACTGTCTGATATCAATCCAGTTATTTGTTGGTTTTCGTCTAAAATCATAGCTGTTTCAAATGTATCATTAGGTTCAGTTTCGTTATTATTAGCTGGATCAAAGGAAACTTTTAAACGATAATTACCAGTCCAATCAAATTCTTGATATGACAAAACACCATAACAATATATCTTTAATACATATGTGCCTTGTTCTAAGACATGAGAAGTTGCTTTTGACTTAGGATTAGAGGAACTTCCATCACATTCTATTCTAGAGAATGTTGATACTAGGGTTTCATCCTTTAAACATAGTGCTCCCTTATTCGAGTATGATTGAAATGTATATGTAACAGTTCCTGAAGATGGAATTGTAAATTTATAAAAACATACATCATCTTCCAAACTGTTGCTTACCCAATCACCATTTAATTCAATTGGTTTCATATTTTCTTCGGCATGTATGTTTTTGTTAGGCAGACTTAATGCTGTAAAGATACATACAAGCATAAATAATAGTTTTAAATTTTTCATTTACGTATTCTCCTTTTCAGTTTTTTGGTTTAAAAAATTATTAGTTTTAAAAATACAATTTTATCTTTTGTATAAAAAAAAAGTATAAAAAAACTCCTTGCAGGAGTATTGTACCACTACAAAGAGGTTTTGAAAAGAAGAAATTTAAAAAAAAATTAATAATTTTGCTAAAAAATGTCTATTTTTTGTGTATTTATATTTCAATGATGTACCTACTGTAGCTGAAAAAATTGTTAAAAAGATGTAGTAAATTTATTTTTTCTTTTTATTCGGTACTGCTCAAAATATTCAAACGATATTACTTTGCCTTTTTCAAAGGAGGTAGAGTTGTTGAGTCATTTTTTTCGTTATAATCGTGATTTTGTTCTCTTAAGGTTTTTTTCATTTCTCCAATAATAATATCCTGATTGTCAATATTGAGTTGGCGAAAAGTATTTAAACATTTTTTTTCATTTTCGCCAAGTGATTCATAATTTAGATGAGAAGTTTTAGTTATATTATCATCTAACCTATTATTTAACACTTCTAATCCTAAAAGATAATCTGAGGAAACATTAAATATACGAGATAATTTAGAAATAGTATCAATATCTGGTATTCGTCTTCCCTGCTCATACATACCAATTGTACTTGCAGATATAGAGAGAAGTTTTGCTAGTTCTTTTTGAGTCATATCTTGGTCATTTCTAAGAAAACGTATTTTTTCACCAAGTTTCATACTTGTCCTCCTTATCCAATTAATTAATATTCATCATTATACCACACAAAATGTGCGTTTTCTATGTTTCATATATAAAGAACACATAAAGTGTGAAAGACTATTGACATCACACAAAATGTGTGATAAAATATCGAAATAAGCACACAATATGTGTATGCATTAATATAAGTAAAAAATAGGAGAATAAGGTGGTGTGTATTATATATGAAAAATAAAAGTTTGATCTCATTTAGAAAAGAAAAGAATCTATCTATTTCAGATATGGCAGAATTGATTGGAATTTCAGAATCATACTACGAGAAAATTGAGTATGGAAACAGAAGTCCTAGTTATAATTTTTTGAGAAAATTTAAACAAACTTTTCCAAACGCAAATGTGGATAATATTTTTTTGCCTAATAACCACACGATATGTGTGAAATATATAAAAGAATAATATTGACAATTGATTATTAGAAAGAAGGAAAAAATGTTGAGAAAGCATCTTATAGAAGCACGAGGTAATCAAACACAGACACATGCTGCAGATGAAATTGGAATTTCACAAAAACATCTGTCTAAATTAGAGTTAGGTGAAAGAACACCAACTTTGGTAACAGCTTGGAGAATTGCAGAGTAAAAAACAGAATTTGCCTATGAGTAATGCAAATTCTGGAATAAAAATGTTTTACGATAAGAAAATTTTTATTTATTGTTTTCTGTTTGGGAAAGAATTTTTTGTATATTTTTTTTATCATTTTCTAAAGATTCAAGTCCCAAACGAATTAGTGCTACTGTTGCTTCAGAACGAGTTTGAAAACGATGTTCAAAGCGAAAATCTTCTATTTTTTGAAACATATCATCATCTACAGAAACAGTATATCTTGGTCTGTTAGTAGCCATAAAATCACCTCATTGGTAATTATACACTAACATCATCAGTTATGTAAAGATGAAGTTCTGAAGAATTAGGTTGGTTAAGAATTGTTTTGTAGTTTAGACTGTACATCTAGTAAATCTTCAGCGTTTTTCATCAAATAGCTTTGTAGAACAGGAGAAAGTTTGTTGAAAATTTCAAAAAATTCTTTTTGTTTCTTTTTATTTTCAAATATTGGTTTTTGCTCAAAACCAGTTTCAAGAAGAATATCACCAGAGGTGTTTAGGATATTTGCGAGGTGTTTAATTTTAATAACATCGGGTTGACGTTTTCCAGTTTCATAGCCACAATAAGTACTTTTTGTAATTCCCATTAAGTCAGCAACTTGTTGTTGTGTATAGCCAATTCTTGAACGTGCATTTTTTAATTGTTCAGGAAATCCCATATGGTTAGTCACCCCCTTTCAAAAATATTTTATCATTGAGTTGGCGAAATATCAACAAATATCAAAAAAACTATTGACAAGTTGGCGAAATGCAAATACAATTAAAACTAGAGTTGGCGATATGCAAACTTAGAATGGAGGTGAATATAATTATGTATGCAAATTTATTAGGACAAAAAGCATATCATCATTTGACTGATGAAGATATGGGGAAAATTATTGGTGTAAGTCGTAATGCTTATAGCCAAAAAATAAGAAGTGGAAGGTTTTGGCCAAATGAATGTCAAGCTTTTTGTAAGTATTTTAATAAACCATTTGATTATTTGTTTGAAACAGAAGAAAGTAGGGATACAACACAGACTAAAGAATGGGAAAAGAATAATATTGACAATTGATTATTAGAAAGAAGGAAAAAATGTTGAGAAAGCATCTTATAGAAGCCCGAGGTAATCAAACGCAGACACATGCTGCAGGTGAAATTGGAATTTCACAAAAACATCTGTCTAAATTAGAGTTGGGTGAAAGAACACCAACTCTGGTAACAGCTTGGAGAATTGCAGAGTATTATGAGAAGCCGCTTGAAGAGTTATTTCCGGATGTTTTGGAAAAAAGCAGGAGAAAGGAGAATTAAAAAATTATGGAACAGAAAATAATTGAGAGAATTGAGAGGGAAGATCGAGAGGCAGAAAAAAGATTACAGGCTGCCTATAACAAGATGAGTGAAAAAGATAAAAAAGCAGGTTTAGTACCGGAAGACTTTGGGTTTCGAGCAGATTATCTTGACATTAATGGAAACTATATAGAAGATCGTTTTGATCCTGATTATTACGACGGTGATGATCTTTATTACGACGGTGATGATCTGATTATGGTGGGACAAAAATATGGCCAAAAATATGGCATTACTAATCATTCAATAACGATTAAAGGAGCAGACAACAAAGATCACATTTTGCATGAAATAGTAGCAGTAAAAGATTTTGAAACAGTTCATGGTAATTTGATCACTGCTGGTGAAAAAGGAGGATTTATTGAAAGTGAAAAAAATTTATCGCAGGAGGGAAGCTGTTGGATTGACTGTGCAGGTGTTTATGGAAATGCAAAAGTTTGTGATAATGCATGGGTTTCAAGTGGAGCAAGTGTTGGTGAAAATGCAATAGTTAGTGGAAATGCAATAGTTGCTGGAGTAGAGGTGAGTGGAAATGCAGTTATTTGTGATAATGCAAGGGTTGTTGCTGTTGATAATGTTAATTGTGTAGAAATAACCGGAAATACAAAAATTTGTGGAAATGCAACTCTTAGTACAAGCGAAGATGTTTTTGATTTTCAGATTGTTGGAGGAACGACAGACAAAGATATGTATATAGTAAACGCATCATATGATTTGGATAATTTGGATAGGGGACTGCATCCATATGTTTTATTATATCAGCAAAAAGTTATACATCTGGAAGAGTTACTGCAGCAGTCTCAGACTAATGTATTTGAAAAGCAGCCTGAACAAAATAAAGGACTGAAGCAGGATAGTAAGAAAGATGTAAAATCACAAGAGCAGGGAAAAGATAAGAAAGCAAGAACCAGACAAAAAGGGAAGAGCCGTTAAATATTACCAGAATGTGAGGAAGATGCTATGAGCAAAAATGAATATTTGGAACTTATGCAAGATATGTTTTCAAAAAACAAAGAAGAAATAAATCAGATGTATAACAGTGGCATGTTTAATGAAATTACAGAAGGATACTTAGTCAAAGTTCTTCAGAATTTAAACAGCAGTAAAGAATTGATTGAGAAAGCAGTAACAGAACTGCATCATTGCCAGGACAGGTATACTGCCGGGGAAATAAGAGTAGGGGATAATTACATGATAACTGCACCTTGACAATTTCATAGATGATAACACCGCAATATTTTAAGGAAGAAATCAAAAAAAGGAAGATTCAGCCACAGCCGGAAATGTGGAGCTTGTGGGTAACTGCCTCGTATATGGAATTGTGGGTAAGATTGTGTATAAATTGTGGGCATCTGCATTTTAGATGTCCACGGTTTATGCATAAGCTTATCCACGATGAAATGGCAGTTATCCATAAATCCACATTTCAAATAAATGAAAGAGCTGGAAAGTGAGAGGAAATGATTAGAATTAAAAAAATACAAAAATGGTATAAACAGAAAAGAACAATTACATTAACAAATAAGCAGATATGTAATCTGGCAACCTTTTTAAGGGTTTTCCTATGCCTGGGTGATGGTGATATCCAAAAATATCAGTATCCGGATGTTAATAACAGCACAGAATTTCCTGAGCTTCAGAAAGAGGAAATAGAAGATATTATTACGCTTTTGGAAACAGCGGAAACAAACAGAAACAGAGGGTATCAGAGAAGGAAAACACACCAGATGTCATAGATATGAATAGGAGAATGAGAATGGATAAAAAACTGATTATAGCAGAAAAACCAAGCCTTGGCATGAAAATTGTTTCTGGCATTGGAAAAATGGAACGTGCAGACGGATATTTTGAAAATGACAGATATATTGTAACTTTCGCATTTGGTCATCTGTTTGAGTTAAAGAGTATTGAGCAGTACATGAATTGTGAAAAAGGAAGATGGTCTTTAGAGCAGCTGCCATTTTTTCCGGAAAGGTTTGAATATATTTTAAAAGATGACAGCGGTGTAAAAAAACAATATGGAACCATAAAAAAACTGTATAAGCGGCAGGATGTAACAGGTATTATCAATGCTGGTGATCCTGATCGGGAAGGCAGTGTTATTATATTGAATATTTTAAGGGAACTGGAAAATGAAACTGGTATACAGAAACCGGTGGAGCGTATCTGGCTGACAGCCACTACACCGGAATTTGTCGGGGAAGCCCTGAAAAATCTAAAGCCTGAAGAAGCCTATGGAAATTTATATGAAGAAGGTTTGACCAGAACCTACATAGATTGGCTGTGGGGAATTAATTTTACAAGATTTATTACCTTAAAGGCAGGAGGATTTTATCCTGTGGGGAGAGTGTTGAATCCGATTGTAAAATTCATTTATGACAGAGACCGGAGCATTGAAAAATTCCAGAAAGAAATTTATTACGGGATTGAAACAAAAATTATAAAAGACGGATTGGAAGTAAAAAGTAAAATCAAGGACCTCCGGTTTTCAAAAGAACAAAAGGAAGAGGGAGAGGCACTTGTTTGCGATCTGCTTTCAAAAATGAAAATTACATCAGAACTGCAGGCGGTTGTGGCACGAGCAGATACAAAAGATGTTGTAAAAGCACCGCCAAAATTATTTTCACTTGATAAGCTCCAGAATAAGATGTCAAAAGAATTTAAATATTCTTCTGCGGAAACTTTAGCTGCCACACAGAGTTTATATGAGAAAGGATATGTGACATATCCGAGAACAAATACAGAGTATCTTGCCACAGCAGAGAAAAACAGTGTAAATGAAATATTAAAAAAGCTTTCCAGAGAAGAGGGAATTCCGCTTGTATTAAAAGAAACCGGGAATATCTTTGACGACAGTAAAATTGAAGGGCATACAGCGCTGATTATTACGGGAAAAATACCAAAAGAGCCGGAGCTGTCAGAAAAGGAAGAAAATGTATACAGGACAATCAGGAACAGGTTTATCTGTAATTTTCTGGATGAAAAGACTGTTCTGCAAGAGACATCTGTTGAAATCAGGATTGGGGAATATGTGACGGAACTGAAAGGAACTGCAATACTGCGGGAAGGTTTCTTAAGATATGAACCAATGAAAAGTGAAAAATTTCTTCCCAGCTTTACAGAAGGGGAAATATTGGAAGATTTGGAGCTTCAGCTTGTGGAGAAGACAACAAAACCACCATCCCATGTAAGCGAGGCGGAACTGAACAGCTTTCTGAAAAATCCTTTTAAGAGAACCGGGATTGAGGCAGCAATGAAAGAAACAGACACAGAAGAAGATACAAATGAGGAAGATTACAAAGCAATTCTGCAGGGATGTGAAATCGGTACTGTGGCAACAAGGGCAGGAATTATAGAGAACGCACAGCGTTATGAATATATCAGAAAAGAGAAGAATTTATTCCATATAACAGAAAAAGGAACAGCGCTCATTCATGTGCTGGAACAGCTTGGAATTAATCTTGATAAGACTAAGACAGTTGAAATGGGCATGGATTTAAAGAGAGTATACAAGAAAGAAATGTCACTGAATGAAGTTGTGGAAAAAACCAAAAAAGATATAGCAGATATAATTGCTGAAGGTAAGGAGGCGCTCATAGATGGCGGTTATGTCAGTACCGCCAGTATCGGCAGTAAGATAGGAAATTGCCCGCTGTGCGGCGGTTCCATTCTGCCTGGTAAGAAAAATTATTATTGCAGCAATTATAAAGAAAAGGAATGTAAATTTGTAATCTGGAAAGTCATAGCCCAAAAAGAATTATCGGACAATCAGGCACAGCAGCTGCTGGAAAAAGGAAAAACTTCACTGATAAAAGGATTTACGAAAAAGGCAGGAGGAACATTTGATGCATATTTGGTTTTAAACGATGAAGGAGAAGTGAAGTTTGAGTTTCCTAAGAAAAGAAAGAGCAGAAAGTGAGTTTCTAAATGCAGGACAGTGCAGCAGGTATTGAAATAGATTGTGTCGCACCAGCAATAAACCATCACAAATATGGCATAACATGATCTTCTTATATTCTCAAGTCCGGTAAATGCCGGACAGAGAATGTAGGGAATTTTGCCGGATGCGTTCAAAATAAAAAGAAAGATTGAGTAGAGTATGAAGAACAATACAGCAGTTTATGTTGGAGAAAGGAGAATAATAAAATATTTATATAAAACAGAATGAAGTTTGTGGAAAAGGATTTTAGGGAAATTTATGGATGCAGGAGGTCAGAATAATGTTCAGGATAACAGAAGTTACAGGGGCAACAGGGAAAATTTATCCGGAAGAGGATTTTTTGGAGGATTACCGAAGCCAGAATATTGCCGGACTGGTATCAGCTATGGCATTTGAATCAATGGTTGGTGAAGAAATAATGCAGCTTGGGGATTCCGGAATTTTTATACAATTGCGGCCAACCGGGCACAGGGGAAAGAAAGGCCTGGCTGATTTGAAAGAATATACATTAAAACTTGTTGAAATTATGAAAAAGAGTATTTCTTCTATGAGTGGAAAGTATGCAGATTTTTATCAGCACTTTATGAAAGATTTTGATAGAAACGGGCTCGTTATGCCCTCTTATGGAAGGATACTGTGACAGGATATTGGAGGAATTAATATGTTATTTAAAGTATTATGTGAACAGGAAAAAATTGAGGAAGTAGAAAATTTCAGAATTATCTCACAAGATATATTTGATATTTTTGTTTCTGGTGGCAATCATATTTTTTCTTTTTCAAAAAAAGATTTATCATCTTTTACTCTTGTTTTAGAAATACGTGATACCGGGCGCTGGTATAGATTGGGAAATTACTCAAAACCGAAATATGCAGCAATAGCGTTAAATGAGTTATACGAAGCTATTGATGGCTGCAGGGAAGGTGTATTATCAGCCTTGACAGAAAAAGAAATTATTGATATGGAGAAGCTGCCTGCAGATAATGTGGAAAGAAAAGAAAGCACAATTCAAGATGATGCATATCTGTTTTTGAGCAATGACGGAGAAGCGAAGTTTGAGTTTCCCGAGAAAAGATGACAGGGATGAATAAATGAAAATATAAAGATATAAGGAATTTGGAGGAAATTGAGATGAATACGGATAGGTATATTACTATGTTATTAAAGATTTGTCTACATGGTCATGGTCAGAAAACAAAAACAGCATGGAAAAAAGTCCATTGGAACGATTTGACAGCCTTTCAGAAGCAATGGAGAAGTTTTTGGAGTATAAGGGAAATGATATGGAGGATAAAGGAGATAAAGTAAGGGCAACACTTGGATTCAATGTAGATGGTATAGAGTTTGATGTAATCCATGTCAGGAATAAAGAAAACTGCCTGTCACTGGATTTTACCCATAGCAAAGCAGCACAGGAGAGCAGGCAGTTTATGGAGGATTTGCAGGTCTTATCAGATAAAATCGGGTTTGACAAGGTAAGGGTTCATCGGGAAATGACACCAGAGGAGGTGAAAGACTTTGTAAAGCAGAGGTTTGAGTATCAGCTAAAACAGGGCGGATTTGAAGATATATCCTTTTATATGAGCAGGTTCGACAACGTTTATGAACAAGGGAAAATGGATAATTTACTGCCTGCCACAAACCAGAAGCATATTGTGGAGGATATACCGTTTACAGAGTGGGAAAATCCTTATATAGATGTGATAGAGAAAAGTTTATTGAGAAGTTTATTGAGAAATCCTTACGGGGAAGAAAAATTTAAAATTGAAAAGAGCATGTCAGGAAGTTACATGGTACGTTCTGACAGTAAAAAGTTTGGTGAACAGGCAGTTGTGTATGAAAACAGGGATAGAAACGAATGTGTAAATTATATTGATAGGAGGCAGCCTGCAGGGAAACCTGAATATTATGTAATTGAAAATTTACATGATTTTATGAAAGGTAAAAATGAAAACATTATTTGGGGAACACTGAAGGAATGTCTGGAAAAATATAGTGAATATGCACGAATTTCGTATTTGAGAAAAGAAGAATATAAAGATCATGTGATATGTACATTTGGAGTAACAACAGGAAAGAATGACATGGACCTTGTACATTGTATTAACGGAAAGTCATATGCAGGAACAGAAATTATAAAGAATCAGGAACACAATGTGAATAAATACATACTGGATGATACAAAAACCATTATAGATATTCTGGATATCAGAGAAGCAGCAAAGATCAGGGAAAACAGTATTGATTATATACCACTTGAACAACTTGATGGAAAAGAAATATACGCCGGATACTCAAAAAAGACAATGTTAGACAAGGGAAAAAAGAGTCCTGAAGTACAAATAAGCAAAACTGCTGATAAAAGTGCTTCTAATCGACGGAGACGTGATCAAAAACAAAAAAATACGCAAAAATCTTTACAAAAAACTGCCAAAAAGGCGAAAAGTCGTTAAATCGTAGGAAATGTGCTTGTACATAAGCATGTTTGTTTTAACCAGAGAATAGAATACAACAAAGAGAAATGGAAGTGATAATATGGCAGTCATAAAAAATATTGTTCCCCGGAATTATGAAAATGATGAAGAAAGGAAGAGAGAGCTCAAACGAATATATGTAAACATTCAAAAAACGATGTATTTGAATTCAGTTTATGGAACTAAGACACATAACAGAAAAAAGTAGTAGGAGGGGAATATCATGGAAGCGATCTATGCCAGACAGTCATTAGACATAAAAGACAGCCTTTCGATTGAAACACAGATAGATTTCTGTAAAAAGCACTGTATAGAAGATGCAGAACCTCTTATCTATAAAGATAAGGGGTTCAGCGGAAAGAATACAAAAAGGCCGGCATTTCAACATATGTTAAGTGACATCAAGGATGGCAAGATATCCAAAGTAATTATTTACAAGTTAGACAGATTAAGCAGATCCATTATTGACTTCTCTGAAATCTGGAGAATTTTTGAACAGGAAAAGGTAAACTTGTTTTCTGCAACACAAAATTTTGATACAAGCACTCCTATGGGGAAGGCAATGCTATTTATTGTAATGGTATTTGCAGAAATGGAAAGAGAAACGATTGCTGAACGTGTAAAAGACAACTATTACAGCAGGGTAAAAGATGGAAGGTGGCCAGGAGGACCGGCGCCATATGGATTATCGATAGGAAGATTAACAGACAGCCAAGGACGCAAGGTTCCTACATTAGTTCAAAATGAAAACATGGAGATTATGAAAAGTATTTATGAACAATATGCGTATACTGAAATTTCTTTGGGGAAGCAGGCAATGGACTTGAATCAGAAAGGAATACCATGCATGAGAAGTAAGACGTGGAGCAGTGTGAGCCTTGCAAAATTAATGAGAAACCCGGTTTATGTACAGGCGGATTATGAAGTATATTGCTACATAAAATCTTTTGGCATACAGATTATCAATCCGGTAGATGATTTTACGGGAGAACGGGCAGGGATGCTGATTGGTAAAAGGGGAACATTGGCGGGCGGAACAAATAGGGAATATAAAGAATATTCAGATATGGTTTTTATTCTTGCTAATTGGAAGGGAGCAGTTACATCAAAAATGTGGCTTGCTGCTAATTATAAACTGGATACCAATAAACAAATTGGGAACAATGGGAAAGGCAGCATTACCTGGCTTACAGGACTGATAAAATGTGGAGAGTGCAAGTATGCTATTAAATTAGGTACAGAAAAGATTAGAGAAAAAAGGACCCTGCATTGCAGCGGAAAGTATAATCGTCAAAACGAATGTATCAATAAGATAGGATTTCATTTGGGAGAGATAGAAACATATGTAGAAAAAGAGTTGGAAGAAGTAATTAACAGCTGTCAAGGCGAAGAATTAGAAGTGCAGCCGGAACTTTCCAATGATGATAAGATTGCACTAGGGAAAACGGAAAAGGCAATTGAAAATTTGATTGCAACCATAGGAAGTGGTGAAGCTGACAGTACTTTGATTGCATATATTAATAATGAAGTAAAGCGTTTGGATGAACAGAAAAAGGAAATTTTAAAGAAACTTTCTGTGGAAAAGAAGCCAAAGGTTGTGATTCAGAAAATTGAGTTTGCAAAACTGAATTTAGAAGAGAAACATTTGGTCGCTGCAAGCTATATTGATCGGGTCCTAATTAGGAGAGGTGAAATAGCAATTGAATGGAAAGTGTAAAATCATATGTTACTTGACAAAAATAAATCAAATATCCTATAATTTACGTGTGAAAGGATGGGATTGTTTATGAGTTTTAAAGAATTTAGAAAATCTACTGGTCTTACTCAAATGAAATTTGCAGATTACTTTGAGATTCCATTGGGAACTCTTCAAGCTTGGGAGAGAGAACGACATAGCCCGCCGTCGTATGTTTTGAAGTTAATGATAAAAGTTTGGGATTATGAACAGGGTAAGCGTATAGAAGATGCTGCAAAGAGATTTATTGAGAATATTGTGAATGGTTGAACTTGAATAAATATAGTGATTAGATTAAATCATAAAAGAGGATAAAAGAGATTTAAAAGTAAACAACCTGTGCTATTTCTACATTCATTTTATATCGAATGTATCAACATCCCACTGAATACAATGATATCCATTTTCATTTGCCACTTCAATCACTGTATTATTATAATCCCCATAAGGTGGACGGAATAAAATCATATCCTTACCTGTTAGTTCTTTTACTTTATTATGTGGTTTCATTAGTTCTTCTTTACATTCTTCTTTTGAGAGCGTAGACATCTGTTTGTGATTTTCACTGTGATTTCCCAAATCATGGCCAGCAGCAGCAATAGCTTTTACATCATCAGGATATTTTTCAACCCAGCCTCCAGTCATAAAAAAGGTTACTTTTACATTGTATTGATCTAAGATTTTTAAAATATCAGCAGTATCTTCATTTCCCCAAGCGGCATCAAAACTCAGAGAAACTTTGTTTTCATTGTTATCTACACAATAGATAGGGAGTTTACGATCTGTACTTTTTACAGAAGTTTCAATCATTTTAGGAACATAATTTACTCCTAGTCCGATTAATAAAAGAATAGATAAAGTAACCATACCGATTCTGGAAAAAAGAACAAACTTATCCTGCTCATCTTTGTTCATAGTGTATTTCACCTCATGATATGCGATTGTATATAGTATATTCTAAAATGCCTCAATATATGAATCATTCTTGATAATAGAAAGGATGATTTTTATTGTCAAGAACTATTAATGTCCAGCATCTGCTTTATAGAAATAGTTGTATAATCTGTCCTTAGTGAACAGACTTCCATCTGAAGATTATATCATTATTTCTGTATTATTGAATTATAACTATAAAAAGGGAACAATTCAGCCATACCATTCATACCTTGTTTTCAGTTCAAAGTACAGCTATTGTGGTATCTGTGAAATTGGTACAGTATTCACAGTTGTATATACAATTTTCTGTACTACACACCACAGATAAATATATATTCACAGCAAGCTGCATCTTAGAGCACGTTTGAAAATTACCACACTATAGTCAATTTAACCAAATTAGTATTGAAGCGATACACAGAAATCCCAAATAAGTGGATATTGTAAAAAATAAGGCAAAGAAAGTTTCAACAAACCTAATTGAAGTGTGTTTATATTTGTGGTAGAATGTACCATTGAGCAATTCGATAAATCGAAAAATTTGACTAATGGCAGAAATATGGCAGTTGCAACTAATAGTTGCCATATAGCTACCCATAATTTCCTTATAGTTGGTAGAGTACAATTACATAAATTGATATATTATTGCTATCAAAATCAGAAAGAGGTTGGTAATATGAATGAAAATCAATTAGCCGAAAATCTTATGTACTATCGCAAAAAGAAAGGACTATCACAGGAAAAGGTTGCTGAATGTTTGAATGTCAGCCGTCAGGCTGTAACTAAATGGGAAGCTAATACTTCCAGACCGAGTTGTAACAATCTAATCAAGTTAGCACAATTATTTGAAGTTGATGTTGATACATTGTTAAGCAATGAGGAAGGTCAAAAATCATCCACCCAAGAGAAAGTATCAATAGGAAAAATGCCATGGATTTTTATAGGAATATCTGTTTTGTGTATATTACTATATATCATACACAGTGTTTTGACGGATATTTTTAGCATTGGAATATTCATTTGTATGTTTATTCTATGCGTTCCAATACAAATATTTCTGCATATTTATTTTTCTAATGCAATAAAAAATAATTCTTTTAATGGGATTGCAGGATTTGATGACAAGATAGAGTATAATATTTGCGAAGTGAAAAAACTGCTGATACAGATTGATCTGCATATTGGAATCTTGTCTGCCGTATATGTTTTTCTGATCTGTGTGATAAATACCATAAATTGGGATATGAAATGGTTCAATGGTATTTTAATTGTTGTTTATTTATTGAATTTTATCACAAGCATAGAGATGAATAACTATAAAATGATAGATAAAATATATCGTAGAGAAGATGATAGGAAACGTGCAAAACGCAGTATTCCGGTAACTGCAGTATTTACTTTGGTATTATTTGTGGGAATAGGAATAGCAGGTATAGTATTTGAAGTAAAAGGAATTGAGAATAATACCTTGCCTGCAATGAAAATATGTGGATTGTTGCTTTTGGGAATAATGAGTGCAACAATAGGATTGTTATTTGAAAATAACAAAATAAAAAAATGGAATCCTGCAAATACAAACTATAAAACAAATAAAGCAAGCATAATCAGTTTATTTACATGTGTAATAATATACGGACTTATGTGTATTGTATAAGATATGTGGAACATTCAGTTTGCTGGAGAGAAGAACTAGACACTTAGAGAAAATCTAAGAGTTTTTCTTCTCCCCTATTTGCAATATCAGGGCAAAAAGCGGATATAAAAAACAGAATTGTGTTTAGCATTGGCAGCAATTTATCATATTAGAAAATCAGCAGCCTTTTTTATTTTCAGAAACTACTGACACAGCACAGAAAGAATAAGGTATCAAAAATGATTGAGAACAAAAATGAAGCAAGCAGGAACTTAGATAAAGCATTACAAGCATTGGACAGGAGAAACAAAGTGTAGCCAACGAAAAAAGGCAGAATGAAAAGAAACGAAAAGCCGAGAACCGCCACAAGTACATTGAGCGCAGCATTATCGAAAAGTATTTCCACAACTGTTACCACTATGACGAGGACGAGTTAAATTGCATTTTATCAGTTGTGTTGCAGACAATGGAGTACGGCTTTTTGTACCTTATCTAATTGAACATACATTTGTTGAGTATACATTTTTTCAAAAAAATCAAACTTTTTAAAAAAAGTCAAAAATTTATAGCTTCGTTGGTAAATTATTCATGCCAAGTGTCCGCTCTATAGAAATAATTATTACATAAAAAATTAATAAAAATATATTTTTCTTGTAATAATTATGAAAAGAGTTTATAATGGATATAAACCATAAAGAAATATTAATTAAGATAAGGGGAAAAGTAGGAATTTTAGTTGATATTACTAATATATGGTGTGAAAGAGTATTTTAGAAAATATGTTTACAATCAGCACTAGTCAAGGCGAAAGGAGAATGGTTATGTGGAAGAAAATTAATTTAAAAGTAATATCTGTTTCGGCTGCATTACTTGCCTGTATAGTAATAGGTACATTTTTTGCATTTCATAGTAAACCTGTAACAGAAAAAGATTTGACTGTTCATTTTAAATGGAGTGAAAGTGCACCATACTTATACTATGACACAATAGAAGGAGAGAATGAAACTGCTTGTGTTTATCCGGGAATACCAATGACTGATGAAGGAAATGGCTGGTATTCCTGCACAATTTCTAATATAGAAAGTGCAAAAGTTACTGTTAATGTACCTGATGCGGGATATGCAACAATTGCATCGGAAAAAGAAGCAGGAGAGTGGTGGCTCAATCAGGGGTTATGGTATTCTAATAATCCTGACGGGGAAATTCTGGAAGAAAAGGGAGCAGCAGTACCAGGGATATCAGTTGCCAGTGTGAAGAAAACAGCACAGGATACTGTTAAAGTACATATGTATTCAGCAAATGCAAAGCCAAACATCTATTATTGGAATGCATTACCAGTGGATCAGGAAACAGCATGGCCGGGAAAAGAGATGACGAAAGAAGAAAATGGTTGGTATTTCTATAAATTTGACAATTGCAGTAAAGTGAATTTCCTGTTTTTCGTTGATGGGCAGCAGTCAGAAGAATTCACAAGGACAACAGGTGAATGGTGGTATAATGGCAGCACATGGAGTGACAAAGCACCAAATGGTGAAGAACCAACCACTGTGCCGACCACTACAACAACTGTTACAACGAAGCCTTCTGAACGACCATCATTAGAAACACCAATACCTGGTAAAAATAATGATTTTAGAGAGGAAACCATTTATTTTGTTATGACAGCACGTTTCTATGATGGAGACACAAGTAATAACATTCACTGTGACCATGATGCAGAAGTTAGAAATGGTGATGATGATCCTGCATGGAGAGGGGATTTTAAAGGATTAATTGAAAAATTAGATTATATTAAGGCATTAGGATTTTCGGCAGTATGGATTACACCAGTAGTAGAAAATGCTTCTGGATACGATTTCCATGGTTACCATGCAATTAATATGAAGAAAATAGATCCAAGATTAGAATCCAGTGATACAGACTATCAAATGTTAATCAATGAAGCTCACAAACGTGATATGAAGATTATACAGGATATTGTGCTTAATCATACAGGTAATGCTGGTGAAGAAGGAATGTTCCCGATGATGGATAGAAGTTATACTTTGGACAAGGGTGCATCAGGAAATTCTTATACCATGACACCAAAGGATTCAGCAAGGAGCAGCCTGAATCAATTTATGAACACAGTGAGCGGGGGACGGTTTAATGATTATGATGAAGCATTAAGTGATACAAAAGATGGACCTGCATTGCAATATCAGGCAAGAGACCAATGGATGAAATCAGGTGATCTGATTTATCGTAAGAAAGTAGATATTGGATGGGAGGACTTTACTGTTACAACAGGTCAGTTTGCGGGAGATTGTATGGAATTAAATACAGAGCTTCCAACAGTTTACAATTATTTGGTGGATGCATATTCTCAATATATCAATATGGGTGTAGATGCATTCCGAATTGATACAGTAAAACATATTTCCAGACTGACAATGAATACAGTATTTCTGCCTGAATTTAAGAAAGCAGCGAAAGCGGCAGGTAATGATAATTTTTATATGTATGCAGAAGTGGCATGCAGAACAAATGAATTTGTAAACCATAACAGAGTTCCAGTATCACCATTATATTACACATGGGCTGAGACGCAAAATTGGGGATGGAATCATAGTTCCACAGATGGAAAAGATAATTTGCAGTTATGCGAAGATGCTTATAATGCAGGACCAATTAATAAAGATGATGTTACCCGTTTTTCAGATAATGCGCTCTTAAATGGAAATGAATATCATACACCAGATTATAGTCAAAGTTCTGGTATGGGAGTAATTGATTATGGAATGCATTTTAACTTCTCTTCAGCAGACAGGGCATTTGATAAAGGAAAAGAGGAAGAACGTTACATGAATGACTCTACATATAATGTGGTATATGTAGATTCACATGATTATGGTCCTGGTATTGAGGGAAGAAATGACCAGGATGGCAATGACCTGTGGAGATATGACGGCGGAACAGAAGCATGGGCAGAAAACTTAAATTTAATGTTTACATTTAGAGGAATTCCATGTCTTTACTATGGCAGCGAAGTTGAATTCAAAAAAGGATTAAGAATTGATAATTATAGTGTTGCATTAGAAGAAACAGGACGTGCGTATTTTGGAGATTATATAGAAGGTTCTGTTAATACAACAGACTTTGGTGTATATTCAGGTGCAACAGGTGCTATGGCAGATACATTAAACAAACCATTAGCAAAACATATTCAAAGATTGAATCAAATTCGTAGAAAAGTACCTGCATTGCAAAAAGGCCAATATTCCACAGAGGGTGTTGATGGAGGAATGGCATTCAAACGCCGTTATACAGATTCTGATATAGATAGTTTTGTGTGTGTTACAATTACAAATGGAGCTACATTTAATGGTATTCCAAATGGAAAATATACAGATGTAGTAACAGGAAGTACAGTAACTGTAACAAATGGAACATTATCTATTGAAGCACCAGGAAAAGGTAACTTACGAGTATATGTTCTTGATACAGATAAAACAAAGGCACCAGGTAAAGTTGGTGAAAATGGTACATATTTAAAATAAATTATAAGGATAAAATATGTAGAAGAAACAAAAAAAGATTTTACAAATAAGTGATACAAAGCCAGATACCCCGCAGCAAGCTGCGGGGTATTTGAATCTTGTGGGCAAGATGCCAAGTGGAAATCAAGCATTTCTTCATGAACAAAAAGGAAACAAGCAGCTTTGTATGGTTATAACAGTCTTTTCCACCAATGTAATAAAAATAGGCGAAATTGTTCTGAATAAAAATTAGTTGTTTCTGTTAATTGAAAAAAGGTAAGCGGTTCTTTTCTGTGATATTGAAATGCAGGGGTAAATACAGGTTCTAATTGCGGGAGGAATAATCCATGCTGCTTTAAATAAGCAGTATCAGCAGTTGCCTTTTTCCGGTATTCCTTTTCTACATAAATACCAACACTTTTATGTATTGCTTTATCTTCTTTTGGCAAGTAAAAATAATCTTTATAATTTGGATAATAATAATATAAACTCTCATTGGTAACAGGGATGGTAAGTATAGCATTTTCTGGGGATAGCGTAAGGGTGACTGCTCTATTACTGTTTGGAAGAAAATAGTGAGAGCTGGCACTTTCTTTCAATATGGACGAGAATAGTAATGGGATGGTAAAAATAATGCGGAGATGCCCAGGAATTTTAGCATCTGTAAAAAAGTCATCAAAAGTAATTTCTGAAATGTCATCCTTATCATAAAATTCTACATTTAAAATTTCTGGAAGTGTTTGGAATAAATCTATACAAAATAAAATTGTAGTAACAGCAAGAAGATTTTCCACATCCTCTCGATTGTGTAAAAGAAGGATATGTTTTAATTCATCAATTTTCTTGGGGTTTTTATTCTTGAACTGTTCCTGCATATATGTTCCATAAAGTTTCATTAATGTTCTGCCATCCATAGTATCTTCTCGTGCAATTGACAAAAACTTTTCAATAGTCTTTAATTTTAAATTTTCTAAAGATAATTTCTTTCGATAGGGAGAGATTTTTTTATAAATATCAATACTTTCAATTGAAGAAAAATGATATGGAAGGGAATATTGTATGCATTTTTTCTCTAAATAAGGAATGTCAAAAGTATTTCCATTAAAATGAACCAGTGCAGAAAAATGCTTCATAAACTGAAAAAAGGCATGTAGAAGTTCAGGTTCACTATCATAAGTATCAGCAAACCATTGTATGGAATGAAATTGATTACCTTTTCTATAGCAGCAGCCAATTAAATATAGTGATGAAGTATCGGCAGAAAAGCCGGTTGTTTCAATATCAAAGTATAAAATTTTTTCAGAAACAATATGAGGAAAGTGATAATAATCTGTTGCATCAAAATCATTTGTAAATGTTAACATAAAAATCCCCCTATAGTAAAAGTAGTAAATGAAATCTTATTGTTATAATGTTATATTCTTCTGAATTCTAGCATAAAATAGTGGAATGCACAACTGTCTTGTCGTTAAGATTTCTGTGCTTTTCATTCTAGAGCGTGTTTTAAAATTCATTGCCCCAATCTGCATGCCCCACTTTGCGTACCCATTCGGGCATGCCGCAATCCATGCCTATCCGGGCTGGCGGACTTTGTCCGGTAAAGTATGGATATTTGCCCAAATTCATTCAATGCGGCCCGCTACACCTCATGAATTTGGAACAAATCCCTCACAAATTGTGACGCACATCTTGTAACAATCAATTTTCAAACACACTCTAGTACAACGAATATGAAGTAATTGGTAGTTTGAATTACCTATTTTCCTGAGAGTACTATTTCCCAAGCCCGATGTAGCTACCGCTACACCTGCGTTTGTGAATCAGTACCCTCAAAAAATGAATTTTAGGTAAATATCCATACAAAGTGCAGCCATGCAGTTTGATTCTAAAGTGTGTTAGAAGATTGTTAATTTAAGTGAATAAGGAAAAGTAGATATTAAAAAGGTAGTGTACAGAAGTACAAAATCTAACATTAAAAAATTATTAAAATTATTGTATTATATTTGAAAAAGCAGATAGTTAATGATATAATAAATGTAAATTTTATGCAAAATGGAGGAACAATTTATGGGAGTAAATTTATCTAAAGGACAAAGAGTAAGTTTAGACAAAGCAGTTACAAGAGCATTAATAGGACTTGGCTGGGATGTGAAAAAATATGATGGAGGTTTTGATTTCGATTTAGATGCTTCTGCATTTTTATTAGGAGCAGACGGAAAAGTATTAAGAGATGAAGATTTTATCTTTTACAATAATTTAAATAGCAGAGATGGAGCGGTTGTCCATACAGGGGACAATTTAACAGGTGAAGGGGAAGGGGATGATGAAGTAATACTAATTGATTTCACTAAAATCCCACAAGAAATAGAGAAAGTTGCTATTACTGTAACCATTCATGAAGCGGATAAGCGGAGACAGAATTTTGGACAGGTTTCTAATGCATATGTTAGAGTGGCAAAAAGAAACAGTGAGGATGATATGGCAGGCGAGGAAGTCTTAAGATTTGATTTGGTAGAAGAATTTTCTATTGAAACAGCAATTGTTGTCTGTGAGATTTATAGATATGGGAATGATTGGAAATTCAGTGCAGTGGGAGCAGGATTCCAAAACGGCTTGTATGCACTTTGTAAAAATTATGGAGTAGATGTATAAAACTTCACAAGAATAAAAGAGGAATATTATGTTACCACAGATTACAGTATCAAAATTAGATGATTATTTTTTGACAAGATCAAAAAGAAATCAAAATGGAATATATTTTCAGTATCTTGTAGGACATTCAAAGGAAACAATAGAGTTTTTAAGCCATTATTATTATGAAACGAAAAAAAATGGTGTCTATTTCAAAGATGGTTTACCTAATCCAGAAGGAGGGCAGGTCAATACTTTTCTTGAAACGGCAGGCACACAATTTGTTTTTCGAAAAGAAATGATACAGAATACAGTTTCGAAATGGTTTCAGATTCTGAGTCTGGAGAAACAGAATTATATTACAGAAGCAGTTTTTTCTAAGTTAAGTGAGTTAGCATCTTTGGGAAATAATGAGAACATTTTGAAAAATGCTTATGTAAAATTTATGTGTTGGCTTCGTTACAAGTGTAATAATGTACTTGCAAAAGTTGGAGAGGAAAATCCACCTAAAATTTTATATGAGGGTGATATAGGAAAATATGAATACTATTTTTTGCAGATTTTAGCCTATTCAGGTTGTGATGTATTACTGCTCCATTTCCAGACAGAAGAAGGATTCCAAAAATATGGAGATCAGACAAAAAAGCAGTCGCAGTTGATTTTACTTCCTGCTAGAGGAATTCCAAACATGCATTTCACACAGATGGACTGGGGAGAAAAAGAAAAGATAATACAGGAAAAAGAAAAATTTCAGGCATTTGATAATATTATAGAAACAAACCAATGGATGGTAGATGAATATCGGACAGCTGCTTTTCAGAATAATAGACAGCGTGGAAGTAATCAGAAAAAGATTTATAATCTTTTTATCAAAGAAATTGGTGTATCTGATACAGAACAGTTTGAAAATCAGCTATTTCACTGGAAAATGAAGCTGGAAGGGCAGGGGAAAAAGGTATTTGTTATTGAGGATCCTATACAACGACCTAATACTGATGAAGTAAGTCGAATTAAAATGCCGAAGAGTAATCAGCCAAAAGATTTGATTTATGAATTATCAAATAATATTGTGATTTCAAAAGATCAAACATTGAATACTCTTATAAAAAAAGCATTTGTGGAAATAATGGAAAAAGAAGATTTTTCTAATCCTGCAAGGATAAAAAATCAGGCAATTTGTCTGATATGCTGGTTGAATCGCTATGGAAGCAAGCTATATGATAATATGCAGGTAACAGAAATTCCGATGGTTTTATTTTTTGGTGCCTGTAACCATAACGAGGGTGTTTTTCTGGAACTTCTTGCAAAGACACCAGTTGATGTAGTTTTAATTTGTACAAACAAAGAAAAAAATTGTGAATTAAGCAGCAAAGCTGCTAAGGAACTGATTTTAGATTATTCTATATCTATAGAGGAATTTCCAAAAAGGGAAAAGAGGATACAAGTTGCGACAACGGCTTACTCTGCGGAACGTGAATTAGACCAGTTGATGTATCAAGATACAGGAATATATAGAAACTATCAATATGTAAGATCTGCACCTGTTACATTGAAGACAACTTATGAGGAAATTGATATTTTATGGAATGAAGAAGCAAAATTCAGACCATCTTTTGATACAATGGAAAAACAAGTAGTAGTACCAGCGATTTTTGCAAAAATATCTGGTGTTAGAAATGGAGACATAGACGGATATTGGCAGAGTATTAGGAGCAAAGTAACAGCGAATACTATTATTATAGAACGGGTGCCGCATATCAAAAGTACAGATGCAAATCCAATAAAATCGGAGGCGGCTGCATTTTGCAGGAATAAAAAGCTGGACTTGAAAAAAATTAAAGCACATCACGCATATCCATACGATTATCTGACAGATGAGGTACAAGATTTTATTCTGGATAAAATTCAAGAATTAATTGAGTTAGAATGGATTACAGCAAATACCCAGGGAATAGAATATGTAATTATAGCTACATTACTGAATCTGGATAAAGAAACAGTGCGTTTGATACAAAAATTTGATTTCACAAAAGAAATACCAAAACTGATTGTAGTAAGTACAAAGGAGGAATTATGCAGTTTGGAAGATACTATCTATATCGCATTTTTAAATCTAATTGGTTTTGATATTTTAATTTATACACCAACTGGTTACAGAACAATTGGAAAATATTTAAAGCAGAGAATATTTGAAGAACACCAAATTGGTGAGTATATGTTTGATCTGCGTGTAGAACAGGCTCGTTTAAGAAATGCAAAAAATGCAAAAGAAAATAATCGCTCCACAGGTGTGTTTGGAAGATTGTTTGGAAAAGGGAGGAATTAAGAAATGGGATTACAGTTTACCAAAAACAATGGTGAAGCAGTAGAAACGTCAACGACAGATGTTGCAGTGGCAGAGAAACAAGAAATGGAAGTTTTGGAAAAATTTGATATTACAGATGAAAGACAGAAAATGAATGAAGTACTTGTGAATTCCCAGGAAGTGGATGATATTGTAAGTACAATCTGTGTGAACGAACCGAATACAATTGTGGAATTTGGAAATGAAGTGGCAGAGGGAATTGCAAAGTGCTCTGACCAGATTTTAAATAGTGTCAACATGCAGCAAGTCAATGATTCAGGTCAAATGTTAAATAATCTTGGGAAAATCATGGACAAATTTGATTTAGATGAAATACGAGCGGAAGAACCAAAAGGACTGTTTGGAAAGCTGTTTGGAAATGTAAAGAAGCAAATAGATCAAATTTTAGCAAAATACCATACTATGGGTGAAGAAGTAGACAAAATTTATGTGGAATTGAAAAAATATGAAGTAGAAATCAAAGATTCTAACAAGAAATTAGATACGATGTTCCAGACTAATTATAAATATTATCAGGATTTGGTAAAATATATTTTGGCGGGAGAACAGGGAGTAAAAGAGTTAGATGCTTATATTTCACAGATGCAGGATGAGTTTGCAAAAACAGGGGATATGAATACACAAATGGAAGTCAATAACTTAGAGCAGGCAAAAATGATGTTAGAGCAGAGAGTACAGGATCTGCGTATGGCTGAAAATGTTGCAATGCAGTCTATTCCAATGATTCGTTCGATGCAGTATAGTAACTTGAATTTAGTTCGTAAAATCAATTCTGCATTTATTATTACATTACCGGTGTTTAAGCAGGCGCTTACTCAGGCGATTTTATTAAAGAGACAAAAAGTACAGGCAGAAGCAATGTCTGCGCTCGATGAAAAAACGAATGAAATGTTGTTAAAGAATGCACAGAATACTGCATTGCAGACAAAAATGACAACACAGCTGGCAAGTGGAAGTTCTATTAAGATTGAAACGTTAGAGCAGTCATGGAAAACAATTGTAAACGGTATTGAGGAAACAAAGAGAATTCAGGAAGATGCAAAAAGAAAACGTGAGGAGGATCAGGCACGTTTAAATAATATTAAAAATGAATTCAATCAGATGTTTCCAGGACAGAATATGTAGGGAACAGGATAAATTTAGTAAAGATGTTGATATAATTGTATGCAGCTTATGAATTTGAATAAGACAGCTGATACAGGTATTATATACAATTAATTTAGTTGATTATTGTAAGGTTTATCAAAGAAGAAAATAACTGTGTTTGCAGGCAGATAGGTTTTACAATTAAATTAATGAAAACAAAAGGTAAAGGAGAAAGAAATGAAATTTAAAGGTTTAAGCAATTCCGAAGTGGAAGAAAGCCGCAAAAAATATGGAAGCAATAAGATTGCTGAAGCGGAACCAGAAACATTTTGGGACAAATTTAAGGCAGGGTTTGATGACCCTATGATTAAGTTGTTGTTAGCAATCGCAATAATAATGATTGTAATGTGGGTTTTCGGACAAGCGGAAATTTATGAACCAATAGGAACTTTGATTGCAATTTTATTGGTTACGATTATTTCTGCAAAGACAGAAATGGCAAGTGATGATGAGTACAGAAAATTAAAAGACAACACAGAAAAAGAGAAATGTAAAGTTTACAGAGATGGCGTTGTTACAATGATTGAAGCAGATGACGTTGTTGTTGGTGATTTGATTATCCTGCAGTCAGGTGATAAAATTCATGCAGACGGTATTCTGATTTCCGGTGATTTAAAGGTAGATAACTCTGCATTAAACGGAGAAGCAGAAGAATGTAAGAAAACAGCCATACCAGAAGGATTTGTATATGAAGATAAACCAATTACAGGTGATACATTTGTAGATGCACATTCCATGTTCCGTGGTGCCATTGTATTTGATGGTGAAGGTGTGATGGAAGTAAAAAAAGTCGGCATGGATACTATGATGGGAAAAATGGCAGAGGATATGCAGGATGTCGAAGTAATGTCCCCATTAAAAGTAAAACTTGCCAAGTTAGCAAATCAGATTTCAACATTTGGTTATATTGGTGCCATTGTTATTGCACTTGCATTAATGGCACATTATGTGATTGTAGCAGGCGGTGTTAGTCCTTATCTGGCATTAGGCGGAATGAAAATATTTAAGGATTTTCTGGATGCAGCTACACTTGCAATTGTAATTATTGTCTGTGCTGTACCGGAAGGTTTACCATTGATGATTTCGCTTGTATTAATGCAGAATACATCTAAAATGTTACAGCATAATGTATTGGTACGAAAACCGATTGGTATTGAAACAGCAGGATCTCTTAATATTTTATTCAGTGATAAAACAGGAACCATTACAAAAGGTCAGTTAGAAGTTGTTGAATTTTTCGATGGAACAGGTGCAACAGTAGATATTAAGCATAGTCAAAATGCTATGAAATCCAATTTAGATCTGGCAATTGGCAAAAACACAGGTGCGATGTTCGATTCAGAACACAGAGTAGTAGGTGGAAATGCTACAGATAAAGCATTATTACAATTTTTAACAGAAACAAATTTCAATGCATTAAGTGCAGACAAAGATTGTGTGGTAACAATTTCGCAGAATTTTAATTCAGCTAATAAATTTTCACAGGCAGAAATTGAAACTTTAGGAAAAACATTTTATAAAGGTGCACCTGAACGTTTGATGGCAAAAGCAAAAAAATACATGGATTCAGATGGAAATGTACATGATATTGATGCAGCTAAAATCAATGAAAAGATTGACCAATTAGCAGAAAAAGCGATGCGTGTACTTGCATTTGGCTACAGTGAAAAACATATGGAGATGGACAGTATCAATGATGACGTTGTAATTATTGGTTTTGTTGGTATTCGTGATGATGTAAGACCAGAAGCAAAAGAGGCAATCAAAGAAGTATTAGATGCAGGTATTCAGGTTGTTATGATTACAGGTGACAGAAAAGAAACAGCGGTGGCAATTGCAAAAGATGCAGGTTTATTGAAGAATGATACAGATATTGCACTGACTTCAGATGAATTAAATAAAATGTCTGATGATGAAGTGAAGAAAGTATTGAAAAACATTAGAGTGATTGCCAGAGCACTTCCAACAGACAAATCCAGAATGGTTCGTATTTCACAGGAATTAAATTTAGTCTGTGGTATGACAGGTGATGGCGTAAATGATGCACCAGCATTAAAAAGGGCAGATGTTGGATTTGCTATGGGTAGTGGTACAGATATTGCAAAAGAAGCTGGTGATATTGTTATCTTAGATGATAACTTTAAATCCATTAAGGATGCGATTTTATATGGCAGAACCATTTATCATAATATTTTGAAATTCTGTAAATTCCAATTGGTTATCAATGTGTCTGCTGTCGCAGTATCAGCGATTTCGCCATTTGTTGGCATTGATGAGCCGTTAAAAGTAACACACTTATTATGGGTTAATTTAGTTATGGATGCATTAGGTTCCCTTGCATTGGGTAATGAACCTGCACTGTTAGAATATTTAAAAGAAAAACCTAGAAGAAGAGATGAAAGTATTGTATCAAAACCAATGATGATTCAGATTTTAATTATGGGTGCATGGCTGACTGTTATCAGTTTAGCATATTTGAAAATGCCATTCTTTGGAAAAACATTCTTTGGTGTTGATTTTTCACTGAGTGAGGATGCATTACATGCTTCTACACCATATATGCAGTTTATGACAGGATATTTCTGTTTGTTTATTTTATCAGCAGTTGCAAATGGCTTTAATGTAAGGCATGATGGATTTAATATCTTCCAGAGAATCAAAGAAAATCCTGGATTTCTTAAAATTATGGGAATCATTGTAGTTGTGCAGGTTGCAATTACATTAATAGGTGGTAAATTCTTTAGTTGTACTCCATTTGGATTAAAGGGATGGGCAATTGTTGTATTATTAGCAGTTACCATGATTCCAGTGGATATGATTAGAAAAGCAGTAACAATGGCAGTTACCAAAAAGTAATATGTTGAAAGTGCTGGAGCGTGTTTGAAAATTCATTGCCCAATCTGCATGCCCCGCTTTGTGTACCAATCCGGGCATACCACAATCTATGGCATTTAGGCTGGCAGACTTTGTCTGATAAGGTATACCCATCCGGGTATCCCGCAACTCATGCCCTTTCGGGCTGGCAGACTTTGTCTGATAAGGTATGGATATTTGTTCCAAATTTATTCCATGCAGCCGTTGCGCTTTATGAATTTGGACCAAATCCCCCGCAAATTGTGACACACATGTTGCAACAAGCAATTTTCAAACACGTTTCTAGAAAAGCATAGTAATAAAATAATGAATTTTATAACCAAGTTTGGTTATGAAAAATATAGTTTTACAGAGGGAAAATTCTCTCTGTGTGAAAAGTAGGAGGAAAACAATTATGCCAATTAATTTGCAAAAGGGACAAAAGGTAGACTTAACAAAAACTAATCCAGGACTAAGTAAAATCTTAGTTGGTTTAGGATGGGACACCAACAAGTATGATGGTGGTGGAGATTTTGACTTAGATGCCGCAGCATTTTGTTTAGGAGAAATGGGAGTGGTGAATTCTCAGGAAGATTTTGTATTTTATGGAAACTTATCACATAAATCTGGTGCGATTAATCACTTAGGAGATAACCTGACAGGTGAAGGAGAAGGTGATGATGAACAGATTACAATTGACTTGTCACAAGTTCCTTCAGATATTTCAAAAATTGATTTTACTGTTACGATTTATGAGGCAGAGCAGAGAAGACAGAATTTTGGACAAGTGTCTAATGCGTTTATTCGTGTAATAAATGAGGCAACAGGAGAGGAATTAATCCATTATGATTTGGGAGAAGATTTTTCAATTGAAACAGCTGTTGTAGTGGGTGAATTATACAGAAATGCAGGGGAATGGAAATTTAATGCAATAGGAAGTGGTTTTCAGGGCGGTCTTGCAGCATTGTGCAAAAACTTTGGTATTGATGTGGTATAAAGAAAAAAGATAGGATATCTTTTTCTTTAGCAATGGAAAAATTATTAAATACATCAGATTTGAAATACTTTATTTCCGCAAGCAACAAATTAAGTGGATATATTTACATGGAGATTTGATGATTGTTGCGGGGCATATGTCTGGCAGTTCACAACATTATAAATTTGATGTTCTGTTGCTTGCGGAGAGGTGTTGGCTGTCAAAGAATGATAGGAAAGTGTTTTAAAATAAGTTTATGGTTCATTTGTACATCTAGAATTCTACAGCACAGGATATGTATGCTGATAAACAAAATGATAAGTTGGTTGAACTGTAACTTAATAATAGAGAAAAGAGGGAAAGAGAATGTCAGTAAGTTTACAAAAAGGACAGAAAGTTGATCTAACAAAGGGAAATGCAGGATTAAGCCGAATTATGATAGGTCTTGGCTGGGATGAAGCAGAACAAAATCCAAAGGGTGTTTTGAGTTTATTCAAAGGAAGGGAAAAAAAACAGGATATTGATTGTGATGCATCTGCAATTTTATGTCAGAATGGAAAATGTATGGGCAAGCAAGATGTAGTATATTTTGGAAATTTAAAACATTTTTCTAATGCAGTGAAACATATGGGAGATAATTTGACAGGTGCAGGTGAGGGTGATGATGAGCAGATTATGGTAGAACTAAATAGCATACCTTCTCAATATGATAAAATTATATTTGTGGTGAACATTTATAAGGCAATCGAAAGAAAACAGGATTTTGGAATGATAAAAAATGCATTTATTCGTATTGTAGATACTAGAACTAACATAGAATTATGTAAGTATAATTTGTCAGAAAATCTTGATGGAATGTATGCGATGGTGTTTGGTGAAGTGTACAAAAAGGACAATGAGTGGAAATTTAATGCTATTGGACAGGCAACTAGAGACGGAAAGCTGCAGGAATTGGTAAGAAGATTCCAATAGAATAAGGAGATATAGCAACAAAAACAGTCTTACGGATAGGAGTCGCAGGACTTTTTTTGTGCTTATTAAGAAGAATATTTATAGAAGGAAAACAAGATGAAAGAATATTGTTTTGAAGACATCATAAAGGTAGTCAAAAGAGAAAAAAATAAAAAAAGAGCATTTTTATTCTTGAATTTATTACAGGGAAAATACGTACCATCGAATCCAATTGAAACATTACAGTTATTTGAAACATTGGGAAAGAGGGTGTCTGAAAAATATAAGGAAGAGAGAATTTGTATTATTGGTTTTGCAGAAACAGCTACTGCTATTGCGGCAGCAGCTGCAAGTTGCTTTCAACAGGCAGTCTATTTTCTGCATACAACAAGAGAAGAATTATCAAATGAATATTTTATAACAGAATTTGAAGAAGAACATAGTCATGCAAAGCAGCATCGATTATATTGTAGAGATAAAGATGTATTGCAAAGCAGTGATGTGCTTATGTTAATCGATGATGAATTTACAACTGGAAAAACTGTCTGCAATTTTATAAAAAAATTAAGGGAAGAACATTGGATTAGGGCAAAGTGCAAAGTAGTAGCAGCATCATTGATTAATTGTATGAAAAAAGAAGATATGCAAAGGTTTGCAGAAGAAATGATAGAGTGTGAATATTTGTTACGAAAAGATTATGATTGGAAAAATATCGGTTGGGGAAAAGAGATAGGTATGGAAAAAGTCTGTCAGATACAAAGTGAAAGGCAGTTAAAGCAGGCAAAAGAAAGAAAGTCTTTTAATGTAATCATGTTGTCAGGGAAAGTGAATCCAAGATTGGGAATTTATTATACAGAATATAGAAAAGCTTGTGAGAATTTAACACAAAAAATGATAGAACAATTACAGATAGAGAAGGAAAAAGCAGAAGATATAGTATTGTTGGGTACAGAAGAATATATGTATCCAGTGATATATGCTGCAGCAAAAATACAAGAAACTTATCCAAATAAGCGATGTAGTGTACATGCAACAAGCAGAAGTCCGATTGTTCCAATGAAAAAGAAGGATTATCCGATTTATGAAAGGGATAGTATTATGAGTTTTTATGAGGAGGAAAGGGAAGTGTTTTTATATAATCTAAAGAAATATGATCAGGTCATTATGCTGACAGATGCGGAGAATATTACAGGAGAAGCAAAATGTAGTATAGAAATGGCAATGGATAAATATAAAAATTATAATTTTAAACTGATACAATGGATATAATCTATTGATTTGTTACCAGCATTAGCTGCATTAAGAAGGAGAAATATATGAAAACATCATATTCAGAAAAAGATGTTATTGTTTTATTAAAAGATATTACTGGCAGAATACAGGCTAAAAATGCTTTGGAGAGGGAAATATTAATTCAATCAGGAGTTCATTACAGTGAATTGCTGCCGGTAGAATATCAGCCAACAGAAGAATACAAAAAATTATATGATGAGGCACTGTGTCTGCATGCAGAACAAACAGCAAAAGCAGCAGCAGTTTTGGCAGAAAAAATATGGCAGGAAAAAGCAGGGGATGTAACATTAGTGTCTCTTGCACGTGCGGGTACACCAATTGGAATTTTATTGAAAAGATATTTAGAAAAAAAATATCAAACAGAAGTACTACATTATACCATATCTATTATTAGGGATAGAGGAATTGACCATAATGCAATGAAATACATTCTGGAAAGGCATAGAAACGAAAGTATACAATTTGTAGATGGCTGGGTGGGAAAAGGAGCTATCACAAAGGAATTAAAAAAAGCAATGAAGGAGTATGAAGGTGTAAGCAGCCAGTTGGCAGTTTTAGCAGACCCTGCACAGATAACCCGCTTATATGGAACTACAGAAGATTTTCTAATTCCAAGTGCCTGTCTCAATGCACCTATATCAGGACTGTTTAGCAGAACTGTATTAAATGAGGATGTAATTGGGAAAGAAGATTTTCATGGTGCAGTATACTATAAAGAAATGGAAGATATAGATGTTTCTTATGAATTTATCAACACTATAGAGAACTATTTCCCAAAGGAAATAAAAGGAAAAATGACAAAACCATTAGGGAACGATAAGAAGATATTGCAACATAAACAAAGATGCTTGTTCAAAGTGCCAAACATGAAAGCAGAAAATATAGAAATAGCAGGGGAGGAAGAGATAGAAACCGGATTACAGGAAGTACAGAAGATTGCCAGACAATTTGGCATTTCCAATATTAATCACATGAAACCAGGGATAGGGGAAACAACAAGAGTTCTATTACGAAGAATACCGTGGAAAATACTTGTAAAGGAAGAAGCAGAAGAAAAATACATAGGGCATATTTTACGTTTGTGCAAAGAAAAAAAGGTACAAGTGTTACGATATCCGTTGAAACATTATCGGGCATGTGGAATTATTAAAAATATGTCAGATATATAGAGGTGGAGGAAGAAATGTTAATATTTGCAGCAGATTTGGATAATACACTGATATATTCACGGAAAAAGGCACCAAAAAAAAGCCGTTGTGTTGAATGGAAAGAAGGCAGGGAACTGTCCTATATGTCAGAGAACAGCTATCAAAGGTTACAGAAAATCAATGAAACTAAAGAAATCTATATTGTTCCTATTACAACAAGATCGTTAGAGCAGTATCAAAGAATCCGCTTGTTAGAAAAAGGACCTGAACTTGCAGTTGTATCAAATGGTGGAATATTGTTAATTGATGGTAAAGTAGAAGAAAGCTGGAAAAAAGAAAGTATGGAAATGATATTAGAGAGCAGGGATGAGCTAGAAAAAGCAAAAGCATATTTAGAAAAAGATGAAAATCGCAATTTTGAACTAAGAAATATAGATGATATGTTTTTATTTACAAAATCTCAAAATACAACAGATACCATTTCAGGATTAGAGAAAATACTCAACTTGTCAATGGTATCTGTTATGGAAAATTACAATAAGATTTATGTAATTCCACGTATTTTGGATAAAGGTCTTGCGATAAGACGTTTGAGAAAGTATTTACAAGAAAAATATTTACAAAAGAGTCAAACATTCACAATTCTGGCAGCAGGAGACTCTAATTTTGACATACCCATGCTGCAGGAAGCAGAATATGCAGTGGCACTAGAAGAAACATATTTTACAGAAACACTAGGCAGTAAAGAGCATGCCTGTTTCTGGAATGGCAAAAAAAATCTTTTCAGCGGGTATGTTTTGGATATAGTGGAAAAGTATTGTTAAATCCAGCCACCGTCTAAATTAATAATCTGTCCAGTAAGATACTCATTTTTATGAGTAAGCTGATGGACAAAATCTGCAACTTCTTCTGCACGTCCAAGACGCCCAGTTGGTATCTCATCTACCAATGTCATAAGTTCTTCATCTGTTAGAAAATGGTTCATTTCTGTATCAATGGCACCACAGGCAATGGCATTTACCTGAATATTAGATGGTGCCAGTTCTTTTGCCAGTGCTTTTGTAAATGAATTAATTCCTCCCTTTGTTGTAGAATAAGCAACTTCACAGGAAGCACCAACATTACCCCATACAGAAGAAATGTTAATAATTTTTCCATGTTTTTCGTGTGTCATATCAGGAACTGCCAGACGACAGCAGTTAAATACAGAAGTTAGATTGTTTGTAATAATTTTATTCCAATCTTCAATTGTCATATCTGTCATCAATCCAACATAAGAAATCCCAGCATTATTTACCAATATATCTAAGTGCCCATACATTTTTTTGATTTCTGTAAACAGTTTAGAAGCAGTAGAAAAATCTCCCACATCTCCTACAAAAGCAAGACAGGATACCTGATAGCTTTCAATCTCTTTTTTTACTTTATTTAGTAATTCCTGATTTTGAATACAGTTTATGACTACATTATATCCTTTTTTTGCATATTTAATGGCGATTGCTTTCCCAATGCCTCGGGAAGAACCGGTTATTAGTACAGTTTTTTTGTTCATAATGATCCTCCATTTCTTTCATCAATATTGACATTGCGGTATTTGGCATACTTTTTCTTGTAATGTTAATGGTGCCTGCCAATTTATGAGTAATAGTTCTGAATTGCAGATGATAAGTGGTTTCGCTAAAAAAATAATCCTGTTTTATACCATTCTAACAGGCAGGATTCATAGGTGATTATCTTTGAGTTTACAGATAGGAGTATGGCTTCTATAAATTATATCATGAATACTAAATTCGTGAAAGTACTTATTGGCACTGTTATCTTAAAATAACTTTAAGAAGATTAAAAAAAATGTAATGATTAGTGATGATAATGTTACATTTTTAAAATATAGAATTAAAAGATATTTAATTATGTATTTTGCACAAAACATGTTAGAATATAATTATATAAATGAGCAAGAGTGATAATGTGGCAAAAGATCGGATTAAGCGGGGGAGGTAAGTATGAATAAAGTAAATATCATGGACATAGATGTGGATACAGTAACAAAAGAGAGATTATCTGAGCAGATTGAAAAATACTGCCAGAATAAAGGGATATATTCAGTACTTATGCTCACGGATGAGATTTTAGAGAAGGCAGCAGGAGATGAAAAATATCATGAGATGATATCAAAATTTTCCATGCGTCTGCCAGCAGAAGATGAAGTCTTATTGGATTGTCATCCGGAATGTTTAAAATATGGGGGGATATTAACAGATTATCATAGTTTTTACTCTATTCTGCATTGCTTGGAGAAGGAGAAAAGGACTGTTTATATGGTGGGGAGTAATTTAAATCAAATGGAACAGTTTCAGATATTGTGTGAACAGTTTTATAGCAATTTGAAATTTGTAGGTTCTTCTTACAAAGATGATGATACTAAAGATGAGACGATTGTAAATGATATTAATACTATTTTGCCGGATGTTGTTATTGTAGCACTGAAATCTCCTGAACAGGAAAAATGGATGGTGGAGCAGGGAGCAAAATTAGGGATAAAATTATGTATCGGCACAGGAAGTTCTTTTACAGACATTATTGGATATTGTGATGGAACAAGAAAAAAAATGAGAAGATGGGGGATATATAGGAAGTTAGAATATGCAAAGCGCCGTATTCAAAAAATCTGGCATAGACGTATAATTCGAAATGAATATGAGTATTATATCTATAAAAGGAAAAAAAGCCAATTCTAAGAATGCAGTTATGCAAAATCCTTTTTCAAAAATGTACATGCATAGCTGAGAGAGGAAGATATGAATAAAAAATGGGATTTTTTATTGATTTTAATTGGAACATGGCTAATGGGGGCCGCTGTTAATATTATTTATGAACCGCTGCATATGGTAACAGGTGGTGTTTCGGGAATGGCAATTGTGATACAAAACTTAATAGGAGTTCCAGTGTGGCTTACAAATATGATCATCAATGTTCCATTATTAATTACTGCTGCTTATATCAAAGGAAAACAATTTATTATAAAAACATTGTATGCCACCGTTTGTTTTTCGGTGGCATTATATGTTTTCCCAACTTTTGAAGTAGCACAGGGGGATTATCTGCTGGCGGCAGTGGTAGGTGGTGTAATAAGCGGGGCAGGGCTTGGACTTGTATTTTATACAGAAACATCTACTGGAGGCAGTGATTTACTTGGAGCAATCATACAAAGAAGACTAAGACAGTATACAGTAGCACAGATTATTATGGGAATTGATGGTGTAATTGTATTGATAGGAGCATTTCAGTTTGGCTTGAGAAATGCATTATATGCAGTGATAGCAGTAGTTATTACATCTAAAATTATGGATGGAATTTTAGAAGGTGTTAAGTTTGCAAAGGCGGTCTATATTATTTCTGAACATTATGAACAAATTGCAACAGATATTTTTGTGAATTTAGACAGAGGGGTAACAGCCATGCAGGCGCAAGGAATGTACACAAAACAACAAAAAGAGGTACTTTTTTGTGTGGTTTCAAAGAAAGAAATTGTTAGTTTAATGGACATAGTTGCCAAAAATGATACAAAAGCTTTCGTAATTGTGACTGATGCCAGAGAAGTTATGGGGGAAGGATTTATTGAATATAAACAGTAAAAAGAGAAAAAATACAGGCAACATTCGTAAAATTTACCTACTATATCAGTAAATATACAAATTATACAAAAGCAGAATTGCACATTTGTTAAAATAAGATATGGCTTTAAATCCACAAATAGTGTATGATATATGGCAGATAATAAAGTTTAAATTATTCTAGGGAGGAAAGAAGAAAATGGCAAGTTTATCACTTAAAAATGTATGTAAAAAATATGACAATGGATTTGAGGCTGTTAAGAATTTCAACCTCGAAATCGCAGACAAAGAATTTATCATCTTTGTAGGACCATCAGGATGTGGAAAATCAACTACATTACGTATGATTGCGGGACTTGAAGATATTTCTTCAGGAGAGTTGTGGATCGGAGATAAGCTGGTCAATGATGTAGAACCAAAGGACAGGGATATTGCAATGGTATTCCAGAACTATGCATTATATCCTCATATGACAATTTATGATAATATTGCATTTGGTTTGAAATTAAGAAAAATGCCTAAGAATGAAATTGATAAATTGGTTCATGAGGCTGCAAAGAGTCTTGATATTGAGCATTTATTAGATCGTAAACCAAAGGCATTATCTGGTGGACAGAGACAGCGTGTTGCGATGGGACGTGCTATTGTACGTCAACCTAAAGTATTCTTAATGGACGAGCCTTTATCAAATCTTGATGCGAAACTTCGTGTACAGATGCGTATTGAAATTTCCAAATTACATCAGAGACTTGAAACAACAATTATTTATGTAACTCATGATCAGACAGAGGCCCTTACATTGGGAACAAGAATTGTTGTTATGAGAGATGGTATTGTACAGCAGGTAGATGCACCGATTGATTTGTATACAAAACCAAAGAACTTATTCGTTGCAGGTTTCATTGGTTCACCACAGATGAACTTTATTGATGCAAAAGTTGTAAATACAGGTTCAGACATTCTGTTAATGTTCGGTTCTCATTCAATTAAAGTGCCAGAAGGAAAAGCACAAAAATTAATTGAAGGAGGATATGTAGATAAAACTATTGTTCTTGGTATTCGTCCAGAAGATATTAAAGATGAAGAAGTATTTATCAATACATCACCAGACAGTGTTGTAAGTGTAACAATTAAAGTATATGAAATGTTAGGTGCAGAAGTATTCTTGTATTTCTCAATTGATCAGTTTGATTTATGTGTTCGTGTAAATCCACGTACAACAGCAAGACCGGGTGATACAATTAAACTTGCATTTGATTTATCTAAGATTCACTTATTTGACAAAGAGACAGAGGAAGTAATCTGCAACTAATTTTATTCTCGCAGGTACACAACATGGTTAAGATGGCTGAATTTATGATTTGCCGCAAAGACTTGAAAAATATAGTTTGTTGTGGAATTTTGCTATACTAAAATCATATATGGAGATTAAAGTTTTTTCTTTTCTAATAGTTGAGATAAAAAGAATGAATGGAGCAAAGATGCACCATTCATTCTTTTTTATGACAGTTCAGCCAGACCACTCATAATTTGACAGAATAGTAACAGCTCAGCCATGCAGAAATAATTGTGTAATATGTATGTGGGAGCTTGCTCACTAAGGGCATATTGTACAATTGTTTCTATAGGGGCGGACATCTACATGAATAATTTACCAGCCAAGCTGTAAATTTGGGGATAATAATAGTACATTTTGGAAAATTATGAATATATGGCTGAACTGTTACACAGAATGTACAAAATCAATAAAAAATCATAGAAAATTTATTTACTTTTAACGAAAACAGTGATAATATAGGTATATGTGGCAAAATTGATTGGTTTGTGAAAGTTATTTTTATTATATTTCTGGCAGATAATTCCAAATAGAGCCAAAAACCGGATATGAGGCTGTAAATTATACCAAAGGAGTGATTAAATGATTTCTAATCAAATTCTTCAAAATACAATAGAGGGATTAAAGGCAATTACCAGAATTGACATTTGTGTGATGGATACAGAAGGGAAAGCATTAGCAACTACAATGAATGATGCAGAGGAGTATGAAGATGCAATATTAACATTTGTAGAATCTCCAGCAGATAGTCAATTAATGCAAGGATATCAGTTTTTCAAAGTATTTGATGAAAATCAGTTAGAATATGTTATATTAGCAAAAGGTGACAGTGATGATGTATATATGGTAGGTAAGATTGCATCCTTCCAGATACAGAATCTGCTTGTTGCATATAAAGAGAGATATGACAAAGACAATTTTATTAAAAATTTATTGTTAGACAATCTTTTATTAGTAGATATTTATAATCGTGCGAAAAAACTTCACATCGAAACAGATGTGCGCCGTGTTGTATTTTTGATTGAAACAAAAAATGAAAAAGATGTCAATGCATTAGAAACAGTGCGTGGATTGTTTGCAGGAAAGACACAGGATTTTATTACTGCCGTAGATGAGAAGAATATTATTTTAGTCAAAGAATTAAAGTCAAATGAAACATATGATGATATGGAAAAAACAGCAAAAGTCATTCTGGATATGTTAAATACAGAGGCTATGACAAAAGTACAGGTTGCATATGGTACTATTGTCAATGAAATAAAAGATGTATCACGTTCTTATAAAGAAGCCAAAATGGCACTGGATGTAGGCAAGATTTTCTATAGTGGAAGAGATGTTGTAGCATATGGAAGTCTTGGAATTGGACGTTTGATTTATCAGCTTCCGATGCCATTATGCAAAATGTTTATCAAAGAAATTTTTGATGGAAAATCACCAGATGAGTTTGATGAAGAAACGTTAACAACTATTAACAAATTCTTTGAAAACAGTCTAAATGTATCTGAAACTTCGAGACAGTTATATATTCATAGAAATACATTAGTATATCGTTTGGATAAATTACAAAAGAGTACAAATCTGGATTTGCGTGTATTTGAAGATGCTATAACATTTAAGATTGCACTTATGGTTGTAAAATATATGAAATATATGGAAAGTTTAGAATACTAGAAGGGAATTTTTTAATGCATATGGCAGGGAATAAGTCTATTATAAAATTGCAGGATGTTTCAATGGCTTATCCTAATGGAACAGTTGCCTTGCAGCATGTCAATTTAGAGATTCAAAGTACAGAATTTGCTTTTGTAGTGGGGAGCAGCGGGTCTGGAAAATCTACTTTTATTAAGCTGTTGCTAAAAGAGGTTGCACCGACAGAGGGGAAAATTTATGTGAATGATGTGGATCTTGCAACTATCCGCCATAAGAAGATGCCATCATACAGAAGAGGAATTGGATGTGTATTTCAGGATTTTAAATTGTTAAGAGATAGAAATGCATATGAAAATGTGGCATTTGCACAGAAAATTATAGGGGTTCCTAAACAGGAAATACCAAGAAATGTAATGGCAATGCTTTCACTTGTTGGATTGGAAGAGAAAGCAAATGCTTTTCCAAAGGAACTTTCTGGCGGAGAACAGCAAAGAGTTGCCATAGCACGGGCATTGGTTAATCGTCCGCGTATACTATTAGCGGATGAACCTACAGGGAATTTAGATCCCAAAACTTCATGGGAGATTATGGCTTTATTGCTGGACGCAAACAAAAGGGGAACTACCATAGTAGTGGTGACCCACAATAATGAGATAGTTGATAAAATGAAAAAAAGAGTAATTTCATTGGAGCAGGGATTGCTAGTGGCAGATGTAGCAGAGGGAAGTTATATTGGGCCCACTTTAGAAGAAAATTATTATAACACGTGCTCTGTTGAAGAAGTTCATTAAGGTTTTGAAGCTGGCTGATTGAACAGGATATTTTGATAGGTCGTTACATAACCATTATCGTTTCAGCTATCATCGATTTGTCGAATAGACTGAAAATGTCTATTCGACGTTCTGCGTTATAGAAAGAGAATTTTGGAGGAAAAATACAGATGATAGAAAGTTTGCTCTATACATTGGAACAGTCAATCAAAAACATAAAAAGAAATCACTTATTTTCATTGGCTTCTGTAGGAACCATTTCCGCATGTTTATTTTTATTTGGTGTTTTTTATTTTGTTGTAAGCAATGTACAATATGTAATAAAAAATGCAGAAAGTTCAGTAGCGGTTTCTGTATTTTTCGAGGAAGATGCCGGAGACGAACAGATTGTGGCAATCGGAGATCAGATTAAGGCAAGGGAAGAAGTGGATCATATTGAGTATATCTCAGCAGAACAGGCATGGAACACATTTAAGAAAGATAAATTAAAAGACCAGGAGGATTTAATAGAAACATTTGGCAGTGATAATCCGCTGGCTGATTCTTCTTCTTATGAAGTGTATTTAAATGATGTATCAAAACAGGATGCTTTGGTAAAGTATATTGAGGAGATAGAAGGGGTAAGGCAGGTTAACAGTTCTGTTGCAACAGCAAAAGGGTTTAATAGTGTTAGTATATTGGTGGGGACAATTTCCGCAGTTATTATTATTTTATTGTTGGTAGTGTCTGTATTCCTGATTAGCAATACAGTAGCTATGGCAATTGCAAGTAGAAAAGAAGAAATATTTATTATGCATTTGATTGGTGCAACTGACTTCTTTATTGAGGCACCATTTTTAATGGAGGGTGTGATCATAGGGATTGCTGGAACTGGTTTTCCAATTGTGATATTGTCACTGCTTTATCAACAGGTTGTAAAAAATATGGAGAAAAGTTTTGAGATTTTTGCTATGTCAGATACGTTCTGTTTCCTTGGAATTGGACAGGTGCTAGGTGTGTTCATTCCAGTTGCATTGATCATTGGAATTGGAATTGGATTTGTGGGAAGTTATATCATTGTGAAAAAGCAGCTTAGGGTAGATGGAAAATAAGATAAAAGGAGTTTTGTTACAGTTTGGCAATTCATAATTTTTTATTGTTGTCAGTAATGAGCCTGCTCTGCATGCCTTGGGTAAACAGAAATGGTTGTATTTCTATTTGACAGCTGGCTGGGATGTTAAATATTCTGGAATTGATTCGTAGATAAGTATTGATACCATGTCAGTTATGATGTGGGGATATTTGGCTTAAAATGTGTATATTCCGGCAAATTGTAGATAACATGGTTGAACTGTAGCATATGTTTAGATAAAATAGGTAAATTATGAAAAAGAAATTTGGTGTAACAGTTATGGACAAAAAAACTAAAAAAAGAAAAAGATGTTCTTTTATAAAAGCTGGAATAGTAACAGCAGTTATAAGTGCATGTGTTTATATGAGAAACTCTGAAACAGTTATCGGAAATGAGAGTTTCCAATATTTACATTCTGTGCAGCAATACGTTATAAAGAATGGGACTTCTTCCTGGTTATCGCAGGTGCATGCGGCCTCATTAGAAGATGTGCAGGAAGAAAAGGAAAATTTAGAGCAAAAGAAAGAAGAAACAGAGAACAAAGTTGCAAAACTGGAGCAAAAGAAGTCTAATATTTTGGAATATATTGAAGAATTAGATGCACAAATGGCGGATTTGGATGAAGATATGGAAAAACTTTCTGCAGATATTAGTGTATTAGAGAGTAATCTGGATACAACCAGAGGAAATCTGGCTGTGGCAAAAGAAACAGAAGAAAAGCAGTATGAATTAATGAAGAAGCGTATAAAATATATGTATGAGAGTGGAAATACCAGTTATCTTGATATATTTTTTCAGTCAGATAGTTTTTATGATATGTTAAATAGTGCAGAATATATATCAAAGATCTCCTCTTATGATAAAAATTTATTTGAAAGTTATATGGCAATCAAAGAGGCCATTGAAACAGAAGAAGCTCTATTGTCACAACAATTAACTGATTTACAGGAGCTAAAAGCCGAATATGAATATGAAAAAGAAACGGTTGAGAAACTGACAGCCGATAAAAAAAAGCAGTTAAAGGCATATAATAAGAAAATTAAATCTTCAGAAAAAGCAATCAATGAGTATGATACTGCAATTGCAGAACAAGAAAAGAAGATTGAACAGCTTTTAATGGAAGAGAGAAATAAAATGTATGAACTGATGAAGAAGAGGGCAGAAGCTGCCGGAATGACAACAGAGGAATATGGACAATTATTTACTTGGCCTCTCGCGATTCAGGGAACCATTACTTCTGGATTTGGTTATCGTACTGCACCAGTGGCGGGAGCAAGTACATATCATAAAGGAGTAGATATTGCAGCTGCCAAAGGAACGTCTATATTGGCATCTTCAGAAGGAAAAGTAGTGACAGCACAATATTCTTCATCGGCAGGAAATTATGCCATGATCTATCATGGAGATGATATTTATACAGTATACATGCATATGAGTAAATTGAATGTAAAAGCAGGAGAGAAGGTAGAGCAGGGAGACATTATTGGGTTAGTAGGTTCTACAGGATTTTCTACAGGGCCGCATTTACATTTTGGAATGATGATAAATGGAAACTATGTTAATCCATTGAATTATGTTACTTATGAAAGTTCTAAAAAGATAAAAAAGGACAATGAAAAGGATGATGCTCAGAAAGATACAAGAAAGGGAGATAATGAAAAAAAGAGAGGAATGAAAAAGTTAAAGTAAGATCGCAATCATGACAGATAGTAAGGAGAATAGAATGAATAATAAATTTATATCAGGATTATTAACAGGAATTATTAGTTCCATGTGTGTGGTATGTGCAGTAGTATTTATTAATCAGATGGTAATAAATCCATCTACAAGAAGAACTGCTACAGAAGCAGCACAGACTACATCAAAGAATGTGGAAGATACAGTAAGCAGCAGGAAGGAAGAAATTGAAAACAAAATCGATGTGCTCGCGAGATATATAGATAATTATTATTTAGATGACATAAACACAGAACAGCTAATAGATGGTATTTATCAAGGATTTATGGCAGGTTTGGGAGACCCATATTCAGGATATTATACAAAAGAGGATTACAAAAGCCTGCAGGAAACGACCAGTGGAATATATTGTGGAATTGGAGCGACTGTGTCTCAGAGTTATGAAACGGGGATTATTACAATTGTAAAACCTTTTGAAGGTGGACCTGCTAATAAGGCTGGAATTCTTCCAGGAGATGTATTGTATAAAGTAGATGGGAAAGAAGTCACAGGAGAAGATTTGCAGGAAGTTGTTACGGAAATGAAAGGAGAAAAGGGAACAAAGGTTACGCTTGAGGTTGTAAGGGATGGAGAGAAGGAGCCGCTATCTTTTGAGGTAACAAGAGCAGAGGTTGAGGTGCCATCCATAGAATATAAAATGTTAAAGGATTCCATTGGGTATATTGCAGTTAGTGCTTTTGAAGACAATACAGATGAACAATTCCGCGAAGCATTAAAGGAGTTGGAAGAAAAAGAAATGAAAGGGCTTGTTATTGATTTACGGGACAATGGCGGCGGACTAGTGGAAACAGTAGTAGATATGTTAGATCGTATACTGCCAGAAGGAATGATTGTTTATACAAGAGATAAAAATGATAAGGGTATGGAATATAAATCTACAGATAAAGAGCAATTGAAAATTCCTTTGGCAGTCATTATTAACGGGAATAGTGCCAGTGCTTCAGAAATCTTTGCAGGTGCAGTACAGGATTATGATATAGGAACACTGGTCGGGACGACAAGTTTTGGAAAAGGTATTGTACAAAATGTTATTCCGATGTCCGATGGAACAGCATTGAAGTTAACAATAGCAAAATATTATACACCGAATGGAAGAAACATTCACAAAAAAGGGATTGAGCCAGATGTGGAAGTAGAATTAAATGATGATGCAAAGAAAATGGTAACAATACCTTTAGAAAAAGATAACCAGCTGCAGAAAGCGATTGATGTTGTGAAAAGTAAAATAAAATAGAACAATTGATGAATAATTTAGCAGCACTATCGTCAAAGTCAAACACCCCACAGCTTACTGTGGGGTGTTTTTGACCATTCTTGCTATAGAAATTATTTTTATATTGTATTTATGTTTTATTGTGTTTGGATTTTAGGGTTCGAGATTGATTATGGAAGTTATATTGCTTGGTATGAGGGAAATTTTTGTAATGCTGTCAATCAGACAAGAAGCTAGAGTTTAAGGTTTCTTGAAAATCAAACTCAAAGAATCTATGTTAATGTTAAATAGCAAATAGAATGATGATGGTAAAAAGCAAAGTAAAAATTCTGCATGGCTAACTGTTACAAGCAAAGAACAAAAGTTCGTTTTATACTGTACTTTTCTTAATTTGTATGGTACAATAAAAAAGTGTGTTGATGCACACGCAGGTTATCGATTTAATAGTTGATGACAAAGTATAATGAAAAGTTAGGTAACAGGTAAATACTAACTATGTTATGTTGTGTTTTTATAGTAGTTATTTCGTAGTTCTGTGACCTACAGTACTGAATGGCTGTTTTTGGCATATCCAACAGCTGTGTAGGTATTTGACTAAGGCGTGTCTGAAAATTAAAAGTTGCACAAAAAATATCAAAAATGTCCGCAATGATGGAATGAGAATCATAGAAAATCCTCGATTATTGCATGAAAGCAAACTAGATTTTCACATAATTTATGTAATTTTTTGGCATATTGACAGACAGCAAGCAATTTTCAAATACGCTTAGGTCACAAACGGAGGTGGATTGATGAATAAATTTAAACTACATGCCCCATATCAGCCTACAGGCGACCAGCCGCAGGCAATTGCAGAGCTGGTAAAAGGCTTTCAGGAAGGCAACCAATTCCAGACTTTACTAGGGGTTACGGGATCGGGCAAAACATTTACGATGGCAAATGTCATTCAGGCTTTGCAGAAGCCGACGCTGGTCATTGCCCACAATAAAACGTTAGCAGCACAATTATATGGAGAGTTCAAAGAGATGTTTCCTGAGAACGCAGTGGAATATTTTGTTTCCTATTATGATTACTACCAGCCAGAAGCATATGTGCCATCTACAGATACTTATATTGAAAAAGATTCCGCAATCAATGATGAAATAGATAAACTGCGCCATTCTGCTACTGCAGCTTTGACAGAACGAAAAGATGTTATTATTGTATCCAGTGTGTCATGCATTTATGGATTAGGTAGTCCTGAATTTTATCAGAATATGACCATTTCTTTAAGACCTGGTATGCTTCGGGACAGGGATGAGATTATTGAAAAACTGGTAGAGATACAATATACAAGGAATGATATGGATTTTAAACGAGGAACATTTCGGGTGAGAGGAGATGTGTTGGAAATATTTGCCGCCTCTGCTACAGATACCGCATTAAGAGTAGAGTTTTTTGGAGATGAGATTGACCGGTTGACAGAAATAGATGTATTGACAGGTGCCATAAAATATGAATTAGAGCATATTTCTATCTATCCTGCTTCTCATTATGTGGTAGCACCAGAGTACATGGAAACGGCACTAAAAAATATTGAGGCAGAGCTTGAGGAGCGGGTAGAATATTTTAAAAGTGAAGATAAATTGTTAGAGGCACAGAGAATCAGCGAACGGACAAATTTTGATATTGAAATGCTGCGGGAAACAGGGTTTTGTTCAGGAGTAGAAAATTATTCCAGGCATTTAGCAGGATTAGAGCCAGGGGCTGCACCATATACATTAATTGATTTCTTTCCAGATGATTTTCTGATTATTGTAGATGAGTCCCACATTACAGTACCCCAGATTAGAGGTATGTATGCAGGTGACCAGTCAAGAAAATCTACTCTTGTAGATTTTGGATTTCGCCTCCCTTCAGCAAAGGATAACCGTCCGCTGAATTTTCAGGAGTTTGAGGGAAAAATTGACCAGATGATGTTTGTATCTGCTACACCATCTGTTTATGAAGGAGAACATGAATTACAGAGGGTAGAACAAATTATCAGACCAACAGGATTGCTGGATCCGGAAATATCTGTAAGGCCGGTAGAGGGTCAGATTGATGATTTGATTACAGAAGTGAACAAGGAAATAGAGAATAAGAATAAAATATTAGTCACTACTCTAACCAAACGAATGGCAGAAGAATTGACAGATTATATGCGGGAACTTGGTATTCGTGTAAAATATCTTCATTCTGATATTGATACATTAGAGCGTACAGAAATTATTCGAGATATGCGTATGGATGTATTTGATGTGTTAGTTGGAATTAACCTGTTAAGAGAGGGATTGGATATTCCGGAAATTACATTGGTTGCCATATTGGATGCAGACAAGGAAGGATTTTTACGTTCGGAAACATCATTGATTCAGACTGTTGGACGAGCAGCCCGAAATTCAGAAGGGCATGTTATTATGTACGCAGACACCATTACAGATTCCATGCAGAAAGCAATCACAGAGACAAACCGAAGGAGGCAGATACAGGATGCCTATAACAAACAACATGGCATTACCCCAACTACAATTAAGAAGGCGGTCAGAGACTTGATTAGTATTTCTAAAAAAGTGGAGAATACAGTCTATGATTTGGAAAAAGATCCAGAGTCCATGAGTAAGAAAGAGTTAGAAAAACTTGTTACAGAAGTATCTAAGAAGATGCATACAGCCGCAGCAGAGTTGAATTTTGAACTGGCAGCTCAATTAAGAGATCAAATGATAGAGCTTAAGAAACAGTTAAATGAGTTGGAAGGATAATGTTTTTGAAGATAAAATGTGTAGTTATTCAGGATGCCATTTATAATTTTTTTATTTAAAATATATATTCTGACAAGTGATACTCTATTAGGGTATACCTGAATAGGCATACCGCAATTTATATCATTTGGACAGGCAGTTTTGTCCGATAAGGGATACCGTAATGATGTGTTTTATACTGAAAAAATAAGGTATAAATGGACATGGCTGAACTATATTTTTTCGATTGGAAAGGAGTAAAAAATGACTGATAAAAAGACTTTTAAACAAAGTCAATATGAAAATACAAAAAAAAGTTATATTGCAATACGTGGGGCAAAAGAACACAATTTAAAAAATCTAAACTTGGATATTCCCAGAGACAAATTTGTTGTTTTGACAGGCTTAAGTGGTTCGGGAAAATCTTCTCTGGCATTTGATACCATATATGCAGAGGGACAGAGAAGATATATGGAATCTTTATCCTCCTATGCAAGGCAGTTTTTGGGGCAGATGGAAAAACCAGACGTGGAAAGTATTGAAGGGTTATCTCCTGCTATTTCCATTGATCAGAAATCAACAAACAGAAATCCCCGTTCTACAGTAGGAACAGTAACAGAAATTTATGACTATTTTCGGTTGTTATATGCCAGAATTGGAATACCGCACTGCCCTAAATGTGGAAAAGAGATTAAAAAGCAGACCGTTGACCAAATGGTAGATGAAATTATGAAATTGCCAGAGCGGACAAAGATACAATTATTGGCACCTGTAGTGAGAGGAAGGAAGGGTGCTCATGTAAAATTATTTGAGCAGGCGAAGAAAAGCGGATATGTCCGTGTTTTAGCAGATGGGAATCTATATGAATTATCAGAAGAAATTAAGTTGGATAAAAATGTAAAACATAATATCGAAATCGTGGTAGATCGTCTTGTGATAAAAAAGGGGATTGAAAAACGTCTTGCAGATTCGATTGAAAGTGTATTAAAGCTGGCAGAAGGTTTACTTGTAGTAGATGTAATCGAAGGAGAGAGAATGAATTTTAGTCAGAGTTTTTCCTGTCCTGACTGCAGTATTAGTATCGATGAGATAGAACCAAGAAGTTTTTCTTTTAACAATCCATTTGGTGCCTGCCCTGTTTGTCATGGTCTTGGATATAAGATGGAGTTTGAGGAAGATTTGATAATACCGGATAAATCTCTTAGTATTTCACAGGGAGCTATTACAGTGATGGGATGGCAGTCCTCTTCAGATCCTACCAGTTATACAGGCAGTACTTTAGCCGCATTAGCGAAAGAATATGGATTCGAGTTAGACACTCCATATGAAAATCTTTCCAAAGAGATACAGCATATGTTAATTCATGGAACAGATGGAAGAGTGGTAAAGGTATATTATAAAGGGCAGCGGGGAGAAGGTGTTTATGATGTAGCATTTGAAGGAATTATCAAAAATGTACAACGGAAATATCGTGAAACAGCTTCTGATATGATTAAGCAGGAATATGAAACATTTATGAGCATTACTCCTTGTAAGGAATGTGGCGGAAGACGATTGAAAAAAGAATCTCTGGCAGTCACAGTAGGGGAGAAAGGAATTGCTGAGATTACAGAGTATTCTATTGGTACATTAAAACAATTTATGGAGGAACTGGCACTTACAGAGCGCCAACAGAAAATCGGAAAATTGATTCTAAAGGAAATAAGTTCCAGATTGGGATTTCTGGTAGATGTTGGTTTAGACTACTTAACACTGGCAAGGGCAACTGCCAGTTTATCAGGAGGGGAAGCACAGCGTATCCGCTTGGCAACACAGATAGGTTCCGGTCTGGTAGGTGTGGCATATATTTTAGATGAGCCAAGTATAGGACTGCATCAAAGAGACAATGACAAGCTGATTAAAACTTTGTGCCATCTGAAGGATTTGGGAAATACATTGATTGTAGTAGAGCATGATGAAGATACTATGTTTGCAGCAGATTATATTGTAGATATCGGACCGGGAGCCGGTGAACACGGCGGACAGATTGTAGCAGAAGGAACAGCAAAGGAAATTATGGAAAATCAGGATTCCATCACAGGTGCTTATCTAAGTGGAAGGATGAAAATACCAGTACCTAAAACAAGAAGAACACCAACAGGATTTTTAACAATCAAAGGAGCAAGAGAGAATAATCTGAAGAATGTAACAGTAGAGATTCCCCTTGGCATCATGACCTGTATTACAGGAGTATCAGGTTCAGGAAAAAGTTCATTAATTAATGAAGTATTGTATAAATCTCTTGCAAAAAATTTAAACCGTGCTCGATGTATACCAGGAAAACATGATAAAATTCTTGGAATGGAGCAGTTAGATAAAGTGATTAATATTGACCAGTCACCAATTGGAAGAACACCACGATCTAATCCGGCAACTTATACAGGTGTATTTGACCTTATTAGAGATTTGTTTGCAAACACTACAGATGCCAAAGCAAAAGGATACAAAAAAGGACGTTTTAGTTTTAATGTAAAAGGTGGAAGATGCGAGGCATGCAGTGGAGATGGTATTCTTAAGATAGAAATGAATTTTTTGCCAGATGTGTATGTGCCATGTGAAGTTTGTGAGGGAAAACGTTATAATCGTGAGACATTAGAAGTAAAATATAAAGGGAAAAGTATTTATGATGTATTGGATATGACAGTGGAAGAGGCCATGAAGTTTTTTGAAAACGTACCTGCCATTCGCAGAAAGATTGAAACATTGTATGATGTAGGATTATCTTATATACGATTGGGACAGCCATCTACAACACTATCTGGGGGAGAAGCACAAAGAATAAAACTGGCAGCAGAATTAAGCCGTAGAAGTACAGGTAAAACCATTTATATATTAGATGAACCAACAACAGGACTTCATTTTGCAGATGTGCATAAATTAATTGAAATTTTGCGCAGATTATCCGATGGAGGAAATAGTGTAGTTGTAATAGAACATAATTTGGATGTAATAAAAACAGCAGATTATATTATTGATATCGGACCAGAAGGCGGAGACAAAGGTGGAACAATTGTGGCGGTAGGAACACCAGAAGAAATTGTAAAAAATAAGAAGTCCTATACAGGAAAATATATTAAAGATAAGCTGTAGGAGCAGGAAAGGTCTGGTGTGAAGTGTGGAGAATCAATTTTATGCTATGATGTCAAGAATGAGGTATATTGAGCGGTGGGCATTGATGCGGAACTCAGGAAAGGAAAATGTTAGTGAACATTCAATGGAGGTTGCCATGCTATCCCATGCACTTGCAGTGATTAGTAATGTAAGATTGGGAAATCATTGGAATGTGGAGAGGGCGGCATTAATTGGGTTATATCATGATTGTACGGAAATATTAACAGGAGATTTGCCAACACCAATAAAATATTATAGTGAAGATATGAAAAAAGCATATAAAGAAGTAGAAGAAAGAGCAGCAAGAAAAATGCTGTCTATGCTGCCACAGGATTTTAGGGAATATTATCAGTCTTTGTTGGTTGCAGAAGCAGAGGATGCATATCTTTGGAAATTGGAAAAGGCAGCAGATAAACTTTCTGCATTGATAAAATGTATAGAAGAAAGAAAAAATGGAAATCAGGAATTTTTAGGGGCAGAGAAAAGTACATTGGTAAGTCTGAAAAAGATGCAATTAGAGGAAGTTGATATTTTTCTGGAAGAATTTTTGATGCCATATGAAAGAAACTTAGATGAATTGAGTGGAGAGAAAATTGTGAAGTAGAGATATAAGATTGTAAGGAGCTGTAGAAAAATAACTGATGCAGATTGCGCAGGATATTTCTTCGAGGGTGCAGGTCAAAAAACGTAGGCGCAGCGGGCTGCGGAGAGGCTTTTTTGGCTGTGCAATCGGAGAAATAGACAAGTCAAGATGTGTCAGTTATTTTCCTATAGATCCTAAGTGCTTTATATGGATATGGAATTACTTGTTGGGATATACAGAGCATGCAATAGAGGCAGGAATAAGAGAAGGGAAAGGGATTTAGAAATATGTGGAAAATAAATTAATAGGTGTAAATAGGAGTTACACTACTAAGAGTATAGGAAATATGAAAAAGATTGAAGGGTAAAGTAGTATAACGGTTTCACAATTTTCAAATAAGAGGTTTTGAAATGATAATAAGAAAGTATGAAGAATCAGACTGTAAATATCTTGCAGAACTATTTTATGATACTGTCCACTCTGTAAATGCAAATGATTATACAGAAGAACAGTTAAATGCATGGGCAACTGAAAACATGGATTTAGGAGAGTGGAATAAATCTTTATCAAAGAATTATTCTGTTGTCGCAGTTGAAAATGATGTTATAGTTGGGTTTGGGGATATGGATAAAACAGGTTATTTAGATAGATTGTTTGTTCACAAAGATTATCAGCATAAGGGAATTGCAACAGCAATCTGTAATGAGTTGGAAAATGCAGTTAATACAGCAGATATTAGTGCAAATGTTTCTATTACTGCCAGATCTTTTTTTGAGAAAAGAGGCTATAAGGTGATAAAGAAACAGGAAGTAGAGCGGCAGGGAATTATTTTGACCAATTATAATATGAAAAAATAACCTTTGGTTTATTGGAAAAGCAAAAATTTTCTTTTTAAAAATGGACAGATAGGTATAACTGCTTTTATTATTGCTTCTATGAAAATGCAGACTTGGGGACTAGAGTGTGTTTGAAAATTCATTGCCTCAATCTGCATGCCCCACTTTGTGTGCTATTTGCCCCAAATTCATTCAATGTAGTCCGCTGCAACTCATAAATTTGGAACAAATCTCCCACAAATTGTGATGTACATCTTGTAACAAGCAATTTTCAAACATGCTCTAGTGGGGGACAATATTGATATGTATGTAAAAAGATGATAAAATGCAGAAAAAATGTGCATAAAATTTGTATTCAAAAAGTAGAAATATAGAATTTTTGAAAACAATTTAAAAAACTGATTTTTCTTACTAGTGTGTGTGAAAAAAATGTAGTATAATGAAAGTACTTATGTATATCCAAACTTTGCACATGTTTAATCATTAAGGCAGCATAACACTGTTGTTAAAAAAGGCAAAATGGTATGATAAAAAAACAATTAGGAGGAATTCGAGTGAAAAAAGAGATGGTAATTGTACTTGATTTTGGCGGACAATACAATCAGCTGATTGCAAGAAGAGTCAGAGAATGTAATGTATATTGTGAAGTACATCCCTATAATTTAAGTTTAGATAAGATTAGGGAAATGAATCCGAAGGGAATTATTTTTACAGGCGGGCCAAATAGTGTATATGGCGAAGATTCTGCAAGATGTTCGAAAGAAATTTTTGAATTGGGAATTCCAATCTTAGGAATATGTTATGGTTCCCAACTGATGTCTTATATACTAGGTGGAGAAGTTTCAACAGCACCAGTTAGTGAATATGGCAAGACCAAAGTGGATGTAGATACTACTTCCGTATTATTTCAAAATGTATCTTCAAATACAATTTGCTGGATGAGCCATACTGATTATATAGAAACAGCACCAGATGATTTTAAGGTGACTGCGCATACACCAGTATGTCCAGTTGCAGCAATGGAAAATGCAGAAAAAAAGTTATACGCAGTACAGTTCCATCCGGAGGTAATGCACACACAAGAAGGAACAAAAATGCTTTCTAATTTTGTTTATGATGTGTGTGAATGTACAGGAGATTGGAAAATGTCTTCTTTTGTGGAAACAACCATCAAAGAAATTCGTGAGAAAGTTGGAAATGGAAAGGTATTATGTGCTTTGTCAGGTGGTGTAGATTCTTCTGTGGCAGCAGTTTTATTGTCAAAAGCAGTAGGAAAGCAGCTTACATGTGTATTTGTAGACCAAGGTTTGCTTCGCAAAAACGAAGGAGATGAAGTAGAAGCCGTATTTGGACAAAATGGGCATTATGATTTGAATTTTATTCGTGTCAATGCACAGGAGCGTTTTTATGAAAGATTAAAAGGTGTGTCTGAACCAGAAGCTAAGAGAAAAATTATTGGTGAAGAATTTATCCGTGTATTTGAAGAAGAGGCACAGAAAATCGGAGCAGTAGATTATCTAGTACAAGGGACTATTTATCCTGATGTGATTGAAAGTGGTTTAGGAAAAGCAGCAGTGATTAAATCACATCATAATGTAGGTGGGTTACCTGATTGTGTAGATTTTAAGGAAATTATTGAACCATTGCGTTTATTATTTAAAGATGAGGTACGAAAGGCAGGACTAGAGTTGGGAATTCCAGAATATTTGGTTTATAGACAGCCATTTCCAGGTCCTGGATTAGGAATTCGTATTATTGGCGAAGTAACAGCGGAAAAAGTAAAAATTGTGCAGGATGCAGATGCAATTTACCGAGAAGAAATTGCAAAGGCAGGATTGGATAAAGGACTGGGACAGTATTTTGCTGCTTTGACTAATATGCGTTCAGTTGGTGTTATGGGAGATGAAAGAACATATGATTACGCAGTAGCATTACGTGCAGTGAATACATCCGATTTTATGACAGCAGAATGTGCAGAATTGCCAATTGAAGTGTTGATAAAAATTACTGGCAGGATAATTAATGAGGTTAAGGGAGTTAATCGAGTTATGTATGATTTGACTAGTAAGCCGCCGGGGACGATTGAGTTTGAATAGTAAACAGAGAGCCGGGAAGCCGCATAAACAGTGGACTTTCCGGCTTTTGATGTGGGGCGTGATACCTTTTTGATACCTAAATTAGAATTAAGCTTGGCTAAACCATTCTTTATATACTGATATGGTACTGGCATATGTAGATTGATTAGTTGCATAAAATTTTTTTTGATTATCATCATTTACTAACTTATAAATTTCTTGTTTATACAATTTTTCAAAACGAACCTTATCAATTTTCCCATCAATATACTTGCCGCAGGCTTCTTCGTAAGCATTTCGATACTGTTCTTCAGCTGTAAAATATGCTTGCTGAAGTATTGAATTTTCCGGCTCACGTTGCAATTCGATAGCGTAATGAGTTATTTCTTTTGTTGCATCAGAGATAAGGCTTCTGATTTGCGTTTCAAATGCTCCCTGCGCTGTTAGTGTCTGTGTTGAAACCATAGCATTATATTTGATAGTAAGTTTTATATACATAAGAACATTAACAATTGATACGATGAGTGAAACAATTGAAATAATGATTGCTATATCCATAATCATTCTCCTTTGTTTTTGGCAGTTTGAGCTTGTGCAATCAGTTCACGTACTTGTCCCATAAGAGAGAGAGTTTCAGTATTATCAAAAGCTTCACACAATACCTGTAAATCTCCTACCTCAATTTCAATATATGAAAGTATTTGATTGATTTGTGAAGATGTTATAGGTTGTCCATTTGATTGGCAATTAATAATGTCATTTACAACTTTAATAATTGTACTTTTTGTAGGCTTACGGATAAGTTTGGTTGCCTGTTCGTGTGCATATTCTTTGATTGTCATAGTATTTAGTTCTCCTTTCTCCACTTAAAGCTATTGTTTTTCTTATCATGTCCGTTTTCATCAACACTACTGCTTGTAGCAGGCCAGTTGATTTTCCATTCAAAATATTCGTCCTCTGAAATCTCCCCACTTTTCAACTGCTCTTTTCGCAGACACCACTCACGCATGAAATCATTGACTAATCCATACTCTAACCACATACCTACTGGCGGATGCGCAGGCCAATCATCATTGTCATAGTAACGCACCGACTTATCATCGGAATGATTGGCTTTGCCGGGGTTGCGGACAAGCTGAAACAAATGAATCGTGCTACGGTCATCTTCATCAAGCCAAAGCAATGTAAGCATAATATCCTCGGCGCAACCGGGAGTAACGCCAATAAAATGGATATAATTGATGTTCAGTATCTTTGCCATTTCCATTAAGGTGTTGTTTTTGGGAACACGATAGCCGGATTCATACTGTGCGATACGAACATCAGCATTGCGTTCCTCATATCCCAATTTCAAGCCCAATTCACGCTGTGTCAAGCCTCGGAATGTGCGTATTCTTTTTATCCGTTCTCCTAATACCATAATCATGTGTCCTTTCTGTAAAGTAGAATTATTGTTTTGAAGCTATCATGTTACATCTGCTCCAAAGTTCGTCTTTATATGAAAAAACATCTTTATCAATATTTCTATCAACAAAGCCAACTTTTTCATAGCATTGTTTCGCTAAAGGGTTTTCATTGAAAACATTCAGTTGAACTGCCTTTGCGCCGGTTATCTGAAAAGCATATTGCAGAGCTAGATTCAACATTTCTTTTCCGTAACCATTTCCACGTTTTGCCTTGTCTATAATTACAAATTTAAGAAAACCAATATTATCCTTTGTATTGACAGAATAGCAGAAGAAGCCTATTGGCTGTCCATTATCTTCTGTTGCTACATAAGCACTATCTGTCCAGTCCATTGAATTTTTTTCTAATAAATCATGGAAAGATTTTTGTGTCATGGGATAGGGCAAAAGATTTGCACACCAAAAGGCGTGAGTTCTTTCGTTATCAATCCATTTTGATACATATTCGTAATCTTTGCTTGGTATATATGGTCGGATTCTCATAAATGGAATGTCCTTTCAATTTATTTATAAATTTGTTATAGACAGTTCACCATACTGTATTCTTCTTCGCTCTCCCTTACAATCTCAAAACCAACCTTTAGATACAGCTTTGCCGCATAATTGGCTTTTTGAACAGAAAGGGAAACTCGGCTATATTCATGCAATTTAAGCAGAACAAGTATTTCTTTCATCATGGCTGTTCCAATGCCAAAGCCCCGATATTCTTTATATAAAGAGATTGCCAAAGAGGGCGTTTCATCATCTATATGTCCATAATCATTCATAATACGAACCCAAACAGCACCGACAACTTTTCCGTCAACCTCTGCTACTAATCCCCAATCATCTTTTAACGCTCCGAAATGCTCGACATAAACCTGCAATTCGGGAGATGCAATAATGGTTTTGGGTGGAGGTTCAATGCCCTCTGGAATAAATATCGCTTCGTATAGAAAATTGTCCAGTAACGGGTATTCCTGTTTTTTTATTTTCCGTATCGTATAGTCCATGTGCAACCTCTCAAATCAATGCTTCTGTGTTTCTTCTATATTCTAGCATAATTCAAATAATACAGCAACAAAAACTTATCAGAAATGCTAAATTTAATAAAAAAGATAAGTTTAACAAATAAGCTATTGACAATAACAGAAATGTTAAGTATACTACATATACAAGATTTAACAAAAACGCTAAATAAAAGGAGGATATCGAATGAAGAATGAGCTGTTTGTAACTGCAGGGGAGGTAGCGCAGGAGTTGGGTGTTTCCAAACCATTTGCTTACAAATTAGTACGACAGATGAATGAGGAACTGGAAGAAAAAGGGTTTATCACAATTGCCGGACGTGTTAGCAGAAAATACTATGAAGAAAAATTCTATGGAATGGCGCAGGCAGCGAACTAAGGAGGGATATTATGGCGGCATATAAAGATGAACAGCGTGGAACATGGTATGTATCGTTCCATTATTACGACTGGACGGGTAAGAATTGCCGGAAAGTCAAAAGAGGGTTCAAGACCAAAAGAGAAGCGACAGAGTGGGAACATCATTTCCGTATGAAAGAAGCGGCTGACTTGGATATGACTTTCGGGGAATTTGTGCAGGCATACACAAGAGATATGAAGCCGAAGCTGAAACACAATACTTGGCTGACAAAGGAGCATATCTTACGCACAAAATTGTTGCCGTACTTTGAGAATAAGAAAATGTGTGATATTCGTGCAAAAGATATTATCCAGTGGCAGAATGAGCAGATTTCTTATCGTGATGAAAAAGGAAAGCCTTATGCACCGACTTATTTGAAAACTCTGCAATCGGAGTTGAGTGCATTGTTTAATCATGCGGTACGGTTCTACGAATTAAAGAGCAATCCTGTTGTCAAAGCCGGACCGCTTGGAAAAGGGAAGGCGGAGGAAATGCTTTTCTGGACGAAAGAAGAATATCTGAAATTTATTGATGCAGTAAAAGACAAACCATATTCCTATCATGCGTTTCAGATTTTATATTGGTGTGGGTTGCGTGTCGGCGAATTACTAGCCCTCACGCCGCAGGACATTGATTTTGATAATAAGGTTATCCGCATAACAAAATCATATCAGCGGTTGGAGGAAAAAGATGTGATTACAGACCCGAAAACACCGAAAAGCAAGCGGAATGTGAGTATGCCGGATTTCTTGTGTGAAGAATTAAAAGATTATATCAGCAGATTGTACGGTTTTCTTCCGACAGATAGGATTTTTCATCTGACTAAAAGTTTCCTGCACCACGAAATGACAAGGGGAGCAGGAAAAGCAGGGGTAAAACGCATTAGAATCCACGATTTGCGGCACTCACACGTTTCTTTACTCATCAGTATGGGATTTTCAGCAGTATCAATCGGGAATAGGGTAGGGCATGAAAGTGTTGATATTACGTTTCGGTATGCCCATATGTTCCCGACAGAACAAATACAAATGGCAGAGCTATTGAATATGGAATTTAAGGAGGGTACAGAGGAATGAGTGGAACACACAAATATCCAACAATCAGCTTTCGTATTTCTCCCAGAGAACGGGAAGAAATCGAAGCGAAGATTTTTGCAAGCGGCATGAAAAAGAAAGATTATTTTGTCCGCTCCTGTATTTACAATCATGTATGTGTGGTAGGGAAGAAAGAAACGGTATATCAGATTGTGGAAAAGTTACAGGAAATGCAGAACCGCATGGAAGAACTGGCGGGACAGATAAAAAATGAAAAGTCGGATGTTACTACCAAAGAAATCAGAGAGTTACAGACATCTTATGAGGATATGTTGAAAGCAATCCTTTGGATGTTGGATGGAGCAAAATATCTGTGGCAGGGCAACGTCAACGGAGAAGAAAAAAGCCCCGACAGCGGCAACTGTTAGGGCTGTGATAACTGGAAAACCTCTGTTATCA
>CAYRAV010000011.1:0-69160 GCA_964422365.1 uncultured Lachnospiraceae bacterium | reverse complement strand
GGGGGATTTGTTCCAAATTCATGAGGTGTAGCGGGCTGCATTGAATGAATTTGGGACAATGAATTTTCACACACACGCTAGGAACAGTTAAGAAATAACTTAATACTATGGCAAAGGATAAGTTTGCCATAGACCAGGCGGAGGAATGAAACGTGCTTGGAATGGCAGCTAGGTTTATGTGAATACAGGAAGATAATTGGGTTATTGATGAACAGTCCTCAGATAAGATAGAATAGTGAAAAGAGCTATTTTAGAAGATACCATGTAAAAAATAAATAGTGGTATTTTTTGAAGTAGCTCTTTTTGTATTGCAGAAAAAAATAGTTTTGATGTAGATGTAGATATAGAAATAAAAGGAGGAATGAATACTATGCAGGCAAATAAGGAAACAGGAGACAAATATGAAGTAAGAAACCGGTGTCTGATTGTACACATAGGAAAAGAACTGGATCATCATAATGCAATTTCTATAAAGGAAAGGGCAGATCGGTATATTGAGAAGGAAAATGTCAAGCATATTATTTTTGATTTTGCAAATTCAGAATTTATGGATAGTTCTGGTATTGGTGTTATTATGGGAAGGTATAAAAAAGTGATATTTACAGGAGGAAAGGTTTATGTAACACGTGTAGGAAAAGCGGTAGACAGGATTTTTCAGATTTCAGGACTATATAAAATTATTGAAAAAAAAGCTACAATAGAAGAGGCTCTGATTGATGGAAGGGTAAGATAGAAATTAATAGGAATAAACAATGTTTGAAACACATCATTGATTAGATGTGATTTAATAAATATTGCAGCTATTCAGCCTTTGACAGATGGACAATCTATTTGGATAAGGCTGGACGGCAAACATAATATATCATAGATAAGATAAAGACAGAAAAGGGAGGATACATATGTCTTATACAAACGAAGTGAATTTAATATTTGAAAGCCGTTCACAAAATGAAGGCTTCGCAAGGGTTGTGGCTGCATCATTTGCAGCACAGCTTGATCCTACGTTAGAAGAATTAGAAGATATTAGAACCGCAGTATCAGAAGCAGTTACAAATGCTATTATTCATGGATATGAAGGGAAGAATGGCAAGATACATATGAAATGCCAGATTGAGAATGATATTTTCAGAGTGGTAGTAGAAGATGAAGGATGTGGAATAAAAGATTTATCTCAGGCGATGGAACCAATGTATACTTCAAGACCGGAATTAGAACGGTCTGGTATGGGATTTTCTTTTATGGAAATATTTATGGATAAATTAGAAGTAACATCTGAATATGGAAAAGGAACATCTGTATTTATGGAGAAAAGAATAGGGTTAGGTAAGAGCATATTTGAGAGTCCGGACTGGCAGCTTGGACAAAATTAATAGAGTGATATATGAAGTTTGGGAGGTGAGAGTGAAGTTGGATACAATAGAATTATTAAAACAAGCCCAAAAAGGCGAAAAGGATGCCAGAGATAAACTTGTCAGTGATAATTCGGGGTTAGTATGGAGTATTGTAAAAAGATTTATAGGAAGAGGATGTGAAGTAGAGGACCTATTTCAAATAGGCAATATAGGACTTATGAAAGCTATAGATAAATTTGATTTTTCTTATGATGTCAAATTTTCCACATATGCTGTTCCCATGATTACAGGGGAAATCAAACGATTTTTAAGAGATGATGGTATGATAAAAGTAAGCCGCAGCCTGAAAGAGGCTGCAGGTAAAATAAAAATGGTCAGGGAGGTATGGAACAATCAGTATGGGAAAGAACCTACAGTAGAGGAAATTAGCGGAGCGACTGAATTGACTGTAGATGAGATTGTGATGGCGCTGGATGCTTCTAATGATGTAGAATCAATTTATAAAACGGTATATCAGGGGGATGGCAGTGAAATTTCCTTAATTGATCGTTTGGCAGAAAAGAGAGATGATACAGAAAAGCTGCTGAATCATATGTTGATAGAACAATTATTAAATAGTTTAGAAGAAAATGAGAGAAAATTAATCAAGTTACGTTATTTTGAAGAAAAAACACAGGTAGAAGTTGCAAAAAATCTAGGTGTCAGCCAGGTACAAGTAAGCAGATTGGAAAAGAAAATTTTAAAAAGAATGAGAGAACGTATTTGTTAGTTTTAATCCACATTGGCAAAGAATTTAGTGTAACAATTCAGTCTAAACTGACTGATAACAGATTGCCGCTGGAATAAAGTAATTCGTTCTGGATATAGAAATTGAGATGTCATAATAATTTGACCTCTCAATTTTTTGCATAAAAAAGAAAAAATATCAAATAATAGTACAAAGTTTACAAATTAACCAATTAGAGTTTCATTCACATATAAAAGGAGGTATTTTTTATGTTGAAAAAGCGATTATGTTTAGCTGTGTTATGTGCAGTAGTGGCAGCTGCATCTGTTGTCATGTTTTTTGAATTGGCAATGAATACTTCGCAACAGGTTTATGATGGAGTATTAATCTAGAGTGTGTTTGAAAATTCATTGCCCCAATCTGCATGTCCTGCTTTGTATACTCATATGGGCATACCACAATACAAGCGAATTGTGTACGAAAGGTACAATGTAAAAAGCAGTTCTAAAGTATTACAAAATTTATAATAAAAAGGAGAGTTTATGTTTGCAGAATAAGATATTATATATAAAAGCGGAACAGAATTCAGAGGTATTGAATAAAAATATTTACTTAAGTGATATTGTAAAGTTATATGGTGTAGATAAAAATATGGTAAAAAAGTTAAACCAGACACTTTTTATGAAGGTAAATGAAAAAAAAAATAAAAAGTATGTGGTATCTATTTTAAAGGTAATAGAGCTGATTGAAAAAAATTACCCTGATGTTCAGGTTGTCAATCTGGGAGAGACAGATTTTATCATACAATACAAAGTTCCTTCTGCACCAAAGCAGTGGTTAGAATACACAAAAGTAGCACTGCTGTGTTTGGTTGTATTTTTTGGAGCAGCATTTTCTATTATGACTTTTAACACAGATGTCAGTGTTGGAGATGTATTTGACAACATGTATCGACTGGTATTAGGAAAAGAGTATGATGGATTGGGAATTATGGAAATTTCTTATGCACTGGGGCTGCCTATAGGAAGTATTATATTCTTTAATCATTATAAAAGATGGCAGCGCAAAGACGATCCGACACCTTTGGAGATTGCAATGCGCAGTTATGAAGAAGATGAGTATAAAGCAATCATAAAGGAAGCTGAAAGAGAGGGGAATACAATGGATGCTGATTAAAAGTATAATATTAGGGTTTATTGGTTTGGCATCAGGACTTGCCGTTGCAAGTGGTGTATTTGCATTTCTTGTGATGATAGGTGTTATTACAAGACTAGCAGCAAGAACAAGGACTTCACAATATATTCCTACCTATGAAACAGTGATTGTATTAGGAGGTGCCATTGGAAATCTTATTTCAATATTCCAATGGAAGCTGCCTATAGGATTGGCGGGATTAGCAGTATATGGAATATTTTCGGGAGTATTTACAGGTTGCCTTGCTATGGCACTTGCAGAAGTGTTAAAAGTAATGCCGATTATGGCAGAAAGAGTAAAATTGAAACAAGGTATGCCCTACATTGCAACTGCAATTGCATTAGGGAAGTGTTTTGGTACATTGTTACAATACTGGCATGGAGAGTAATCTATCTTTATGTTTAAAAGAGAAATGATAATCAGCGAGAAGGGATGTGACAGAGAATGGAAAATGGGACAAACATAAAAGATGTGTTAAATGAAAAGGATGAAATGAAAAAAGCAGAAAAGTACAATGCTTATGTAAAGGAAGTGACACCGACTCATAACCAATGGGCGAATATGGGAAAAGCATTTTTAATTGGTGGTATAATCTGCTGCATTGGAGAAGGATTATCCCGCATGTATCAGGCATTTGGCTGGGATAAAGAGATGGCAGGGTTATATACAACAATTACATTAGTTTTGCTTAGTGTTATTTTAACAGGGCTGCAATGGTATGCAAGACTGGCTAAATTCGGAGGGGCGGGCACGCTTGTACCAATAACAGGATTTGCTAATTCGGTGGCAGCTCCTGCAATTGATTTCAAACCAGAAGGAGAAGTGTTTGGAATAGGCTGCAAAATATTTGTAATAGCAGGACCAGTAATTCTGTATGGAATACTGACAAGCTGGGTGCTGGGATTTTTTTATTGGATTTGGACTCTGCTATAAGGGTGAATTGTTTTCATGCGTTTAGAAATAGGACAAGGATCTGTAGGAAAATAACTGATATATCTTGTCTATTTCTCCGGCCACGCAGGTCAAAAAGCCTCGACGCAGCCCGCTGCGCCTATGTTTTTTGACCTGTACCATTGAGGAAATATCCTGCACAGTCTGTATCAGTTATTTTTTTGCAGCTCCTAATAGATAGAGTTTGTTGTTTGGAAATGAAATGAGAGTTGAAAAAATTAGTATAGTATGGCAAAATTTACAAAGAAAGGATAGAGGAAAATGAATGTAAGAGATTCAGGCAGCAGCGATGAACTGCCAATTGGTTTTGCAATGGGTATGGCAATGAATGAAGAAGCCAGAACACAATATTCTAATATGAGTGAAGAGAGAAGAAAAAAGGTAGAGGAGAGCAGCAGAAGAGTCACAAGTAAGTATGAAATGCAGGAATTGCTGAGAGATGTGGCTGAGGGGAAAATTTAGGAGTTGAAATAGGAAATAAACGCACTTTTTTAACAAAATATTTGTTTAAAAAGTGCGTTTTATGTTACTAGAGTGTGTTTAAAAGGAAAACAGTATTTGATTGGCAATATGAAAAAGGGATACTGTTGTTGATGAAGAATACAAAAACTAGGTAGTTGATTTATTTGATTTTTATTGTTATAATACAAGCGTTATGTGTAAAAGGGCGAGATGAAGAAAATCTGCTCTAAATGTTTGTGGCTATCAAATATAACTATTTAGAAGGTGCCATTCACAAAATGCTATGGCTGGTCATTTTGTTCATGATGCCGTTACCAGCTATGAGGCCATATGTGTAAATTGTATTTTATGAGCAAGCTCCCATGTACAATTTGCACATATGACTTTGCACCTTCTGAACGGTTACAAATAAACACAATGTGTGCATGATAGCCTGATTGCAAATGATATAGAGTCAAGGAGGAAGAACAGAATGAGTAATATTGTAATTAGTGATGCAGTAAAATATGTTGGTGTAGATGACCATGATATTGATTTATTTGAAAGTCAATATGTTGTGCCTAATGGTGTATCTTATAATTCTTATGTTATTTTGGATGAAAAAATTGCAGTTATGGATACCGTGGATAAAAGAGTAACAGAACAATGGTTTGCAAATTTAGAAAAAGTACTTCAGGGAAGACAGCCGGATTATCTGATCGTATCTCATATGGAGCCTGACCATGCCTCAAATATACAAAAGTTCATAGAAAAATATCCAGATACAAAAATTGTTGGAAATGCAAAAACATTTGTTATGATTCCACAGTTTTTTACTGTAGCATTACGTGATGAGCAGAAGGTAGTGGTAAAAGAAGGAGAAGAACTTTGTTTAGGGGAACATACATTAGTATTTGTTATGGCACCTATGGTACATTGGCCTGAAGTTATGGTAGAATATGAGAAAAAAGAAAAAATCTTATTCAGTGCAGATGGATTCGGAAAATTTGGTGCATTGGATGTGCAAGAAGACTGGGCTTGTGAGGCAAGAAGATATTATTTTAATATTGTAGGAAAATATGGCGCGCAGGTACAGGCGCTTTTAAAGAAAGCAGCAACATTGGATATTGCGGCAATCTGTCCTCTTCATGGACCAATCTTAACAGAAAATCTGGAATATTATATTGGAAAATACAATATATGGAGCAGCTATGAGCCTGAGGATAAAGGTATCCTTGTGGCATATGCTTCCATCCATGGAAATACAGCAAAAGCAGCAAAGAAATTTGCAAAAATGTTAGAAGAAGCAGGCGCTGAGAAAGTATCTGTTTTAGATTTATCAAGAGATGATATGGCAGAAGCAGTAGAAGATGCATTCCGCTATGATCGTCTTGTATTAGCTTGTGCTACATATGATGGTGGATTATTCCCATGTATGGAAGATTTCTTACATCACTTAAAAGCAAAGAACTTCCAGAAAAGAACAGTAGGTCTGATTGAAAATGGTTCATGGGCATCAATGGCTGCAAAACAAATGAAAGCAGTTTTAGAAACCATGAAAGAAATAACTATTTTAGAACCAGTTATTTCTATTAAATCTACATTAAAAGAAGAAAATATAGCTTCTATGAAAGCATTGGCAGATGCATTAGAGCTGTAGAAAAATAATAAAAAAGTAATAGTATTATACTGCTCAAAAATTTAAAGCGGTATATTGTTGGGCGTGTTTGAAGGGCAGTAATAAGTTTTCAGACACGCTTTTGTATATTGTATCAAATAAATTTTAATCAAACACTACACTACGTTGCGTGATGCAGCAAGTGAAAGAGAAAGAAAAGAAAGGCTGTGGAAACAAAATGAAACTGAAAGGAATCGAGAAAAAAGAGGAAGGAAAGTATATTACACGTTATGATGTAACATATGAAACAGTCGATAAAAAAGAAAAAATATATGAAATGATTAGTAGAAAAAGTAATATAAAAACAATAGAAGATCTGCATAGTAATACACCAGATGCAGTTGTTATTATTGCTGTAGATGAGTCAGGAGAAAAAATATTGATAAATAGGGAATTTCGTCTGGCAGTGGGGGAATGGGTTTATAACTTCCCTGCAGGATTGATTGACCATGGAGAAACACCGGAACAAAGTGCAAGACGTGAACTCTGGGAAGAAACAGGTTTGGAGTTGTATGAGATAGAAGATTTTATTGATTGCAGTTATAGTGCAGTAGGATTTAGCAATGAAATGAATGTATGCATTGTAGGAAAAGCACGTGGCAGCTTTAGAGAGAGTACATCTACAGTAGAAGAAATTGTGCCAGGCTGGTATACAAGAGAAGAAGTAAGAGAGTTACTAACGACGCAGCGATTTGCAGCAAGAACACAAGCATATTGTTATTTATGGAGTAAAATGTACAGTAATTCGGCTGTTCAGAAATGATGGTGCAAAGTGTATATGACTGCTTGCATGCTAAGCGATTTATACATTTCTTATAGGGCGGATGTCTGACATGGATAAAGAGTCCGGCCAAAAGGAGAGGAAGGCAGAACAGAGAGGATGTGTAAAAATGAATAGGATTAGAAGAATATTTTTATCGCTTATTTTTTTGATAAGCATATGCCTTTATGGATGCGATGGACAGATATTTAATCAGGATGCATTGACAACAGCAAACGATAGTGCAGGTGTAACAAATAAGAAAAATATAACATTAGAGGAGATACCTGAATTTTCTGATGCTCCATATGTAGAATTAAATGGGAATCAGCCTGCCTTTCAAAAGAGTGATTATACTACTGATGCATTTGAAGAGTATTGTACATTAGACGAACTTGGAAGGTGTGGTGCTGCCTATGCTAATATATGCAAAGAGATTATGCCCACAGAAAAACGTAGTGGAATCGGATCAGTGAAACCATCAGGATGGCATACCGTAAAATATGATATCGTAGATGGAAAGTATCTTTATAACAGATGTCACTTAATTGGATATCAGCTGGCAGGGGAAAACGCCAATGAAAAGAACCTAATTACGGGAACCAGATATATGAATGTACAGGGAATGCTGCCATTTGAAGATTTAGTGGATGAATATGTAGAAGAAACAAATCATCATGTATTATACCGCGTTACACCTGTTTATGATGGAGATAATCTTGTTGCAAAGGGTGTGCAGATGGAGGGATGGTCTGTAGAGGATAATGGAAAGGGTATCTGTTTTAATGTATTTGTTTATAATAACCAACCGGGAATCGAGATTGATTATGCTACTGGAGACAGCTGGCTTTCTACGGATATGGCTGGCAAAGCAAAGACGGAGCCGCAGAAGGAAAAAGAAAAAACAAAAAAAGCAGATACAAAGAAACAGAGTACAGAATATATTTTAAATACAAATACACATAAATTTCACTATCCAACATGTAGTAATATAGATGAAATCAAAGAGGAAAACAAAAATGTTTATTATGGCAGCAGAGAAGAATTGGTGGAGCAAGGTTATGAACCTTGTGGAAACTGTAAGCCATAATAAAGATATTTTTTATAACAAACAATAAGCTGTAGATCGTTTGGTAAAGTCAGATGGTTAACTGTCTATAAATGCAAGAAAAAACAAAAACTATTATAATGGAAATTATAATAGTTTTTGTTATAACATTGTTATAAAATGTTATGATAGAGTTTCGCATTTGTTCTAAAGATTTTCATCATTAACACATGATTTTATTTTAGAAATAATGTTGCGAAGGCGTGTAACCTCATCTTGTAATTTTTTGATATCCGTTTGACTATCCTGTAATCTCTCGATACTGTTTTGGCAGTTGATTTCAGAAATAATAGCCAAACGGGAGTTAGAAGTACAACTTTTTTCAAAACGCTCTTTAAACTCGTTTACCAGTACTTCATTACTAGGAAGACTGCCAGCTACTAAAAATTTGATTTCCATTTTTACAGATTCCATACACATCCCCCATTTACTGTTGTTATTCTATTATAACATATAAGTTGTAAAATGTCATCAAAAAGATATCATATACATAAATTTCAGTAACAGTTCAGCCATGCAGAAACAATTATGCAAAGTGTATATGGATGCCCGCTTAATAAGAGTAGATTGTACATGTACTTTTGTAACAGTTACACATTTTTTATAAAGATATTGCATAAAATGATTGAAAAAGATATGTTGAGGTTATCCATGAAAAAGATAGATTGGCTGATATGGAAAAAACTAAGCAAGCTCCAAAAGGGAATTTTAATGGAGCTTTTCTTTCTTTTTTTATTGCTTATCACAATGTTTGTAAAAATAGAGCAAAAAGAAACAGAGGATACCATAACAGAACAAAAAGATTACATACAATGGGTGGATTTTAATGTGACTTGTGATGCATTAGAAAAAGCATATCAATATGATATAGAACTTCATGAAACAGAAAAACCTATTGACTGGATTATGATATTAGCATATACAGCAGCGAAAACAGGCGGAAATTTTGACAACAGTAAAACAGTATATGAAGAAATGGATTCTGTTGCGGCACAATGGAAAGAAGGAAATATTAGCATAGAAAGTCTGAAAAAAAATCTAAAGTACTTTGATTATTATTATGAAGCATATACAGCGGTATTAGGAGGATTAATAGGACAGTATAAAATTCAGCAAAACAAAGAAAATGAGGACACAATAGACTGGGTAGAAAATTATGGATTAAAAGGATTTTCTCCTATTGCGAAAGGTTTTGAATATAGTGATTATGATGATTTTGGTGTGTCAAGAAGTTATGGATATAAAAGAAGACATTTAGGGCATGATATGATGGGGCAGACGGGTACACCTATTATTGCAGTAGAATCAGGAGTAGTAGAAGCACTTGGCTGGAATCAGTATGGCGGATGGAGAATTGGAATTAGGAGTTTTGATAGAAAAAGATATTACTATTATGCACATTTAAGACAAAACTTTCCTTATTGCAAATCGTTAGAAGAAGGTAGTATTGTAACAGCGGGGGATGTAATTGGATATTTAGGACATACAGGATATAGCACACAGGAAAATGTAAATAATATTTCGACCCCGCATCTACATTTTGGAATTCAGATTATATTTAATGAATCTCAGAAAGAAGGAGAAAATGAAATATGGATTGACCCTTATCCAATTGTAAAATTTTTACTAAAAAACCGTTCAGAAACAAAAAAGGATTTAGAAACGAAGGAATGGTTTCGCATTTATCAGATGACAGACCCGGCAGTGGAGGCTTATAAAGCCAAAAAAAATGAAAATAATTAACATTTGACATAAACAATAAGTATGGAAAAACATAAAAATTAACCAAAATTGATGTTTTAATAAGAATTTTAGAAAGATTCCACTAGTATTCTTAAAAAAATGTGTTATACTAGAGTGTAATTAAAATTAATTTAAGTAATTGTAAAAATGAAGTAACTATTCATAAGACAGATGCCGTATAAAACGTTTGTTTGATTATGAATTTATAGTCCCAATAGGGTTTTAGGCAGATTATGAATGGTTACAAAATGATGATAGAAAGAGTGATTTACAGATGAAATTTCAAAGAATTGATGAAGATACTGTATGCTGTCTTTTAACAGAAGATGATATGAGAGAATATGGTTTGGAAACAAAAGATTTTCTGACAGATAAAGAAAAGGTTCATGGTTTTTTAGAAACAATTGTGGAGCAGGCAAAGGAAGAAGTGGGGTATGAATCTAAAAGCGGCATGCTGGCAATGCAGATTGCTGTTCTTCCCGATAATGGACTTGCGATTACTTTTTCAGAAAAAGCGGAAGATAATGTAAGAAATGTGATAGAGCAGATTATGAGCGGCAATAAAGTGTTAGATGATCTTGCAGGTCAGTTTATGGAAGAAAATCAGAGAAAAGAAAAAGGAAATAAAGGTGTAGATTCTTATATTTATTGTTTTGAAAAATTTGATCTGTTGGAGTCTTTTTGTAACAATATTAAGATTAGTAAGCCGATTAAAAGCAGATTATATAAAGATACAGAGGCAGATAAATATTATTTGTTATTACGCAAAGGAAAATTGACAAAAAAGGAATTTGAATTTGTGGAGCAGATGGCAAGTGAGTTTGGTACATTTATATCAAGTCAGAATGTAAGGATAATGTATATGGAAGAACATTATCAATGCATGATTAGAAAAAAAGCGGTAAATTTGATACAGTCTATATAGATGTGTGAATAGAACCGCATTGGCGGAGTAATGAAAAAATGAACGAATTGTTGTATGAACAGATTGTTATAATCTGGTATAACAATTCGTTTTTTGCTGTAGTTCAACGTTGGCTAAAAATTATATTTAATGGAGGAGTTTTATGGCATTAAATAAAGCAATGCAAAGAGCATTAAAGGCACTTTCCTATCCGGACATTAATCTGAAGAAGAATTATAAACTGGTTAGGAAAGTGGAAAATATCACACATCCATATTATTTAAAACCATTTTATAAAACGTGGGACCATAAAGTCGTATTTGAAAATCACGAAATTCCGGTACGAATCTTTTCAGTGGATGAAAAGATAAGACCTATTCTGCTTTTCTTTCATGGAGGCGGCTGGGTTACAGGAAATATTGACAGTTATAATAATGTATGTGCAAATTTATCAAGCACAACAGGCTGCAATGTTGTGTCTGTTGATTATCGTCTGGCACCAGAACATCCATTTCCATGCGGCTTAGAGGATTGTTATTATGTGGCAAAAGATATTTTTGCTCATTCAGAGGAGTTTTTTGGAATTAGTCAGGAACAGATTACATTAATTGGGGATAGTGCAGGAGGCAATCTGGCAGCTGCACTATCTATTATGGCAAGAGATAGAGGGGAGTTTCTGCCTAAGAGGCAGGTATTGATTTATCCTGCTGTTAATAATGATTTTACAGAAAATTCGCCATTTGAATCTATTCGGGAAAATGGAACAGATTATCTATTGACGATAAAAAAATTGTGTGATTATATGGATATGTATGGAAGAACAGAAGCAGATAGAGAAAATCCATACTTTGCACCCCTGCTTGCGGAGGATTTATCTAATCAGCCAAAAACAATGATTATTACTGCTGAATTTGATCCGTTACGTGATGAAGGGGAGGCTTATGGAGAAAAATTAAAAGAATTTGGCAATGAAGTTGTTACTTACCGGGTATCAGATGTATTACATGGTTTTTTTTCGCTTTCACATAAATATAAGCCGGTTAGAAAATGCTGCAGCTGGATTAAAAAATTTGTTAACGGAAACATGGAGGAAGAAGATGATGAAAAATAAGAAAAAAAATGCCCAATGGATTCGTTTGGACAATGCTGCAAAAATATTTCCGGCAACGACAAAAAAGCAGGATACAAAAGTATTTCGTTTTGTATGTGAACTAAACGAAGAGGTAAAGGAAGAAAAATTGCAGAAGGCATTAAATGATACCTTAAAAGAATTTCCGGTTTTTCAAACAGTAATGCGCAGAGGTTTGTTCTGGTATTATTTAGAAAATAGTGAGAGAAAGGCCATTGTTCATATAGAAAATAGAGAACCCTGTGCACCTTTATATGATCCAAATAAAAAAAGTTTATTATTTGATGTTTCATATTATAAAAGAAGGATTAATTTGGAAGTGTACCATTCCCTGACAGATGGAACAGGGGCACTGGCTTTTTTGCGAACATTGGTGTACCATTATCTTTTATTGCTTCATGAAAAAGAATTAAGAGGACAGGAAATTTCGTTAGATTATGATGCGTCTACCATGCAGAAAGTAGATGATAGTTTCGACCGTTATTATGAAAAAAAAAGAAAAAACAAAAGCAAACAGAAACAAAAGGTTGAAAAAAAATATAATGCCTATAAGATTAGAGGAACCAAACTGTCAGAGTATAGAATGAAAGTTATTCGTGGAACATTTTCCTTAAAAAGATTAAAGGAGGCTGTGGAAGAATATCATACAACAATTACTGTATTTTTAACTGCACTACTGATTGAATCGATTGGTGAATTTATGACGGTGCGGGATAAAAAAAATCCGGTTGGCATAGTGGTTCCTGTGAATCTAAGAAATTATTTCAAATCAGAATCAGCACGGAATTTTTTTGGTACAATAGATGTTGTATATGATTTTGAAAAAAATTCAGGAGAATTTGAAGACATTATAGAAAAGGTAGAAGAATGTTTTAAAAATGAATTGACAGAAGAAAAATTAAGAGAAAGATTATATGCTTTGGGGAGTTTAGAGAGAAACCCTTTTGCAAGAGTGGTGCCTTTGGTTATAAAAGATTTTTTTATGTGGATTGGATACCAAGTTTCAGAAAGAAAATATACATTTGCAATTTCTAATATAGGAAAAGTTAGTATGCCAAGACAATTAGAACAATACATTCATTTGTTTGATGTATTCATAAGCACATCAAAATCTCAGGTTTGCATGTGTTCTTTTGGAGATAACATAACAATGAGTTTTACATCACCATTTGTGAGTACAGAGTTGGAAAAGAATTTTTTTCGAAAATTAACCAGCCGTGGTATTGCTGTAGAAATTGTAACAAATCAGTGGGAAGAGGAATGAGGGAAAAGCATGAAATATTGTGTGAAGTGTAAAACAACAGTATTAGGAAACAGAAGTTACTGTCCATTATGCCAAAGAGAATTAAAAGAGGTAGAAACGGCAGAAAATAAAAGAAAAACCGAACAGGAAGATATTTTTCCGTATATACCTACTATATATGAAAAATATCATATGTTTTTCAAGATTATGGTATTTCTTTCTATTGCAGTAGTTGTAGTTACATTTTTTTTGAACTTATTATTTACACCAGATATAATATGGGCGTGGATTGTACTGGCAGGAATTGTATGCTTCTGGGTAATGCTTTTTTTTATTTTTGCAAAACGGAAAAACATAGGAAAAAATATATTATATCAGGTAGTTATTATATCCGTTATTTCTATAATATGGGATTATTATACGGGGTGGAACTGCTGGTCCATTAATTTTGTAGTTCCGATTTCATGTATGGCTGCATTGATGGGAATAATGGTAATGAGTAAAATTGTATACAGCGAATTGGAAGATTATTTGATCTATCTTGTTCTTGGCAGTATATTTGGCATTGTACCTATTCTGTTTTATGGATTTGGTATGATAACGATTGTATTTCCCTCTTTGTTGTGTGCAGCTTCTAGTATTTTGTTTTTGGCTGCCGTTCTTGTATTTCAGGGAGAACAAATGTTGGGTGAGTTGAAAAAAAGGCTGCATTTGTAAGGTGTTTTGGAAAAACAATGATAGAAAAGAGGTTAGAGTTTGATGAAGAATAAAAAAAACACAGATTATACATTATATTTATGTACAGACAGAGATTTGATGAGCACAGAAACTATTGAAGAGGCAGTAGAACAGGCAATATTAGGCGGTTGTACAATGATACAGTTAAGAGAGAAGAAATGTTCTTCAAAAGATTTTTATGAAACTGCATGTAATGTAAAAAAAATTACAGATAAATATCAAGTACCATTTATTATTAATGACCGTGTGGACATTGCATTGGCGGTGGATGCTGACGGAGTTCATGTGGGACAGAGTGATTTGCCAGCGGATATTGTGAGAAATTTATTAGGGAATGGAAAAATTATGGGTGTATCTGCAAGAACAGTGAAAGAGGCAGAACAGGCACAAAAAGATGGAGCGGATTATATTGGTGTGGGTGCTATATATGCCACAAATACAAAAAAGGACACAAAGCCGGTCACGATGGAGGAACTAAGAAAAATCAGAGAAAAGGTAACAATGCCTATTGTAGTGATTGGAGGTATTAATAAAGATAGGGTAAAAGATTTTGAGGGGGTTGGTGTGAATGGACTGGCAGTAGTTTCGTCAGTAATTGCCCAAAAAGATATAAAAAAAGCAGCAGTTGAACTAAAGGAAGAATTTTTTAAAATTCAGTCAAATACTCTGCTGTGAGCAGTGGGACATCAAGTTTGAATATAGTATTTGGTGAAATATTTGATTTTTGCAGCAGTCGTAGGTGAAGTAAACACGCTTTAGCAGGAATCAATTAGTAAAGTGGAAATAGAGAAAAGGGTAAAAGAAAAATAGAAGAAAGGGAACATATGCAAACACACATTTCTTACCCCTTGTGTTTGTGTCTATCAATTACAAGTGGTTTTGTGATTGACAGATTTGGTGTAAATAATGAAAAAGGTATTAACAATTGCAGGAAGTGATTGCAGTGGTGGTGCAGGAATACAAGCAGATATTAAGACGATTACAGCACATAAATTATATGCTATGAGTGCCATTACAGCATTAACAGCACAAAATACAACAAATGTATATGGCGTAATGGATGTAGCAGAAGATTTTCTGGAAAAACAACTGTTTTGTATTTTTGAGGACATTTTTCCGGATGCAGTAAAAATTGGTATGGTATCTTCTGGTGGATTGATAAAAGTAATTGCAGCACAGTTAAGAAAGTATAAGGCAAAGAATATTGTATTAGATCCGGTTATGATTTCTACAAGCGGAAGCAGACTGCTGGCTGAGGAAGCACAGCGGTTGTTGATAGAGTATTTATTGCCTTTGGCGGCAATCATTACTCCTAATATTCAAGAAGCAGAGGTATTAAGCGGAATGAAAATAGAGAATATGCAGGATATGGTTTGTGCGGCTGAAATAATTTCTAAAAAGTGTAATGGAGCAGTTTTGGTAAAGGGAGGGCATAGCTTAAATGATGCAAATGATTTGTTATATGAAAAAGGAGAAATTACATGGTTTTATGGTGAAAAAATAGAGAATCCTAATACACATGGAACAGGATGTACATTATCTTCAGCAATTGCAAGTAATCTTGCGATAGGAAATACTTTGAAAGAAAGTGTGGGAAATGCAAAAAAATATATTTCTAGTGCCTTAAAAGATAATCTGAATCTGGGAAAAGGAAACGGTCCGCTTAATCATATGGTTGGATTGTAAAAAATATATTGACGAAGAAGGATAAATCTGATATCATATGAATAATACTCTTTGCACTGCATATGAATTTACAGTACAAACTGAGCAGGCAATGGATAAAGCAGAATCCATGAAGCCGGGCCGCATTATGTGGCAGCAGATGGTGAATATAACATCTGTGGGACAGTAGTTTACTATTTGTTCCATAGATGTTTTTTTATTCTCATATATGCAATGAGGTAAGGAATTGTTAAGAAATAATTTTTAAATAGTGCACAGGATTTTTTTCAAGAGTGCCACTCAAAAATCAGGTGCATAGCGGGCTATGTAACTGATTTTTAAGTGGTGTTATCAAAAAAGACAGCAATATGAAAAGTTATTCCTTAACAGTTCCTAAGTGGATTGGCAATTTGGAAAGTGAATAGGAAGGGGAGATTGGTAATGAAACGGAGAAAAGAGAAAGAGGGGAACATAGAAAAGAATATTGCAATGAAGGTTTCCATTATAAGTGTTATGATTAACGCAGGATTGTCACTTTTGAAATTAATTGTAGGTTTCACCGCACATTCGGAAGCCATGATTTCTGATGCAGTACATTCCGCCTCGGATGTATTCAGTACAGTTGTTGTTATGATTGGTGTAAATATTTCTAATAAGAAATCAGATGATGAACACCAGTATGGGCATGAACGGTTAGAATGTGTTGCATCTATTATATTAGCAGTAGTATTGGCATTAACAGGTATTGGAATTGGACTGCAGGGAATTGAAAAAATTATAGCAGGTAATGATGGAGAATTACAGATACCTGGTATGCTGGCACTTGCTGCCGCTATTGTATCTGTTGGAATGAAAGAGTGGATGTACTGGTATACCAGAATGGCAGCAAAAAGAATTCATTCTGGTGCATTAATGGCTGATGCATGGCATCATCGTTCTGATGCACTATCATCAATTGGTGCATTTATTGGTATATTAGGAGCAAGACTTGGATTTCCTATATTAGATCCGGTAGCAAGTGTGGTAATTTGTATCTTTATTGAAAAGGCAGCATATGATATTTTCAAAGATTCGATTGACAAAATGGTAGATAAATCTTGTGATCAGGAAACAATACAAAAAATGCGGAGTGTGATTGAGAATCAGGAAGGGGTTGTTCGGATTGATGAAATGAAAACCAGGCTATTTGGTGCAAAAATCTATGTAGATATTGAAATTGCCGCAGATGGAACAAAACCTTTAAATGAAACACATCAGATTGCAGAAAGAGTACATGACGTTATTGAAAAAGAATTTCCTATGGTAAAACATTGTATGGTACATGTGAATCCGGCATAACAAACAATGATATGCAAAATAAACCAGGCTGCTGCATTTGCAGCAGCCCTTATTTTTAGGAGGCACAGTAATGAGCGATTCTTGGTACTTTATAGTATAAAGTTATCTCGGACAGGATAAGCCAAAAGGTGAGCATTTGTCAATTGGTTCTGACCACCATTCAAAAGATCCTGATGCGTAAGCAGTTTCACGAGGGCAGAAGCCGCTCAATTCAGCAATTAACATATCTCCTTTGCCTAGAGCAATAGAACCTTCTGGTGTGCCGGTAAAAGTTTCATATGGCGCAACAGTGAAAGTGGTTATAGGAGTGCCGCATTTAATTGGATTCTCGCAGGTACCATCTATTGTTAAGATTTTTCCAGGTGTATTATTTTGTCTGTTACAGCATGTTGAGTTTCCAGATATTCCATGTTCTTCTGAAAAATCAGCACAAGGAGATAATTCACCACAGCAATATAGGGTTACTTTAATAGCTGATCCTGACAGGTTGGCAAAATCATAGCTGTTTACAAAAATATTGTGTTTGCTTTTGTGGGAATTTTTTAAGATATAGTATGCTTTTTGGTTTTCAGAGATTCTAGTCTGACAACCCTGACCTTTGAAATAACGTCCAAGTTTATTTAGAAAATAAGGGTTTGAGCTGTTTGATAATAATGGAAGAAACTGTAATCCGAGTTGCTGTTCAAAAGTGTTTTCGTGATTTTCACAGCATCCACAGTCTTCATCACGTCCACGCTCCTCATGGTTTTCATAGCCTCCACTATTTCCACGGCCCTCGCGGTTTCCGCAACATCCATTATTTCCGCGTCCTTCGCGGTTTCCGCAGCCTCCGCTATTTCCGCGTCCTTCGCGGTTTCCGCAGCCTCCGCTATTTCCACGGTTTTCGCGGTTTCTGCAGCATCCACCGTTTCCATTCTCTTCTCTATTTCCACAATTGCAGGAATTTTGTCCACCTGCCCTTAGTCCAGCTGCTTCAATTGTAGTTGTGTTGTTTGTATTGTTATACGTTTCCATATTTAATTCCCCCTTAAACTTTTAGCAGATTTGTTATCTGCTACTTTATCATATGTGAGAGATAGAAAAATGTGACAAAAACTGATATAATATGTCAAAATACAATTTACCAAATTATATAATCACCAATAAGGCAATTGCATAAAATGATATAGAGAACATAAAAATATAGGCAATTGCGAAACTCTATTTACTTTCTATGAAAGTACCCTTTTTGCTTTAGCAAAAAACTAAATTCAGGTATTCCAACATGTATCTCATAACTTTCATTTATGGTGGTGCACCAGAGCGTGTTTGAAAATTGCTTGTTACAAGATGTGCGTCACAATTTGTGGGAGATTTGTTCCAAATTTATGAGTTGTATCCGGCTGCATCGATTAAATTTGGGGCAAATAGCACACAATCTGCACAAATAAATTAAGGTTACCTGGAGTTTCACAATTACCTAACATAAAAATAGAAAGATAGGAGAAGATTTATGATACAAGATATTTTACCAAAAAAATTTAATAACAGTTACAAAAATGAAGGTCCTGATTATAACAATATTATTTTTTGCTTTTATAAGGAAAAAGTTCTGTTAAAGATTGAGGAGAAGGAGAATAATATTCATTTTCCGATTTATCGTGAAATGACAGAGAGAGAGGAAGAGATGCAATATTTATTTTCTATAGATGAGCAAAAGTTTTTTCTTGCAGATTGGAACAGGGAAAAACATATAGAGGGATATACATATGAGAATATCAGTGCAGTGCGTTATAAAAAACCACAAGAATTGCTCTTTGCTCTATATACAGGATATCATTTATATGTATGGTATCGGGATCATCAGTATTGTGGAAGATGTGGAAAGAAAGTTATTTTTGATACCAGAGAGCGGATGCTTTATTGCAAAGAATGTGATAATAGGATTTATCCTCAAATTGCGCCGGCAGTTATTGTAGGAATTATAAATGAAGATAAAATTCTAATGACAAAATATGCCGGAAGAGAATATAAGAAATATGCATTAGTGGCTGGTTTTGTAGAAATTGGGGAAACAGCGGAAGAAACAGTGAAACGAGAAGTGATGGAGGAAGTCGGACTTCAGGTGAAAAACATTCGCTATTATAAAAGCCAGCCGTGGGGATGTGCAAGTAATTTGTTGTTAGGTTATTTTGCAGAATTAGACGGAAAAGATGACATCCATATGGATAAAGAAGAATTAGCGGAGGCAGTATGGGTTCAGCGGAATGAAATCATTGAAATAAATGATGGAGTAAGCCTGACCAGAGAAATGATAGAAGTATTTCGCAATCATCAGGAGTAATTGATATTGAAAAAATGTAACAATTCAGCCCTAAAACGTGTTTGAAAATTGCTTTCTATTCATAATATGCTAAAATACAAAGTAAATTATGTGAAAATCCAACATGTTTTCATATAATAATCAGAGATTTCCTATAGTTACCATTTCATAACAGTAGAGATTTTTTATATTTACTGTGCAGTTTTTAATTTTCAAACACGCTCTAGCTAAACTGTTATCATTTAGGTGCAATGAAAGCAGAATTTATAAAATATCTGTTTCAGACACCAGTGAAAATCAATTTTTTCTATGTTTTCTGTTGTAATAATAGTAAGCTCTTTGACTACCTGATTATCTAGAACATATTGGATTGTGCCCACTTTTGTTCCTTTTTCTACTGGTGCAGAAACCGCTTTGGAAATTTTATAAACCAACTGTATGCTCTCATTTTGATTCATAAGAAATATATTTGGCATGTTTGCAGAAGTGCTGCTGTCGATTGTAATCGGAACAGTACAATTTTGAAAAAGGAGAGCAGATTGCCCATTTATCACATTAATTGGTTTTAATTTATTTTCGTCAATAGATATATTGTCTAAGTTACAAAGGGAATAGTTATTTAATCCATAGTTCATCAGCTTTTTTGTATCACTCCATTTGTAGGTTTTATTATTGGGCCAGCCGCAAGCCAATAAAGCAACAATAAAGGTCTTGTCATCTTTTCTTAAGGCACCCACATAACAGTACCCTGCGTTGCCGGTAAATCCTGTCTTTCCTGAAAGAGCACCTTCCATCATATTTAAGAATGCATTGTGATTATTACAGGAGAAAGAACGTGTTCCCTTTAAATTAGTAAAAGCATGGCTGGGAGTTCTTGTAATTTCTAAAAATTGTTCTTTTTTAGGAGAGTCAGAAATACAATATTTCATTATTCGTGCCAAATCTCCGGCAGTTGTACTGTGAACACCATTTTCATCTTCGGCATCTAATCCGTTAGGAGTAATGTAGTAAGTATGATTACAGCCAATTTCTTTCGCCTTTTCATTCATCATTTTTGCAAAACCTTCTACAGAACCGCCAACATGTTCTGCCAGACATACGGCACTGTCATTATGGCTTTCTAACATAAGAGAATAAAGCAAATCTTTAATGTAAAATTGTTCGTCTTTCTGTATATTTAATTGAACATCGGGCATAGAAGCAGCATAGGAAGACGCGGTGGCGATGTCATTTAAATCCGCATTTTCTAATACAAGGATACAAGTCATAATTTTTGTGGTACTTGCCATAGGAAGAACCATATCTCCATTTTTATCATATAAGATTCTTCCACTGTCTCCATCTAAAAGTACAGCAGCTTTGGCATAGAGTTCAGAAGATTTTGGTACATCTGACTGTTCATTGGCAGTTTTATCCAGATAAGCTGTGAAAGAAGCCGAAACTGTTTTATCTATAAAAAAATTAAAAAATAAAGATATCACCAAAAATGCACAGATGAAAATATAATTTTTTTTTCTCATAAAATTCCTCCGTATATTAAATTTTGCTGTTTGTTCTTGATTAGTATATGTTGGAAAAGAGAAAATATAACAAAGTGTTACGATTTTTATAATACTAAAAAAATAAAGAATAGTTTTTTCCGGCTTTGATAAAAAACAGAGAGAAAAATGTACTGATATTTTTTTCTCTGTTTGTTTTAAGTTAAATAAAAACAGTGAATAGAGAGAAATACAAAAAAAACTTGTGTTTCTAAGGAAAATAGAAAAAAATAACGATTTTGTAAAAAAATACAAAAAGAATCCTTTATCACTTGCGTTTGTTAGACAAATGTTATATACTTGAAAGAGCGAATATTGAATTTGATAAAAAAAATGTTAATATTTATCACTTTTACAAAAAAATATATGAAAAATGTAGAAGAAGATGATATGGTTTTTGTCAATAATTTACATTTGCTGAAAATATTTTAATACAATTTGATTCTATCAAATAATTACAGAACCAGAACGTAGAAAAAGCGTTCATGTTTCACAGAAGCACCTGTAAGGAGTTTTTGTGTACAATGTATTCTTAGGAATGTGTACCATTCTGACAGAGTACTTTGAATATAGAAAAATTGGAGGGCTGAAAATGAGTAATTCAACACAAGCATCAGCAAAAGATCGTATCTACAGTTTATTAGATGAAAATAGTTTTGTAGAAATCGGTGCGATGGTAACAAAAAGAAACACAGACTTTAATCTTCAGGAAAAATCGGTGCCGGCAGATGGTGTGGTAACAGGTTACGGCATGATTGATGGCAATCTGGTTTATGTATACAGCCAGGATGCAGCAGCAATGGGTGGAACTATCGGTGAAATGCATGCAAAGAAGATAGCACATTTATATGATTTGGCATTAAAAGTAGGTGCACCGGTAATTGGTTTAATTGATTGTGCTGGTATTCGTTTGCAGGAAGGTTTGGACGCACTTGCCGGATTTGGTGAGATTTACATGAAACAGACAATGGCATCAGGAGTAATTCCACAGATTAGTGCAGTATTTGGAAACTGTGGAGGAGGAGCAGCAATTTCAGGAGTGTTAAGTGATTTTACATTTATGGAAGAAAAAAATGCAAAATTATTTGTAAATGCACCAAATGCACTGGATGGAAACTATGTAGAAAAGTGTGATACAGCGGCAGCAGATTTTCAAGCTAAGGCAGGTGTGGTGGACTTCGTTTGTGAAGATGAGATGGCTGTCCTAAATCAAATTAGAGAATTGATTGCAATTCTTCCTGTGAATAACGAAGATGATGCATCTTTTGCAGAGTGTACAGATGACTTAAATCGTTTGACAGAAGGACTGGCTGTTGAAATTGCAGACCCTGCAAAAGCATTAGCAGATCTTTCAGATCACTCTTTCTTTATGGAAGTAAAGAAAGAGTATGCAAAAGAAATGGTAACCGGATTTATCCGTCTGAATGGCATGACAATAGGAGCCATTGCAAACCGTAAAGCAGTTTTGGATGATTCCTATAAGGCAGTAGAAGAATTTGAACAAGTACTTACAACTGCTGGATGTTATAAAGCAGCACAATTTGTTTCTTTCTGTGATGCATTTCAGATTCCGGTATTGACACTTACGAATGCAGGTGGGTATCAGGCAACTGTGAAAGAGGAAAAATCGCTTGCTATTGCAAGTGCAAAGTTAACATATGCCTTAGCAAATGCTACTGTGCCAAAAGTAAATGTAATTACAGAGAAAGCTTTTGGAAGTGCATATATTACAATGAATTCTAAACATATCGGAGCGGATCTGGTATTTGCGTTTGAAAATGCTGAAATTGGTATGATGGATGCAAAATCAGCTGCTGAGATTATGTATGCAGATGAGATTGGGGCAGCAGCAGATAAGACTGCTGTTATGAATGAAAAGGCTGCGGAATACAGTGCACTGCAAAACAGTGTTGAGGCAGCAGCAAGACGTGGATATGTGGACAATGTAATCAGCCCAGACAGTGTAAGAAAACACTTAATCTATGCATTTGAGATGTTGTTTACAAAAAGGGAAGGACGTCCAGATAAAAAACATGGAACAGTATAAGGAGAGGTGTGTAGAATGAAAAAAAAGAAAATATTAAAAAAACAGCTCCTTTCCATTCTTTGTATGGTAGTATTTCTCTTTCTGTTTTCAGGGTGTTCTCAAATAGGTGGTAATACAGAAATCAAGGATAAAGATACATTGACAACTGATGCGGAGAATTTTCTGGAAAATTGGAATAGTACAGATTTTAGCGATTATGTAGAACAGTATTCTGACTATTTAGATGATACAACAAAGACATTGTATCAGTCATGGCAGGACACAAAGAATGAAATAGGAGCATATGTTTCCATTATTGACAGGATGTATTCTTTAAGTGATAATACAAGAGTGGTAACATTACGTGCGAAATATGCCAATAAAACCATTGATTTTTCTGTGAGTTTTAACGAAGCTGGTGAAACAACAGACTATTCTGTAGAAATTTATACTACAATGGGTGAAAAATTGAAAAAAGCAGGAATGAATACAATAATGTCTATTATGATTGTATTTATTGTATTGATTTTTATTTCTTTTATTATCTATCTGTTAAAATATGTACCAGGGCTATTAGGAGCAGAAAAGAAAGAAACAGCACCATCTGTAGAAGCAGTTCCTGTAGTGCCTGTAGCTGAGGAAGAAAATCTTACAGATGATACAGAATTAGTTGCAGTCATTACAGCAGCAATTATGGCAGGTATGGGAAGTGAGGCACCAGCAGATGGTTTGGTGATATCATCCATAAAGAGAAGAACATCGAATAAATGGAAGAGAAGATAGTTAGTATTTTTAAGTACTAAATAATGTGGAAGAATGTTTTATTTTATGAAAGCAAGACTGATTATAAACAAAATTTAGGAGGTAACATAGAATGAAAAATTATACAATTACAGTAAATGGAAATGTTTATGATGTAACAGTGGAAGAAGGAGCATCTACAGGAGCAGCACCAGCAGCACCAGTTGCAAAGAAAGCAGCACCAGCACCTAAGGCAGCACCAGCCGGGGCACAGGGAAGCGTGAAAGTAAATGCACCAATGCAGGGTAAGATTTTATCAGTGAAGGCTTCAGCCGGACAGGCAGTAAAGAAAGGTGATGTGCTTGTAATTTTAGAGGCTATGAAAATGGAAAATGAAATTGTTGCACCACAAGACGGAACAGTTGCAAGTATCAATGTATCTGAAGGCGACAAAGTAGAATCTGGTGCAGTTGTTGCAACATTAAATTAAACAATACGTTGAAAGAAAATAAATCAGAAAGGAAAGGCCACAACTTCTTTCAACATGGAATGTGGCAATATTACCATAAACAATTTGTGGTAATATGCGTGGTGTGAATATGGATTATGTAGCAAACACATTAATAAATTTAGCACATCAGACAGCCTTTTTTAATCTGACATGGGGTAATTATGTTATGATTCTGGTTGCATGTGTTTTTCTATATTTGGCAATAAAAAAGGGATATGAACCCTTGTTATTGATTCCTATTGCTTTTGGTATGCTATTGGTTAACATGTATCCTGATATTATGGCAGAGGCAGAGGAAACATCAAATGGGATTGCAGGATTGTTCCGCTATTTCTTTATTTTAGATGAATGGAGCATTTTACCATCTCTTATTTTCCTGGGAGTTGGTGCGATGACAGATTTTGCACCTTTGATTGCAAACCCAAAGAGCTTTTTGCTTGGTGCAGCAGCCCAGATCGGTATTTTCTCTGCTTATCTGATGGCGATTTTAATGGGATTTAATGACAAAGCTGCGGCAGCCATCTCTATTATTGGAGGTGCAGATGGTCCTACATCTTTGTTCTTATGCAGTAAATTAGGACAGACAAAATATATGGGAGCGATTGCAGTAGCAGCATATTCCTATATGTCATTGGTAACTATTATCCAACCCACAATCATGAAGCTTCTTACAAAAGAAAAAGAAAGAAAAATTAAGATGGAACAGCTTCGTCCGGTTACTAAGTTGGAAAAGATTTTATTCCCTATCATTGTAACAATCGTTGTAGTATTGTTATTGCCTTCTACAGCACCGTTAATTGGTATGTTAATGTTAGGTAACTTATTTAAAGAATCTGGAGTTGTAAAACAGTTAGCAGAAACTTCTTCAAATGCATTAATGTACATTGTAGTTATCTTACTTGGTACTTCTGTTGGTGCAACAACAAGCGCAGAAGATTTTATACAGCCGACAACTTTAAAGATTGTAGTACTAGGCTTAATTGCATTTGCTGTTGGTACAGCCGCAGGTATACTATTTGGTAAATTAATGTGCAGGCTGACTGGTGGAAAGGTAAATCCTTTAATCGGTTCTGCTGGTGTATCTGCAGTTCCTATGGCTGCCAGAGTTTCACAGAAAGTGGGGGCAGAAGCAGATCCAACCAATTTCTTATTGATGCATGCAATGGGACCAAATGTTGCAGGTGTAATCGGTACTGCAGTAGCAGCCGGAGTGTTTATGGCAATATTTGGAGTATAATTTCTATGAAAGTACCCTTTTTGCTTTAGCAAAAAACTGAATCCAGGTATTCCGACATGTATCTCATAATGTTCATTTATGGTGGTGCACTAAGGAGGTATGGAAGTTTTGTAACTGGACAGTTACTGTAATTTAAAATAATCGGATTGAATAAAAAAGAAAGTAATTAGGAGGTAGTGTAATGGCAGAACAGGGAAAGAAACCAATTAAAATTACAGAAACAGTATTGCGTGATGCCCATCAGTCTTTGATTGCTACAAGAATGACAACAGAACAGATGTTGCCAATTATTGAAAAAATGGATAAAGTTGGATACCATGCAGTAGAATGTTGGGGGGGTGCAACGTTTGATGCATCTTTGCGTTTCCTAAAAGAAGACCCATGGGAAAGATTAAGAAAATTAAGAGAAGGATTTAAAAATACAAAATTGCAGATGTTATTTAGAGGACAGAATATTTTAGGATATAATCATTACGCAGATGATGTAGTAGAATATTTTGTTCAGAAATCTATTGCAAATGGTATTGATATTATTCGTATTTTTGATTGTTTGAATGATGTGAGAAATTTAGAGACAGCAGTAAAAGCTGCAAATAAGGAAAACGGGCATGCACAGATTGCATTGTCTTATACATTAGGAGATGCATATACCTTAGATTATTGGAAAAATATGGCAAAAAAGATTGAGGATATGGGTGCAAAATCCTTATGCATCAAAGATATGGCAGGTTTATTAACACCATATAATGCAACGGAACTGGTTACAGTATTAAAAGAAGCTGTGGATATTCCGATTGATCTTCATACACATTATACTTCTGGGGTTGCTTCCATGACTTATATGAAAGCAGTAGAAGCAGGATGCGATATTATTGATACAGCAATGTCTCCACTAGCAATGGGAACCAGTCAGCCGGCAACAGAAGTGATGGCTAAAACATTTGAAGGAACACCATATGATCCTGGATTAGATCAGAATCTGTTAGCAGAAATTGCTGCTTACTTTGCACCGCTTCGGGAAGAATGGTTAAAGAGCGGACGTATGAGTACGAAAGTACTTGGTGTTAATATTAAGACATTAATGTATCAGGTTCCAGGTGGAATGTTATCCAATCTAGTATCTCAGCTTGACGAAATGGGAGCATCAGATCGTTTTCAGGATGTGTTAGAGGAAGTGCCTCGTGTACGTAAAGATTTTGGTGAACCGCCTTTAGTAACACCATCTTCACAAATTGTTGGCACACAGGCTGTGCTTAATGTTGTAGCAGGAGAGAGATATAAAATGGTAACAAAAGAGTCAAAAAAATTGCTATCAGGACAATTTGGGCAGACTGTAAAACCATTTGATAAAGAAGTGCAGAAAAAATGTATCGGCGATGAAAAGGCTATTACCTGCCGTCCTGCTGATTTGATTAAACCACAGCTGAAAGATTTAGAAGAAGAAATGAAACAGTATAAGCAGCAAGATGAAGATGTATTAACATATGCATTATTCCCACAGGTTGCAACAGAGTTTTTCAAATATAGGGAAACACAGAAAACAAAAGTAGATACATCTATAGCAGATAAAGAGAATAAAGCATATCCTGTATAATGGATGAATATTTAAAAGAAGCTGTCATATCTATGACAGCTTCTTTCTATGTAAATAAAGGAAACTATATCCTTAACAGTTCCTAACATCCAAATTGTAAAATTCAGTACAAAAGACAGATTTTCTATAGGAAGAAAAGGAATGTAAGTCACTGAATAGAAAAATAAAATATGGAAAACACTACAAAAAGAGGAAAACTAAAATATGGGAGCAGAAGATACACACACTACCATATTTATAGTGATGTAATACAATCAGAATAATATATTATATTCTTGTTGTAAATCATGAAAGGAGATTTTGTAGTGGAAGATAAGAAAGAGTTTAAACCATTTATTAGTGCGGACCAGATTATGCCGGAATTTACTGTTACATCTGTAATATTAGGAATTCTGCTAGCAGTTATTTTTGGAGCTGCTAATGCATATCTGGGTCTTCGGGTAGGAATGACCGTATCGGCATCTATTCCAGCCGCAGTTATATCAATGGGTGTGATACGAATGATTTTGAAAAAAGAATCTGTTTTAGAAAATAATATAGTACAAACAATTGGTTCAGCAGGAGAATCCGTAGCAGCAGGGGCAATATTTACAATACCTGCATTATTTTTGTGGTCTTCAGAATGGGGAGACAATCCCCCTTCACTGATTGAAATTTCTTTTATTGCATTAGTGGGTGGCTTTTTGGGAATTTTGTTTATGGTGCCCTTAAGAAATGCCTTAATTGTAAAAGAACACAAAAATTTACCTTATCCGGAGGGAACCGCTTGTGCAGAAGTACTTTTAGCGGGGGAGAAAGGCGGAAACAAAGCAGGAACAGTATTCTGGGGGCTCGGAATCGCAGCAATTTATAAATTTTTATCAGATGGAATAAAATTGTTTACAAGTGAACTGCACTATGAAATAAAGAATTTTAAAAATGGAGCAATTGGATTAGATGCATTGCCGGCACTTGTGGGAGTAGGGTATATCTGTGGAGAAAAAATTTCTTCTTATATGTTATCAGGTGGTATTTTGGGATGGCTTGTATTGATACCATTGATAAAATTGTTTGGAGACAATGCCATATTATTTCCGGGAACAGTACCAATCATTGAAATGGATTCATGGGCAGTCTGGACAAATTATATCAAATATATTGGTGCTGGCGCAGTTGCAGCAGGTGGTATTATAAGTTTAATAAAATCTTTGCCGCTTATTGTAACTACTTTCGTTCAAACTATGAAAGATTATAAAGATAAAGCATATGATGCGGGAGGGAACAGAACAGAAAGAAATCTTTCAATGAAAGTAATATTGTTTCTGATTTTTCTGACAGCAGTTGTAATGTGGCTGATTCCAGTTATACCTGTCACTTTTATAGGAGCCGTTGTGATTATTATATTTGGGTTCTTTTTTGCATCAGTATCTGCCCGTTTGGTAGGACTGGTTGGAAGCAGCAACAATCCGGTATCTGGTATGACGATTAGTACACTATTATTTGTTTCTTTATTTTTAAAATCTTTAGGAAATAATGGAAAGCAAGGCATGATTACGGCAATTGTAATTGGTTCTATTATATGCATTATTGCTGCTGTAGCTGGTGATACATCTCAGGATTTAAAGACAGGTTATATATTAGGAGCTACACCTAAAAAACAACAGATAGGAGAATTTATTGGTATTATTTCATCAGCAATTGCCATAGGCGGAGTGTTGTATCTGCTTAATCAGGCATGGGGATACGGCTCATCGGAATTGCCGGCACCACAGGCAACCCTAATGAAAATGATTGTAGAAGGTGTGATGCAGGCGAATTTGCCATGGACGCTTGTATTTGCAGGTGCATTTATTGCCATTGTAATAGAGCTGTTAGGGCTTCCTGTACTTCCTTTTGCTGTTGGCTTGTATTTACCAATTCATCTTAGTGCAGGTATTATGGTAGGAGGTGTCATTCGTCTTTATATTTCTAAAAAACAGATAAATGAGACTGAAAAAAATGACCAGATAGAGAATGGAACCTTATATTCATCGGGGTTAATTGCTGGAGAAGGCTTAATTGGTATATTATTGGCAGTTTTGGCAACGATACAATGGAAAGATAAAACATTAGGAGATATGATTAATATGTCGGATAAGCTGTATCTTGGACAAGCAGCAACGTTGATTTGTTTTATTATTCTGCTGGCAACATTTTTTTATTTTTTACATGGAAGAGGCAGGAAAGAGAAAAATATGTAACTAATTGAAGCGTAAAAGAATAAGAGCATTGGGAGGGCAGTAATGAAAGAAAAGGAAGGAAATTATCTTGAAAGGATTCCGATTATAAGTCCTGACATACAATATCAGGTAAACGAAGAAAATCATGTTATTATCATAGAAGTTAACAAAGGTATATGGAATCGTTTGTTCCAGCGAATGTTAAAGAAACCTAAAATTACTAAAATAGAATTAGATAGATATGGAAGCTACGTATGGGAAAAAATAAATGGTGAGAACAATATTTATGAAATCGGAAAAGAAGCAGGTAGAAATTTTGGAACAGAGATAGAACCATTATACGAGAGAATGGCAGTATTTATTCGGACTTTAGAGATGCATGGATGGATTTTTTTGGAGAAAACGGTGGAAATGTCAAAAAAATCTTGACAGACTTTGTGGAAAGAGTTATACTGAATAAACGTAAAGAAAAAAACTTTACGGGTGGTGTTACAGTGGACAGTGCAGAAAACCAGGAAAAAGTTACGGTTCTATCAGAGAATCAGAATGCTTTGGATCGTATTGTGGAATTGGCAATGTTATATGATTTTTATGGAGCATTGTTAAAAGAAAACAAAAGGGAAATTTTTGAAGAACATGTATTGAATGATTTATCTTTCAGTGAAATTGCAAGGGAACATGGCATTAGCAGACAGGCTGTATATGATTTGATGAAACGCTGTAGTAAGGAACTGGAGGATTATGAAGCAAAGTTACATTTAATTGAAAAATTTAATCATACAAAAGTGACACTGCAAAACATTAGTACAATTGCCAAAGAAATGAAAGAAAATAGCAAGATAGAACAGTTGGATCTGATAGTTGAACTAGCAAATCAGTTATTAGATTAAACTGTAGCATATTTGATGTTACTTTTCAAATATGATTCTGGATTAAGGGAAAAGTGGGGAATGTAATTTATGGCATTTGACAGCTTAACAGAAAAATTACAAAATGTATTCAAGAACCTTAGAGGAAAGGGAAAATTAACAGAAGCAGATGTTAAAGCTGCATTAAAAGAAGTAAAAATGGCTTTATTAGAAGCAGATGTTAACTTTAAGGTAGTTAAAAATTTTATAAAATCAGTACAGGAACGGGCAGTGGGACAGGATGTCATGAATAGTCTGACACCCGGACAGATGGTAATCAAAATTGTAAATGAAGAAATGGTTAAGCTTATGGGAGATGAAACCACAGAGCTTCATTTAAAGCCGGCAGGTGAGATTACTGTTATTATGATGGCAGGTCTGCAAGGTGCAGGTAAGACAACAACAACAGCCAAATTAGCAGGAAAGTTTAAGTCGAAAGGAAGAAAGCCATTATTGACTGCCTGTGATGTATACAGGCCGGCAGCAATCAAGCAATTACAGATTAATGGAGAAAAACAAGGTGTTCCTGTATTTACAATGGGGGATGGACATAAACCGGTTAATATCGCAAAGGCAGCAATAGAACATGCAGAGAAGAATAACTTAGATCTTGTTATTCTGGATACTGCAGGACGTCTGCATATAGATGAAAGTATGATGGAAGAGCTTCAGGAGATAAAGGAAAATGTAGCAGTAGACCAAACTGTACTGGTAGTAGATGCCATGACAGGCCAGGATGCAGTTAATGTTGCAGAAACCTTTAATGATAAAGTTGGAGTAGATGGTGTTATCGTAACAAAATTAGATGGTGATACAAGAGGTGGTGCTGCACTTTCTATTCGTGCAGTGACAGGAAAACCTATCCTATATGTTGGTATGGGAGAAAAGCTTTCAGATTTAGAGCAGTTTTATCCAGATAGAATGGCATCAAGAATTTTAGGCATGGGAGATATTTTGACTCTAATAGATAAAGCACAGGCACAGATTGACGAAGATAAGGCAATCGAGTTAGAAAAGAAAATCAGAAAAGCAGAATTTGATTTTAATGATTTCTTAGACCAGATGCAGCAGATGAAAAAGATGGGTGGTCTGGCAAATATTTTAAGTATGCTTCCGGGGGCAAATGCATTACCAAAAGATATTGACCTTGATGATACAGCATTTAAAAGTACAGAAGCAATTATTTTTTCTATGACAATAGAAGAGAGAAGCAACCCGGAAATTTTAAATCCTTCCAGAAAGAAGAGAATTGCCAAAGGGGCTGGCGTAGATATTGGAGAGGTAAACCACCTTGTGAAACAATTTGAACAGGCACGTAAGATGATGAAGCAGATGTCAGGTATGATGGGAGGAAAAGGTGGTAAGAAAGGAAGGTTTAAAATGCCATTTGGCTTTTAAAGCTTACCACTGGAGAATAATGTTTAGATTACAAGCAGTATCATACTGCGGGTATTCTCATATATGCAAGAAAGCCTAAGGAGGTGAAAATAAAAATGGTAAAAATCAGATTAAAAAGAATGGGACAGAAAAAAGCACCTTTCTATAGAATTGTTGTTGCTGATGAAAGAGCACCTAGAGATGGTAGATTCATCGAAGAAATTGGTACTTATGATCCAAACCAGGAGCCAAGTGTATTCAATGTAAATGAAGAAGCAGCGAAAAAATGGTTATCTAATGGTGCAAAACCAACAGAAACTGTTGGAAAATTACTTAAAACTGCAGGTATTATGTAATAACTGATACTTTTAAGCAACAGAGAGCTCATTCGGTTGGATTGTTCCTCGCGAATGAGCTTTTTGAAATAAGATGCATTATGAGTGGAGGCAAAAGGGGAATGAAAGAATTGGTAAAAGAGATTGCTATGGCACTTGTGGACAAACCGGAGGCAGTTGTAGTAACAGAAAAAGAAACAGAAAAAGAAATTGTTGTAACTTTGCAGGTAGCTGAAGAAGATATGGGAAAAGTGATTGGAAAGCAGGGACGTATTGCAAAAGCAATCCGGACTGTAGTAAAAGCAGCAGCTTCTAAAATTGATAAAAGAGTATCTGTGGAGATACAGTAAGAATGAACAATTATGAAAAAGGGTGTCGAAAAAGTATGACACCCTTTTCTATAAATATGTGTTTCTTTGTTACAGTTCAGCTATGGGAAATAGTAATATGCTTCTATAGTACAGACACTGAATATAAATAATTCGCAACAATAGAAAATCTGCTTTCTATTGTATGACTTAGTTGATTCGTAATTTTTATTATAAATGCATATTTTAGCAGATGATACTTCTAGGTGTATGATAATGAATGTGCTTTGCACCAGGAAAAAAGGTATGAATGGTATGGCGGAATTGTAACTTTTTAATAGGAAGAAACAATGTGTAGTTATAAAAATAAGAAAAGGTAGAGAAGTATGGAGAAAGAAAGTATGTTAAGAGTTGGTGTGATTGCCAACACACATGGTATTCGAGGAGAAGTGAAGGTTTTTCCTACAACAGATGATGTAACTCGGTTTAATAAATTAAAACAAATATTTATTGATACAGGAAAGGAATTAATGGAGTTAGAGATTAGTGCAGTAAAATATTTTAAAAATCTGGTAATATTAAAATTTAAGGGCATTGACAATATTAATGACATTGAGAAATATAAGGGGAAAGATTTATTAATCACAAGGGAAAATGCAGTCCCATTAGAAGAAAATGAATATTTTATTTATGATATTATCGGAGCAGAGGTAATAGAAGAAAATAATAACATAGTAGGTATATTAAAAGAAGTGTTAACGACAGGAGCCAATGATGTGTATGTAGTAAAAACACCAGAAGGAAAAGAGATACTATTGCCGGTTATTCCTGATTGCGTAAAAGAGATAAATGTGGAAGAAAAAAAAGTAATCATTTCTTTGATGCCGGGATTGGCAGACTAATGTACCTAGTAAGGAGCAGAGAGAGATGCATTATCATGTATTAACATTATTTCCGGAAATGATACAAAGAGGAATGGAAACTAGTATTACCGGAAGAGCAATGAAAAAAAAACTGCTTTACCTGAATGCAGTAAACATTCGTGAATTTGCAAACAATAAACACAATCAAGTAGATGATTATCCTTATGGAGGGGGTGCTGGCATGGTGATGCAGGCGGAGCCGGTTTATCAGTCTTATCAGTTTGTAAAGGAGCAGATTACAAAAAGAAAGCAATTAGAAACAGAAGCAGATACAGAACAGTGCAATTTGAAAACAAGAGTAGTATATCTGACACCACAAGGGAAAGTATTTCATCAAAAAATGGCAGAAGAACTAGCAAAAGAAGAAGACATTATATTCCTTTGCGGGCACTATGAAGGAATTGATGAAAGAGTGTTAGAGGAAATCGTGACAGATTATGTATCTATTGGGGATTATGTGCTGACTGGCGGCGAACTGCCATCTATGGTAATGATGGATGCCATTGCAAGGCTGGTACCAGGAGTTTTGAATAATGATATGTCAGCACAGACGGAATCTTTTTCCAATAATTTGTTAGAACATCCACAATACACAAGACCAGAGAAATGGCATGGAAAAAAAGTGCCTGAAGTATTGCTTTCCGGCCATCACAAAAAAATAGCAGAATGGCAGAAAGAACAATCAATGCTCCGGACAAAGGAGCGCAGACCGGATTTATTGTAGAATGACAGGCAGGTTAGCAGCTTAAATTTTTCAGAATATGCGTTTTAAACAAAAAAGATATGGATTGGCGTGGTAAATGATTGATAACAGCGTGTTCTATAGAGTGTATGTTAGTTCTAAAATCTGCTCTTAGTGAGTAAACTTCATGTGTAGATTACACAACTATTTTTGAAAGTTCAAATGGTCATTATCTTATTCGAAATAAAATAAAAAAATACTTGCTTTTTTAATTGTACTGTGTTAGAATTGAAAATGTTGTGAGAAAAAAAGAGATGGTCCTCTGTTACAGCAGATAGAGACTAGAGAAAAGAAAAACAATCTGCCAGATTTTGTATTAAGAACATCTAAAATAAGAAGGAGGTTCACACGATGAATGATATTATTAAACAGATTGAAGATGCTCAATTGAAGGAAACTGTAGAAAATTTCAGAGTAGGTGATACTGTAAAAGTACATGCAAAAGTTATCGAAGGAACTCGTGAAAGAATTCAGGTATTTGAAGGAACAGTTCTTAAGAGACAAAATGGTGGAGCAAGAGAGACATTTACAGTAAGAAAAACATCTAACGGAATTGGTGTGGAAAAAACATGGCCTGTACATTCTCCAATTGTAGAAAAGATTGAAGTTGTAAGACGTGGTAAAGTAAGAAGAGCAAAATTATTTTATCTGCGTAACCGTGTAGGTAAGGCAGCTAAGGTAAAAGAGTTAGTAAAATAATAATTGCAGTAATCGAATGTTAATAGAAAAAGAAATCTGGGATGAAAAAATTTCAGATTTCTTAAAAAAGAAACAATAAATTTTGCAAAAAGACAAAAATTTTACAAAAATGGGAAAAACAAGAAATGCTATTATAATAATTGACAAATGCAAACAAAAGTAATACAATATGGATTATGGAAATGATAAACTATAAAAGTAGGATTCATTTCATAATAAGAATAGAATGATCATTGATATTCTTACAACTTCATCATTCAAAAGTTTATTGTTTTACGATAAGTTTTGCGGTTGATTTGTTGTAGAACATATAAAAAATAATCTGAATGGTGGCAACAAAAGGGAAAGAAAACAGAAAAAGATTTGAAAGGAGAAATATTCATGAACAAATATTTCAAGAAAAAAGCTATGGCAATGGGAATGGCAGCTGTAATGGCAGTCACATCAAGTGCAATAGTAGATGCAACAAAGGCTGATGCTGCAGTAACAAAATTGACAAAGGCAAAAGCTACAGTAACAAAAACAATGAAAGTGGGAGTAGGTTATAAGCAAAAAATAGCAGTAACAAATGTTCCTGCAAAAACAAAAGTTACTTATGTATCCAAAAATAAAAAAATCGCAACCGTAACGAAAAAGGGATATGTAAAAGGTAAAAAAGTAGGCAAAGCAGTAATTAATGTAAAATTAACTTACAAAAAGAAAACTATTATAAAAAAATGTAAGGTAACAGTTAAGAAAGCAGTAAAATCTATTACTTTAAAGAAAAATACAGTTTCTTTAAACGTAGGTGATACATATAAGATTGAGAAAACAGTAGCTCCTGCAAAAGCTGTACAGAAGGTAACTTATACTTCAAATAAGAAGGCTGTTGCAAAAGTAGGTTCAAAAGGTAAAGTGACAGCAAAGAAAGCTGGTACAGCAAAAATTACTGTAAAAGCGCAGGATGGCTCAAATAAGAAAGCTGTATTAACAGTAAAGGTAACAGATGCAACAGCAACACAGATACCGGCAACAGAAGTGCCAACACCAACAGTACCAAGTTCAACAACACCAGGTGCAACAGAAGTACCAACACCAACAGTACCAAGTTCAACAACACCAGGTGCAACACAGACACCACCAGTCGAAACACAAACACCAGATGAACCATTTACTCCATCTACAGAAGTAAAAACAATTACAGCTGCAGATGTGAAAGATGGAAAAGTTAGTGTTACAGGAGAATATGATAAACTTACTATTGCTGCTAATGTTGGTGATGGAACTGTAATTACATTAGAAGATGGTGTAAAGATAAATAAACTTACAATGCATGGAGGAGCTGCATATATAGTAGAAGCGAAGAATGCAGCTGTAGCAGATGTAGAAGTGATAGAGGGTTCAGCAGTTGCTTCTTTAAGTGTAAAAGCATTTGCAAATGATAAAATACCAACTCTTAGATTGTCAGCTAAGACTGTAATCACAGCAATTGTAATATTTGCAGATGTTAAAATTGAGGGAGCTGCAGAAAAGAAGATTGGTTCTGTAAATATTTCTAAGAAAGTTTCTGTTTCTATCGCAACATCTGTAGAAAAACTTGTTGTAGCAGAAGCAGCTGCTAGTTCAGAAGTAGTAGTGACAGGAATTGTAACAGAAATCGTTGTAGAAGCAGCAAATACTGCATTAACAGTAGACAAAACTGCAAAAGTTGATAATATTGTAATTGCTGAAAAAGCAGAAAGTACTAAATTAACTGTAGACGGAAATGTTGCAGCTGTAACATGTAATGCTAGTAAGGCTCAGATTGCTGGAACAGGAGCTATTACAGCAACACAAATTAATGGTAATGATTGTACAGTTGCAAATAGCGTAAAAACTACAGTTACTGTAGGAAGTGATGTAACAGGAACTGTTGTTGCAGGTAAACCAGTTGCAGCAGGCGGAACAGCTACTACAGATGGAACAAGTACAGGTGGAAACACAGGCGGAAGTACAGGTGGAAACACAGGTGGAAGTACAGGTGGAAACACAGGTGGTGGCACAACAGTGTCATCAGGTCCAGCTGTATCAGCAGATCCAAGTGTATCATCAGGTCCAGCTGTATCAGCAGATCCAAGCACACCAACTGAAAATCCATCATCACCAGCTACTGGTTATGCAATTAAAGTTACTGCTGTTACACCAGCATCTATTGAAGTAGAAGTTGTTTCAGGAGATGCAATTGCAGTGACAGCAAGTTCTGTAACAGCAGGTGCTATAGTAACTGATTCTTTCAGAGTGGAAGCTGATTCTACTGAAGATGTAGCAGTTGAGAAACATGAAGTTATTGTAGTGGATGATAGAAAAGAATTAAAAGTTTATTTTGTAGATGGTACAGTTAAAACATATGAATTGAATATTGTTACAGTTACTGCTTAAACAATATAGTTAAATGTATTTTGATGCAAAATAATATTTTGAAATTTGAAATAAAAATATAAGTAAAAACGGTGCAAATCTATTCAAGTAGTTTGCACCGTTTTATTATTTGCAAAATCTTCCATTGAATTCTCTCTCAGATTGAAGTAAAATAAAGAGTAGAAAACATAAGAAAGGTTAGAGCTTAAAATGAAATATAATTACGAAGGCGAACGAATACATAATAATAGTATATTAAGAGAACTTGTTATTTTATTGATAGGAACAAGTATTGCTGTATTTTTGGCATTTATGATTACCACATTTTTATTGCAGAAAACTACAATGTGGGATATGTCAATGGAACCCGCCATTGTGCAGGATACAAAAGTAATTGCGAATAGAATATCGTATTTGATAGGAAAGCCAAAAAGAAATGATGTTATTGTATTCAAAAAAAGTGGAGATGAACATAATTATTACAACATAAAAAGGGTAATAGCACTTCCTGGAGAAACAATACAGGTGATTGATGGCAATGTGTATATTGATGGGGAACCTTTGAAAGAAAAGATGGATGTAGAACCAATTATTACAGAAGGCTTGGCAGATGAGCAATTGACATTAGAAAAGGGAGAATATTTTGTATTAGGGGATAACCGCAATAAAAGTGAGGACAGCAGATATTCAAGTGTAGGAATTATTTATAAAAAAGAAATTGTAGGCAAAGTTCTGGTTTCCATTAAGCCTAAATTTGCTTTCATACAATAATTTACCAGCCAAGCTGTAAATTTTTTGGTAACAATAGTATATTCTGAGAAATGATACCCATTCGGCATACCATAACAGATGTGCTTTGCACTGAAAATGAGGTATGAATGGCATGGCTGAGCTGTTAAAAACCTCCATGCATCCTTAGTGCACCACCATAAATGAAAATTATGAAATGCATGTCGGAATACCTGAATTCAGTTTTTTGCTAAAGCAAAAAGGGTACTTTCATAGAAAAATGTCTGGTATATAAACTTTTATATAGAACAGACAAGGAGCAGCATTAGATAAAGTTGGAAGAATGGATGAAAATAAACATAGGAGGATACAAAAATGCATTTTCAATGGTACCCGGGACATATGACAAAAGCCAGGCGGCAGATGCAGGAGGATATTAAGTTAATTGATGTTATAATTGAACTGGTAGATGCCAGAATACCAGTATCCAGTAAAAATCCGGATATTGACGATTTGGCAAAAAATAAATCTCGTATCATGCTTTTAAATAAAAATGATTTAGCTGATAAAAAGGAAACAGAAGAGTGGAAAAGATATTTTGAAGAAAAAGGGTATTATGTGTCACTTGTTAATTCAAAGGGAGGGACTGGTGTAAAAGCAGTACAGCAGGTTATTATGGAAGCCTGTAAAGAAAAGATAGAGAGAGATAGAAAACGCGGAATTATCAATCGTCCAATTCGGGCTATGATTGTGGGAATACCAAATGTGGGAAAATCCACCTTTATTAATAGTTTTGCAGGAAAGGCCTGCACAAAAACAGGAAATAAGCCAGGTGTGACAAAAGGAAAACAATGGATTAAGTTAAACAAGAATGTAGAATTATTAGATACACCAGGTATTTTATGGCCTAAATTTGAAGACCAGGCAGTAGGATTGAGATTAGCATTTATTGGTTCTATTAAAGAAGAAATTTTAAATGTGACAGAGTTATCTCTCGAATTTATAAAGTTCATGTGTGAAAATTATCGGGGAATATTGTCAGAGAAATATGATGTAGATGAAGACTGTGAACCAGCACAAATATTAGAACAGATTGCAATAAAAAGAAGTTGTAAAATAAAGGGGAATCAGTGGGATTATGATAAAGCGGCAGTATTTTTAATGGATGATTTTAGAAATGGACGTTTGGGGAAAATTACTTTGGAATTTGCAAGGGAGAATGCATAATACAAAACAGGGAGAAATAAGAGAATAGGATAACAGATTAACCGAGGTGTGATAAAATGTACAATGAAGAGGAGATTGCGGATAGTTTAGAATTCTGTAAGGATATAAAAAAGTATTATGAACCACAACTCTATGAAAAAGAATTAAGTCAGGAAGAAAAAAAAGAAAAAATGAAGCTGACAGCATTATCTTCAGCAATTAAGGAGCATACAAAAATATTTGTGCCATCAGGAAACTATGAAAACAGAAAGCAAAGGGAAGAGAGTTCAATGTCAGGAACTATACTTGAAAATTTGCTTGAAAGCATATTTTGTATTGCATTGGCACTTGGAATTGCGTTTTTAATTAATACTTATGTAGGAACACATACACGTGTAGATGGAGAGTCTATGGAGAGTACATTATATACTGATGACTGTCTGATTATTGATAAACTATCATATCGTTTTAATGAACCAAAACGGTTTGATATAGTTGTATTTTCTGTCAGTAGTGATGATGACTATATCAAAAGAATTATCGGGCTGCCAGGAGAGACTGTTCAAATTATAGATGGTTATGTCTATATTAATGGGAGACAGTTAGAAGAAAATACCAAGCATGAACCCATGCTGGAAAGTGGACTTGCAACGGACCCGGTTGTGGTAAATGCAGATGAGTATTTTGTATTAGGAGATAATAGAAATCATAGCACTGACAGCAGGTCAGATAGTGTGAAAATGGTAAAAAAAGAAGATATTATAGGAAAAGCATTTTTTCGGTTTTATCCTTTAGAAAATGTGGGAACGATAGAGTGAAGAAAGAGTTTTTATGCAGGTTGGTATTCAGACAAAGAGAAGATTAAAAAGAATATAGATTTTTGGAAAATGATGGAAATTCTATGAGAGAAAAAGGGGCAAAAGAGTGGAAAAACAAAAGATAGCAGAAATAAAAAAGGAATTAGACACCATTGCACCATTGGCGATGGATGAATTTATAAAAAAGTATGCACAAGATGAAAGAACAGGTGTACAGAACTTGATAAAAAAAGCAAATAAACTGCAGGATGATTATAAGAAAGAATTGGCACGTACAGAAAAAATGAAAGAATTTGAACACAAATATGCAGAATATATGCATATATGCGGAATAGATGAAGCTGGAAGAGGCCCTCTTGCGGGTCCCGTTGTAGCAGGTGCAGTAATTTTGCCAAAAGATAAGGAAATTTTGTATTTAAATGATTCGAAACAGCTTTCTGCGAGAAAAAGAGAGGAATTATATGCTGTAATTATGGAGCAGGCTGTTGCAGCAAGTGTTGGAATCGTTTCACCAGAAACCATAGATGATATTAATATTCTGCAGGCAACTTATCAGGCAATGCGTATAGCAATTGATAATTTGTCTGTGAAACCGGATATGTTAATGAATGATGCAGTAATTATTCCAGAAGTTCATACAAAGCAAATTGCGATTGTAAAAGGAGACGCAAAAAGTGTTTCTATTGCAGCAGCGAGTATTATTGCAAAAGTGACCAGAGATCGTATGATGGTAGAATATGATAAAATATATCCGCAATATCATTTTAGCAGTAACAAAGGCTATGGTTCCCAAGAGCATATAGAAGCATTAAAAGAATTTGGACCATGTCCAATACATAGAAAAAGTTTTATTGGACATTTTGTGCAAAATGAGTAACAGTCCAGGTGGGCTGAACTGTTGCCAAAATGGAGTAACGGAAGGAGGCATGTCAAATGGGAGAAAGTAAGCAGGAACATGACCGTAATAAAACGGCTGTGGCATTGTCATATACACCAGAGGAAGAAGCACCAAAAGTGGTGGCAACAGGAAAAGGCTATGTGGCAGAAAAAATTCTAGAAGTAGCAGCAGAAAATAATGTGCCTATCCATGAAGATGAAAAAGTTGCGGGAGTGTTGTCAAAATTAGGGATAGGAGAATATATTCCTCAGGAACTGTATGAGGTGGTGGCAGAGATTTTGGTATTCGTGGATAGCATGGATAACATCAAATCAAAAATGGATAAAGGGAAATAACTTTGTCCGATAAAGTATGTGTATTTGCCTCAAATTCATTCAATGCAGCCCGCTGCACCTCATGAATTTAGAACAAATCCCCACAAATTGTGATACATATAATTTTCAAACACACTCTAGAAAGATATGAATAATATGACCGCATAATAAGCAAAAGTGAAAAGAAAGGAGTTATATTTGAAGAATAAAAGAAGCATAGGTTTTGAAAAAGAAGCATTGGCAAGAAAATATTTAGAACAGAATGGATATAAAATGATAGAGCAGAACTTCTACCATAGAGGTGGGGAAATTGATATTGTTGCCCAAAATGAAGGATATCTTGTATTTGTGGAGGTAAAATATCGTGCCACCGCAGAACAGGGAATGCCTGAAGAAGCAATTACCCCAAAGAAACAACAAGCAATGTATCATACAGCACAGTATTATATGTTAAGGCATGGTTTTTCAGAAGAAACACCATGTCGTTTTGATGTAGTGGTAATTCTGGGAGAGAAAATAAAGGTCATTAAAGATGCATTTGATGTATCAGATATATTATGAAAAAGAAAGGTTTGAAGGGAATGGAATTAAAATTTATACATCATAGAGCACAGAATGGAGTGCTGCACCAGAAGGGGGAAGTTTGTTATATTAAATTTCCAGTATTAGAGCAAATTGATTTTATCCAACATGGCTTTTCTACCCGGATTGGAGGAGTAAGCGAGGGAGAATTTTCCAGCATGAATTTAAGTTATACCAGAGGCGACCAGAAGGAGAATGTGGATGAAAATTATAAAAGAATTTGTACAGTGCTGGAAATGGATATGGAACAGTTAGTATTATCAGACCAGGTTCATGATACAGTTGTTTACCATGCAACCGAAAAAGATGTACAAGGAAGGAATCTGGCAGGAAAAAAATTAGAAGCAATTGATGGATTGGTTACAGATACAAAGGAAATTGTTCTGTGCACATCGTATGCAGATTGTGTGCCATTGTTTTTTGTGGACACAAAACGAAAAGCGATCGGTCTTAGTCATTCGGGGTGGAGAGGTACAGTGGGAAAAATGGGAAAGAAGACAGTAGACAAAATGAAGGAAGAATTTGGAACAAAGCCAGAAGATATCATTGCTGTCATTGGTCCGTCTATTTGTCAGGACTGCTATGAGGTAAGCAGAGATGTAGCAGAAGAATTTATGAAAATACTAAATAAAGTGCAATTAAAAACTGTATTAGATAAGAAAAAAGATGAGAAATACCAGTTAAATTTATGGGAAGCGAACCGCTATATTTTAATGGAAGCAGGAATACCTGAAGGGAATATTACAATATCAAATGTATGTACCTGCTGCAATTCAGATCTTCTATTTTCACACCGTAAGACAAATGGACATAGGGGGAATTTATGTGGCTTTTTAAAAATTAAGTCGGTATCATAAAATATAACAGTTCAGCCATTTCATCTATATTTTTTGGTGCAAAGTGTTCCTAGAGCGTGTTTGAAAATTCATTGCTGCAATCTGCATATCCCACTTTGCGTACCCATCCGGGATACCATCCGGACTGGCGGCCTTTGTCTGATAAGGTATGTATATTTTTGCCTTGATTTACTCAATTCAGCCTGATACACCTTATGAATTTAGTCCAAATCCCTCGCAAATCATAGTGCACATTTTGTAACAATTTGTGGGGGATTTGTTCCAAAATTTATGAGTTGTAGCGGGCTGCATCAATTAAATTTGGGGCAGATAGCACACAAAGTGGGGCATGCAGATTCCAGTAATGAATTTTCAAACACACTCTAGTGTGCAAGCACCTACATGTATTTTGCATCATTTTCACCAAGCCTGTCAAACACATACTCTCTTGTATTTGGCAGGGGCAAACACAAAGGGTGAAAGATATGTGTCTGCATATTTTCCTTTCTTCTTTTTTTCTTTCACCCTTATTTCCTTATGGTTGAATTGTTGTTTTAAAACATGAAAAAAGTATGAATTTTTTACAAAAGGCTTTTCATTTATAGTAAAATATGTTATAAAAGAAAGAGTGGTTTGGAAACAAGTTTCATAGAGCATGAAATACCCTGAATTACTGTCTGTGGAGATAGCAGGTAAGTGCGTGTCTTGTGGGATATAAAGTTTACAAGGCAGGATGCTTGTCGGATTCAGACAATGGGTAGTTCGTAATATATTATGAAAGATAAAATGGAAAGGAAAAGAAAATGAAAAAAAGAGTAGTATTATTAACTTTATTATTGAGCCTTACATTGGCTGCATCTGCTTGTGGAAGCAATAGAAAAGATGGTTCTGGTGAAGATGCTAAGGTAGAAGCAACCGATGATGCACAAACAAAAGAACTTCTTGCAGCAGAAGCAGGTGATGCAGGTGAGATTGAGTTAGGCGATTACAAAGGAATTACTGTGGAATATGCAGAAACAACAGACAAGGCAGAAGTTACAGATGATGAAGTACAAGCAGAAGTGAGCACTTTATTATCAAATCATAAGACCAGCAAGGAGATTAAAAACAGAGCAGTAAAAGATGGTGATATTGTCAATATTGATTATAAAGGAACAAAAGATGAAGTGGCTTTTGATGGAGGTACAGCAGAAGGCTATGATTTAACAATTGGTTCAGGCACATTTATTGATGGTTTTGAAGATGGATTGATTGGTGTGAAAATTGGGGAAACAAAAAACTTAGATCTGACTTTCCCGGAAGACTATAATAATGAAGAACTGGCAGGACAAAAAGTAGTCTTTGAAGTGAAAGTGAATTCTATCCGTGTAGAAAAAACACCAGAATTAACAGATGATTTTGTAGCACAGAATACAGAATATAAAACTGTTGATGAGTATAAGGCAGGTATTAAAGCTGATTTGTTATCTCATAAGGAATGGCAGATTAAACTTGCGAAATGGAACGCATGCTGGGAAGTTGCTGTAGATAATGCTGTAGTAAAGTCTTTTGAGAAAGCAGAAGTGGAATCTTTAAAACAGGAAATGACAGATTATTATACACAGACAGCACAATATTATGGTATGGAATTAGAGGATTATGTAACCAATTTGGGGTATACAATGGAAGATTTTGAAAAGGAAGCAGAAGTATCCGCAAGAACAGAAGCGAAAAAGCGTATGGCAGCAAAGAAAATTGCTGAGATAGAAAATATTACAGTAACAGAAGAAGATTATAAGAATGGTGTAACAGGTATTCGTAAAGCATATGGTTATGAAAAAGATGAAGATGTAGTAGAAAGAATTACAGAAGAACGATTAAGAGAGGACTTTTTGACTTACAAAGTAGAAGAGTTGATTGCTGATAATGCAAAAATTACAGCTCCGTTGGAGACAGAAACTCCAGTAGCAACAGAAACAGCAGAATAAGATTTTCAAAAATTTATAGAAAGGACTGCCCTATTACTAGAGCGTGTTTGAAAATTGCTTGTTACAAGATGTGCGTCACAATTTGTGGGGGATTTGGTCCAAATTCATGGGGTGTAGCGGGCTACATTGAATGAATTTGGACCAAATATACACGCAAAGAGGGGCGTGCAGATTGGGGCAATGAATTTTCAAACACGCTTTAGAACTTTATTTGGTAAGGCAGTCCTTTTGTAACAGTTCAGGCAGGACTGCACACTTTGCTGTGCAAGACCATACAAAAGTGAAAATTAGGCATGGCTGGGAGCAATTTGCGTGCTTAAGCTTGCTCTTAACTGTAACAGGCCAGTGCTAGCTGAACTGTTACGTTCTTTTAGGTTTGAAATAAGGAAGAATGGATGAAAATTGTGGAAAAATATCATATTATAAAAGAAGTAGAACCAGGCAGTATTGCAGAAGAATTAGAATTAGAACCAGGTGATAAACTACTTAGTATTAATGATAATTTAATAGAGGATGTTTTTGATTATCATTTTTATGTAAATGATTCTTACCTGACAATTTTAGTGGAAAAGAAAAATGGAGAAGAATGGGAATTAGAAATTGAAAAAGATTATGAGGAAGATTTGGGAGTCGTTTTTGATGAAGGATTGATGGACAAGTACCGTTCCTGTTGTAATAAATGTGTATTTTGTTTTATTGACCAGATGCCTCCTGGAATGAGGGAAACGTTGTATTTTAAAGATGATGATGCAAGATTATCTTTTTTGCAAGGAAATTATATTACATTAACAAATATGAAGGAAAAAGATATTGAACGTATTATCTTATATAAATTATCTCCTATTAATATTTCTGTTCATACTACGAATCCGGAATTAAGGTGTAAAATGCTTCATAATCGTTTTGCGGGAGATGCTTTAAAACATTTGAAACGCTTTTATGAGAATCAAATAGAAATGAACAGCCAAATTGTATTATGCAAAGGATTAAACGATGGAAAAGAATTAGAGCGTTCAATAGAAGAACTGGTAAAATATTATCCATACATGCAAAGTCTTTCAGTAGTACCAGTGGGACTTACAAAATACAGGGAAGGATTGGAACCACTTGAAAAATTTGGTAAAGAGGATTCCATAAAAGTAGTGGAATTGATTCAGAAATACCAAAATAAGTATTTGCAGGAACTGGGTACACGTTTTGTACATGCTAGTGACGAGTGGTTTATTGTAGGTGAACTGCCTATACCAGAGGAAGACTATTATGAAGGATATGGCCAGATTGAAAACGGTGTAGGAATGGTACGTTCCCTTATAGATGAAGTACATGAGGAGATAAACCAGGCGGCAGGAGATAATAAGAGAAGAGAATTGTCGCTTGCAACAGGAAAACTGGCTGCACCAATATTGCAGGAATTGGTGGAAGAAATGAAGAAAAAATACCCCCATTTAGAAGTTTATATCTATCCAATTCGTAATGATTTTTTTGGTGAGGATATTACAGTGGCAGGTTTGATTACTGGACAGGATATTCTTGCACAACTGACAGGAGAAAAATTAGGAGATTATCTTTTACTTCCGGATGTTATGCTCCGAAGCGGAGAGTGCGTATTATTAGATGATCTTACAGTAGATGATTTGGAAAATGCTTTACAAATTCCTATTCGTATTGTACAATCAGATGGAACGTCTTTTTTTCGTAATATTATTGATTACAATTCAGCTGGTTCATAATTTTTTGTTCAGAATGTAATTTGGGCAAACTATAAATAGTATGGCTCTAGATAGTAATTATGACTGATTAGGAACTGTTAAGGAATAACATTTCATATTGCTGTCTTTTTTTGATAGCACTACTCAAAAATCAGTTACATAGCCCGCTATGTGCCTGGTTTTTGAGCGGCACTCTCGAAGAAAAATCCTGCGCACTATTACTGTTATTTCTTAACAGTTTCTTAGAGAAAAGTAATACATACAATGATAAAAAAATAGTTTATTATATAGAAAATGGAGGAACAAATATGAGTAGACCAATTGTAGCAGTGGTTGGAAGGCCCAATGTCGGAAAATCTACGCTATTTAATATGTTGGCAGGAGAAAAGATATCCATTGTAAAAGATTATCCTGGTGTAACAAGAGATCGTATCTATGCAGATGTGACATGGCTGAATTATCAATTTACATTAATCGACACAGGCGGCATTGAGCCGGAGAGTAAAGATTTGATTCTATCCCATATGCGTCAGCAGGCAGAGATTGCCATTGATACAGCAGATGTGATTATTTTTCTTACAGATGTGAGGCAGGGGCTGGTAGATTCAGATTCTAAAGTAGCAGATATGTTGAGAAGATCTCATAAACCAGTTATTTTAGTTGTAAATAAGGTTGATAATTTTGAAAAGTTTATGCCAGATGTATATGAATTTTATAATCTTGGGATTGGTGAGCCTGTTCCCATTTCTGCAAGTGGAAAACTCGGGATTGGTGATATGTTGGATGAGGTTGTATCGCATTTTCAGGTAGCAGAAGAGGATGAAGCGGAGGATGAAAGACCTAAGATTGCCATTATTGGAAAACCTAATGTGGGAAAATCCTCTCTAATTAATAAATTATTAGGGGAAGACAGAGTAATCGTATCTGATATTGCGGGAACCACAAGAGATGCCATAGATACTACAGTAAAACGAAATGAAAAGGAATATGTGTTTATTGATACAGCAGGGCTGCGTAGAAAAAGCAAAGTCAAAGAAGATATAGAACGATATAGTGTGATTCGTACTGTAACAGCAGTGGAACGTGCAGATGTAGCAATGCTTTTGATTGATGCAACAGAAGGAGTAACAGAGCAGGATGCAAAAATCGCTGGTATTGCCCATGAAAAAGGGAAAGGTATTATTATATGTGTCAACAAATGGGATGCCATTGAAAAAGATGATAAAACGATTTATAAATTTAGAAATAAGGTAATGGAAACATTATCATTCATGCCCTATGCAGAGATTATGTTTATTTCAGCAAAGACAGGACAACGTCTGCATAAAATATTTGATATCATCGAAATGGTGATTCAAAATCATGCTATGAGAATTGCGACAGGTGTCTTAAATGAGATTTTATCAGAAGCAGTTGCAATGCAGCAGCCTCCTTCTGATAAAGGAAGAAGATTGAAAATTTTTTATATGACTCAGGTAGCAGTAAAACCACCAACATTTGTTATTTTTGTAAATGATAAAAAGCTAATGCATTTTTCATATACTAGATATATTGAAAATAGAATCAGAGAGGCTTTTGGTTTTGCAGGTACTCCTCTGAAATTTATTATACGGGAACGAAAGGAAGCGTAGTTAGTGGGTATTATTTATATTATTATTTGTCTGGCCGCCGGATATGGCTTTGGGTGTTTTTCTAGTGCATATTTTACTGGAAAAATCTATCATATTGACATTAGAAAAGAAGGCAGCGGGAATCTTGGCACTACTAATACATTAAGAACATTAGGAAAGAAAGCAGCAGCAGTTACATTTTTAGGAGATGTACTAAAGGCAGCCATACCGATACTGATTGTCAGATATCTTTTTCGTAATAATCCAGATATTTCTATCTTAATGGGGATGCTGACTGGGTTAGGAGTAGTATTAGGACATAATTATCCATTTTGGTTGAATTTTAAAGGTGGAAAAGGAATTGCAGTAACTGCTTGTGTAACATTATGTATTGCCCATTGGACTGTCATTGTAATTGGACTTGTACTGTTTATAGCAGTTGTAGCTGTTACACGTTATGTTTCGGTTGGTTCGCTCATTAGTGCATTGTACCTGCCTGTTAATACTATCTTGTTTCATAGGGATAGTTCACATTTTATCATGATGTTAATTGTCAGTTTATTATTTACAATATTGGCATATGTGCAGCATAGAGAAAATATTGTGCGATTAATACATGGAAACGAAAGAAAACTCGGTGAAAAAAATGTGAATGGATAAAATACCAAAAAATGTTTGGAATTTTGAAACGTTTTAAACTAGAAAAGAAAGGTGATAGAAATGTATAAGGTAAGTTTGTTAGGAGCAGGAAGCTGGGGAACAGCATTGGCAATAGTATTGGCTAATAATGGACATGAAGTTACATTATGGTCTGCATTAGAGGCAGAAATTACAATGTTACAGAAAAATAGAGAACATATAGATCGTCTGCCAGGGGTAAAATTACCAGAAAATATAAAAGTTACAGGAGATTTAAAAGAGGCTTGTACGAAAAAAGATTTAATTGTATTTTCTGTGGCATCCCCATATGTGAGGAACACTGCAAAATCAGCCTCATCCTTTATTCCGAAAGGGCAGAAAATTGTCAATGTAGCAAAGGGAATAGAAGAAGAAACATTATACACCTTGTCAGATGTTTTAAAAGAAGAATTGCCAGAACAGGATATTGCTGTGTTATCAGGACCAAGCCATGCAGAAGAAGTAAGTATAGGAATTCCAACAACTGTTGTAGTAGGAGCAGAGAGCAGCCAGAGTGCATATTTTATACAGGAAATATTTATGAACAATCATTTCAGGGTATATACCAGTCCGGATGTGATTGGAATTGAATTAGGTGCTTCCCTAAAAAATGTAATTGCACTGGCAGCGGGGATGGCAGATGGACTTGGATTTGGAGATAATACAAAAGCTGCATTGATTACAAGAGGAATTGCTGAAATGACAAGACTGGGAGTTGCAATGGGTGGAAAAAAAGAGACTTTTAGCGGGTTGTCAGGAATTGGTGATTTGATTGTAACATGCACAAGTAACCATAGCAGGAATCACAATGCAGGTTATTTGATTGGACAAGGAAAAACAATGCAGGAGGCAATGGATGAAGTAAAGCAGGTTGTAGAAGGTGTCTACTCAGCAAAAGCAGCATTAAAATTGGCGGGAAAATATAAGGTGTCTATGCCAATTGTAGAAAAAATTAATGAAGTGTTGTTTGATGGAAAATCTGCTTTAGAAGCAACAGAAGAATTAATTACAAGAGATAAAAGCAGAGAATATAAAGAGTTAAAATGGTAATGTCTTAAATGCATAGGGGGCATAACATGGGAAGATTCATAAAAAACGAAAATGAAAAAGCCAGAGTTGCACTGCTTATATTAGCAGATATCATTATTATGCATGCTGTGTCATTATTTGTATTATGGATACGTTTTGAATTTAGATATTCAGCTATAGAGATGAAATATCTGAATATATTATTTTCTTATATGCCAATATATACAGTTTGTAATTTGATTATTTTCTGGATTTTTCGTCTATACAAAAGTTTATGGAGATATGCTAGTGCACAGGAAATATGGTATATTATTTTTGCTTCCATCACATCTACAACTGTTCACTATCTGGGGATTAAAATTACTGGACAGTATATGCCGAGAAGTTTCTGGGTGTTATCCCCTATTTTTTTGACATTGTGTTTAATTGCGGAGCGTTTTGCGTACAGAGGGCTGCGTTATATCAACGAACGCCGCAGGATGCTGCGGCAAAAGGGATATATTAAAAGAACCATGATTATAGGTGCCGGTGAAGCAGGCAGAATGATGTTAAAGGAAATGGTCCACAGCAGCCATCTTAACAATAAAGTAATCTGTATGATTGATGATGATGAAAACAAGATAGGAAAATATCTACAGGGGATTCCTATTGTTGGCAATCGCACAAGTATTGTAGAGAATGTACATGTATATGATATTGATGAAATTATAGTTGCAATACCAACCACTACACCAAAACAAAAGAAGGAAATTTTACAGATATGCCAGGAAACAGGATGTTCTGTAAGGATATTACCTGGTGTATACCAGCTAATCAATGGTGAAGTCAATACAGGCAAATTAAGAGAAGTGGAAGTAGAGGATTTGCTGGGAAGAGAGCAGATTGAGATTGATTTAGATGGAATTACAGGGTATATAGAGGATAAAATTGTTATGGTAACAGGAGGCGGCGGTTCGATTGGAAGCGAGTTATGCCGTCAACTTGCATCTAAGCTGCCAAAACAATTAATTATTGTAGATATTTATGAAAATACCACCTATGATATACAGCAGGAACTATGGAGAGATTATCCTGATCTGAATTTGATTGTTTTGATTGCATCAGTAAGAAATACAAAACGTATGGAATATATTTTCAAAACATACCATCCACAGATTGTCTATCATGCAGCAGCACATAAACATGTACCATTAATGGAAGACAGTCCCAATGAAGCCATCAAAAATAATGTATTAGGAACATATAAAACAGCAGGGCTTGCAGGAGAATATGGGATTGAGAAGTTTGTTATGATATCAACAGATAAAGCTGTAAACCCTACTAATATTATGGGTGCTTCTAAGAGAATGTGCGAAATGATTATTCAAATGTACAACCGCAAATACAGTACAGAATTTGTAGCAGTACGTTTTGGAAATGTTTTGGGAAGCAACGGAAGTGTTATCCCATTATTTAAGCAGCAGATTAAAGATGGCGGGCCGGTTACAGTTACACATCCGGATATTATTCGTTATTTTATGACTATTTCTGAAGCAGTATCATTGGTTTTAGAGGCAGGAACTTATGCACATGGTGGAGAAATATTTGTATTGGACATGGGAGAACCGGTAAAAATATTAGATTTGGCAAAGAATTTAATCCGTTTGTCAGGATATATACCCAATGTTGATATTGATATCAAATTTACAGGACTTCGTCCAGGAGAAAAATTATATGAAGAACTGCTGATGAGTGAGGAAGGTCTTCAACAAACAAAAAATAAATTGATATTTATTGGGAAACCAATTGAATTTGATGAAGAAGAATTTTTGAAACAGTTAGAGGAAATAGAGAATGCTGTTTTAGAAGAAAGAGAAGATATCAAAGAAATGGTAACACAAATTGTGCCAACTTATCAGCCATATAACTGAGAGATTTCAAAAGGAAAGGAGAAGCTGCCAGACAAGATATCCAGAAACAAATAGTACCGCATATTCAGACCTATGCTCCAGATGGTAAGTAGTGTGTGGTTGTAACCACACAAGTATACACAGTGAAGCAGTACAACCTTGATATGAGGGACATTTGTTTGTATTTTGAGCAGCAGGAGAGTATGTATATAAACATAAAAAGAAAAATAGATTTTTTTATAGCTGCTTTGGCATTACTTGTTTTATGGCCAATCCTAATTGGATTAACGCTGGCCATTAAATTAGACAGTAAAGGTCCTGTTTTTTTTAAACAAAAAAGAGTAGGAATCCATAAAAAACATTTTAAAATACTGAAATTCCGCACAATGCGCATTGATACTCCAAAAGATTGTCCGACACATCTGTTAGATAATCCTGAGCAGTATATTACAAAAGTAGGGAAATTTTTGCGAAAAACAAGTTTGGATGAACTGCCACAGATCTTTAATATACTGAATGGAGATATGAGCATGATTGGTCCACGTCCAGCTTTATGGAATCAATATGATTTGATAGAGGAAAGAGACAAATATGGTGCAAATGACATCCTGCCAGGGTTAACAGGATGGGCACAGATAAATGGACGAGATGAGCTTCCTATTGATGTGAAAGCACGGTTAGATGGTGTCTATGTAAAAAAAATGAGTTTTTTATTTGATTGTAGATGTTTCATTGGAACTATTTTTTCTGTGTTAAGGCACGATGGGGTAGTAGAAGGCGGAACGGGACAGTTAAAGAAGAAACACAAAAAGCAGTAAATGAAATAGGGGGAATTGATTAAGAAGGTTTTTGCTGTCTGTAGTACAGCAGCAAATCAAGTAAAACAGGAATAAATATCCATTCTTGCAGATGGAGAGTTTATTTTTAATACAAAAGCGGATATTGTACATAAACAAACTTGAAAGTTTTATGCACGATATCCGCTTTGTTTCAAACACGCTCTAAGGTGAGATTTCTATAGAACAAGATTATTTAATAAAGTATATGAAATTGCAGATTGTGACGATAATTGCTCTGAAGCATTTTTCAGCTGCTTGAGCAGATATTGTTGATCTGTTGCAGCCGATACCATCTGAGATGTGTTTACTGCTATGTCAGGAACATCAATAGTTCCACCCATATAGCCCAATATTTTTTGGACATAGTTCTGGGTTTCCTTAAATGGTGGTATTCCTCCGTATTTTGATACATTTCCACGTCCTGCATTATATGCAGCCAGAGCAAGGGATACATTTCCATTATATATTTTTAGATTTTCAGCAAGGTATTTTGCTCCTCCCATAATATTCTGCTCCGGATCGAATGCATCTGTTACACCAAGTTCTTTGGCGGTTCCCGGCATTAACTGCATAATACCCATAGCACCACTGGAGGATACGCAGTTTGGATCAAAATCTGATTCCGCTTTTGCGACAGCCTTTAATAAATCCACAGATATATTATAAGTCTGTGCAGCCCTTTCAAAGATTTCCTCCAAATCATTGTAATCTGTATCTGTAGATGAAGAAGCATGATAAGCAGCATCCAAAACAGTAGGAAAATCTACGCTCTCATTAGCAGCTGTACTTTTGGAAATATTAATATCATTACGGCTTAACAGTAAAGTTCCATTTGTTTGAAATAAATCAATCTGATTAACCATGTTACACTCTCCCTAACTATATAATTCTATGTAGATGTATGATTTCTTTTCATGCGGATGTAACGATAGACCGCACAGTTTTTATTTTAATGCCATTTTAAGAAAAAGACAAGAGAAAATTACAAAAAAATAAAAACTGGTTACGATTGAGTTATACAATTTAGACACGCTCTAGCCTGCGAATAGTCACATGCACTTTGCACCATTATTTCTGCATGGCTGAACTGTTACTACAATTTATTTCACAACAAAGGTTTTACTTGTAAAAATGTGTTATAGGATATATAATAAGAATACTGTGTAAAAAGGTATTGGTAATACCTTCAAAGAGCGGATGAAATATTTTAAAAGAAGGGTGTGATGTTAAGGTTGGAAGATAAACTGACTCTGTATGGATTTAATAATCTCACAAAGACGCTTAGCTTTAACATCTATGATGTGTGCTATGCAAAAAGTGAGAAAGCACAGAAAGAATATATTAACTATATTGATGAGCAATATAACTCAGAGCGTCTGACAAAGATTTTGTGTGATGTCACAAAAGTAATCGGTGCAAGAATTTTAAATATTTCAAAACAGGATTACGAACCGCAGGGAGCATCTGTAAATGTGTTAATTGCCGAAGACAATATTTCAGAAGAGAATATTGACACTTCTTGTAACAAGGGAATACTGGCAGATAACAAAGGGATATTAGCAGGCAATAAAGATATGATACATGCACATTTAGATAAAAGTCATGTAACAGTACATACATTTCCGGAATATCACCCACAGAAGGCAATTTCTACTTTTCGTGTAGATATTGATGTGGCAACTTGTGGAGAAGTATCTCCTTTAAATGCACTGAACTATTTAATTGGAAGTTTTGATTCAGATATTATTACCATTGATTATCGTGTAAGAGGATTTACAAGGGACATATTAGGAAAAAAGTGTTTTATAGACCATAAAATAACATCTGTACAGGATTATATTAGCGAAGAAATGTTAAAAAAATATGAAGCAATTGATGTAAATGTGTACCAGTCTAATATTTTTCATACGAAGATGCTTATAAAAGAGATTGAATTACAAAATTATTTATTTAATACAACTGTCAATAATATACCAGAAGAAAGACAAAAAGAAATTATAGAAAGTCTTAGAAAAGAAATGATAGAAATATTCAGCGGGGCAAATATTTTTTAATGTGTAAGTAGTCGCTGCAGTGACTTTATTTATGGAGGAAAGAAACATGAATATAGAGCTTCAAAAGCGTATGCCATTACAAGAGGCGTTAGAGAATCATCGTTTGGAACGGATGGCACATTTTGACGTTCCAGGGCATAAAGGGGGTAGAGGTAACAAAGAATTGAAGCATTTTTTAGGAGAAACCACATTAAAAATAGATGTCAATTCTATGAAACCTTTAGATAACCTTTGCCATCCGGTTTCAGTCATAAAAGAAGCACAAGAATTAGCAGCAGATGCATTTGGTGCAAAAGAAGCATTTTTTATTGTGAATGGAACAACTGCTGCCGTACAGGCGATGATTATGTCTACCTGTCAAAGAGGTGACAAGGTTATTATGCCAAGAAATGTACATAGAAGTGCAATTAATGCATTAGTAGTCTGTGGTGCACTGCCAGTATATATAGACCCGGGAACCAATAGACAATTAGGTATCCCGTTAGGAATGTCAGTAAAAGATGTAGAACAGGCAATCCTGCATAATCCGGATGCCAAAGCAGTTATGGTAAACAACCCAACCTACTATGGTATCTGTTCTGACTTGAAAAAAATTGTAGAACTGGCACATAAAGCAGATATGATGGTATTAGTAGATGAAGCACATGGCACCCACTTTTATTTTGGGGAAGATATGCCGGTAAGTGCTATGGCAGCAGGGGCAGATATGGCGGCAGTCAGCATGCATAAAACTGGAGGTTCACTGACACAAAGTTCTATATTACTATGTGGACCAGCCATGAATGCAGATTATGTAAGGCAGGTCATTAATTTAACACAGACTACCAGTGGTTCCTATCTTCTGATGTCTTCTTTGGACATTGCAAGAAAGAATTTAAGCCTGAATGGAAAAGAAATGTTCCAAAAGACAGTAGAATTTGCAGAATATGCCAGAGAAGAAATTAACAAACTAGGTGGATATTATGCATTTGCAGAAGAGCTGGAAAATGGTGATACTATTTTTGCATTTGACAGAACAAAATTATCTGTTCATACCTGTAATATTGGTCTGGCAGGAATAGAAGTTTATGACTTATTAAGAGATGATTACGGAATCCAGATAGAATTTGGCGATATAGGAAATATACTTGCTATTGTATCAGCAGGAGACAGGAATCTTGAAATAGAACGGTTAATATCAGCTTTATCAGAAATCAAACGTCTTCATCAAAAAAACAGAACCGGCATGTTTGATCATGAGTATATTAATCCTAAGGTGGTAATGGCACCGCAGGAAGCATTTTATAGTGAAAAAAAGATGCTGCCCATAGAAAAAAGTGAAGACATGGTGTGTGGAGAATTTGTTATGTGTTATCCACCGGGAATTCCTATTTTGGCACCAGGAGAACTGATAACCTCAGAAATCATTCATTATATTGTATATGCCAAAGAAAAAGGATGTCTTATGACAGGGACTCAGGACATGGCAGTGGAACAAATTAATGTAGTGTATGAAAGGGATTAGAGCGTGTTTTAAAATTGCTGAACCGTAATACAAACATACATTAGAGTAATAAGCAATTACCTGACATTAAATAAAAAACGGAGGTGTCATAATGGAATTATGGTTTACGGAAAAACATACTCCAAATGTAAAATTCAGTATTAAAGTGGAGAAACAGATAGTAAGCCGGAAAAGCAGATATCAGGAGATAGATATATTTGAAACAAAAGAATTTGGAAAAATACTGACATTGGACGGATATCTGATGTTAACAGAGAAAGACGAATTCATCTATCATGAAATGATTACTCATGTGCCAATGGCAGTCAATCCCAACATTAAAAAGATACTGGTAATTGGTGCGGGTGATGGAGGAACCATTCGGGAGCTTACAAAGTATAAAACTATTCAGCATATTGATATGGTGGAAATTGATGAAGAAGTAGTACAGGCATGCAGGGAACATCTTCCTCAGACAGCATGTAAATTAGAAGATGAGCGTCTTCATATATACTATGAAGATGGACTGCGTTTTGTAAGAAAACACAGTGAAGAATATGATTTGATTATTGTAGATTCTACAGATCCGTTTGGACCAGGAGAAGGACTATTTACAAGAGAATTTTATGGCAATTGCTACAAGGCATTAAGGAAGGATGGAATACTAATTAACCAGCATGAAAGCCCCTTTTATGAAGAAGATGCAAAATCCATGAAACGGGCACATAAGAATATTAGTGCTGTATTTCCGGTTAGTACAGTATATCAGATGCACATTCCAACCTATCCATCAGGACACTGGCTTTTCGGTTTTGCATCAAAAGGCCTTCATCCTATAGAGGATGTGAAAGCGGAACAGTGGGAGCAGCTGGGATTAGAAACAAAATATTATAATACCCAGTTACACAAGGGAGCATTTGCAATACCAAACTATGTAAAGGAGCTATTAAAAAATGCATAGAAATATACACACGTTTATTGGCTGTGAAGCAAAATATAAAGATAGCAGAATAGTATTATTTGGCGCACCTTTTGACAGTACAACTTCTTATCGTCCGGGAACCCGTTTTGCAAGTGCAGCTATTCGAAACGAAAGTTATGGAATAGAAACTTATAGTCCATATCAGGACAAGGATTTAATGGATATGGAGATTTTTGATGCAGGGGATTTAGAACTTCCTTTTGGAGCACCTGATATGGCATTAGAGGAAATCGGGAAAATGACAGCAGCTATTTTAGAGGATGGAAAAAAACCATTTATGATAGGCGGAGAACATTTAGTGACATTAGGAGCAGTCAGAGCAGCAATAAAAAAATATCCTAATCTGCATATTATTCATTTTGATGCTCATGCAGATTTAAGAGAAGAATATCTTGGAGTACATCTCTCTCATGCCACAGTCATGCATCGATGTCATGATTTGGTAGGAGATGGGAAAATATACCAGTTTGGTATAAGAAGCGGAGACAGAGAAGAATTTCAGTGGGGCAAGAAACATGTGGTTACCTGTAAATTTAATTTTGATACATTAGAAGAAACAGTAGAAAAATTAAAAACAGACAATGTACCAGTATATTTCACATTGGATTTGGATGTATTGGATCCATCAGAATTTCCGGGAACAGGGACACCAGAAGCAGGCGGGGTATCATTTATGCAATTATTAGATGCAGTTTTGAAAGTATCTAAGTTAAATATTGTGGCAATGGATATGAATGAATTATCACCGCCATATGACCAGACAGGAGCCTCAACAGCATTGGCATGTAAACTATTGCGGGAAATCCTGCTGGCAATATAAAATTGATTCAACAAAGAAAAGCAAAGAAAAAGGAGGCATATTTTATTATGGGAAAAGCACTAATCATTGGAGCAGGTGGAGTTTCAAGTGTTGCAGTACACAAATGCTGCCAGAATTCAAAGGTATTTGAAGAAATCTGTATTGCAAGCAGAACAAAATCAAAATGTGATGCATTAAAAGAAAAATTAGAGCAATGGCAGAAAACACCAGAAGGAAAATGTAATGGAGAAAAACCTGCTAAAATTACAACAGCACAGGTAGATGCAGACCATGTGGAGGAATTAACAGCATTAATCCGTAAAGTGGAACCGGATATTGTAATCAATTTAGCACTGCCTTATCAGGATTTGACCATTATGGAAGCTTGTTTAGAAACAAAAACCGATTATGTGGATACTGCTAATTATGAACCATTAGATACCGCAAAGTTTGAATATAAATGGCAGTGGGAATACCGTGAAAAATTTGAGAAGGCTGGTATTACTGCGTTGCTGGGAAGCGGATTTGACCCAGGAGTAACAGGTGTATTTTCAGCATATGCATTAAAACATGAATTTGATGAAATCAACTACATTGATATTCTTGACTGCAATGCAGGAGATCATGGATATCCATTCGCAACAAACTTTAACCCTGAAATCAATATCCGCGAAGTAAGTGCCAACGGAAGTTACTGGGAAGAAGGAAAATGGATAGAAACAAAACCGATGGAGATTAAGAGAGTATATAACTTTCCTGAAATAGGCAAGAAGGATATGTATTTATTACATCATGAAGAATTAGAATCTTTAGGGCTGAATATCACAGGCATTAAAAGAATACGATTCTTCATGACTTTTGGGCAAAGTTATTTGACACATTTAAAATGTCTGGAAAATGTAGGAATGACATCAATTGAACCAATAGAATTTGAAGGAAAGCAAATTGTACCATTACAGTTTTTAAAAGCTGTGCTGCCGGATCCTGCAAGTTTAGGACCAAGAACAGTTGGAAAGACTAATATAGGATGTATCTTCCAGGGAAAGAAGGATGGCAGAGATAAGACATATTATCTCTATAATGTATGTGACCATCAGGAATGTTACAAAGAAGTTGGTTCACAGGCAATTTCATATACGACAGGTGTGCCTGCCATGCTTGGTGCAATGATGGTAATGACAGGAAAATGGAAGAAACCAGGAGTGTATAATATAGAAGAATTTGATCCGGATCCATTTATGGAAGCATTAAATGAATTTGGACTGCCATGGAAAGAAAGTTTTGAACCGGAACTGGTAGACTGATACATGGATATCTGGTAAAACGTAATGTATCATAATGGTTCAGCCATGCAGAAGCAATTGTGCAATATGCACATGGGAGTTTGCTCACTAAGGGCATATTGTACAACTGTTTCTATAGGGCAGATACCCGACATGAATAATTCTTTACAATAGAGGCTTATGTTCTATTGTGTTCTCAGCCAAACTGTAAATTTTTTTGGTAATGAATGTCCATTCTGGGAAATAATACTAATTTGGACAACCGCAATAGATGTGCTTTCTACTGAAAATAAGGTATGAATGGAATGGCTGAATTGTTACAATGTATCCTAAGAAAGTGTGAGAATATGAAACAGAATAATATAGAACACAAAATGGCAGAGTATTGTCAGAAAGCAGCAACTCCTTCTTATATTGTGAGTACAGAATTATTAGAGAAAAACTTACAGGTACTATCAGGGGTGATGAAGCGGACTGGTGCTAAAATTTTGTTGGCACAGAAAGCATTTTCTATGTTTTCTGTGTATCCACTCATTGGGAAATATTTGACTGGAACAACTGCCAGTGGCTTGTATGAAGCAAGATTAGGCAGAGAAGAGATGGAAAACGGGGAAGTACATGTGTATTGTCCAGCTTATAAAGAGAAAGATATAGAAGAGTTATTAGAGATAGCAGACCATATTGTTTTTAATTCTAAAGCACAATGGGAAAAATATAAACAAAGAATTCTCACTGTTCATAGAAAAATAAGTTGTGGACTTCGAATTAATCCAGAATATGCAGAGATAGAAACCGATATCTACAATCCCTGCATAACGGGTTCACGTCTTGGCATTACATTGGAACAACTGGAAAAAATAAGTGATCATCTGCTAGAAGGTATAGAAGGACTGCATTTTCATACTATGTGTGAGCAGGGAGCAGACGTACTAGAGCGGACCATTCAGATTGTAGACAAAAAGTTTGGAAGATATTTAAAGCAAATGAAATGGATAAATTTAGGCGGCGGACACCATATTACAAAAGAACATTATGATATTGCAGTATTGGAAAAATGTATTCATTTTTTTCAGGAAAAATATCAGCTGCAAGTCTATCTGGAGCCAGGGGAAGCGATTGCTTTAAATGCAGGGTTTCTTGTAGCAGAAGTACTTGATATTGTAGAAAACGGAATGTGTATTGCAATACTGGATACATCTGCAGCCTGTCATATGCCGGACGTGATAGAGATGCCATACCGGCCGGATATCATTGGAGCAGTAGAAGAAAAAGAGGCGGCAGCACAACCAGAGAAATATTATCGTTATCGTTTAGGTGGTCCAACCTGCCTTGCAGGTGATATCATAGGCGACTATAGTTTTGAGCATCCTCTTCATATAGGAGACAAGCTGCTATTTTGTGACATGGCAATCTACAGCATGGTAAAAAATAATACATTCAATGGGATGCCGCTGCCGCACATTTATTTGCATAGTGTAGACAGAGGATTAGAACTGGTGAAGCAATTTGGATATGATGACTTTAAAAAAAGGCTGTCATAATCATTGTAGTGAGATAAAATTTGGGAGGAATATTACTATGGGAGCAATAAAAAAAATACATATTGTGTTATCGGTTGTTATGCTGGTAATTATAGTTTTAATGGGAGGCATCTTTTTTATACCAAAGGTTTTAGGATATAAACCTTATAATGTATTAACAGGAAGTATGGAGCCGACCTATCCGGTAGGAAGTTTAATTTATGTAAAAAAAGTAGCAGCAGATACACTAAAGATAGGTGATGTTATTACAATGGAAAATGGAGGAACACCTATTACACATCGGATTATAGATATTGATAGCGGGCAGCAGCTGGTTTATACACAGGGAGATGCCAACCAAACTGCAGATGGTGCTACTCCGTTTGATGAGATAAAAGGAAAAGTAGCAGCGATACATTTCCCTTTTATGGGAAAGATATTTCAAACAATGCAAAGTGGAAATGGACGTAAAGTATTTATTATAGCAATCATAGCATTTCTTTTCCTTTGGTTTGTAACAGATGTGGATGTGAAAAAGAGATAGGAAATAGAGGGCATAGAATAAACCGTCAAAATGACCAAAAAGTATTTTGACGGTTTATTTTATACCCTTTTATTATGGAATTTATACAAGAAAAAGGGGAAAATGGATGAAAAACAAGTATGAATTGTGTGCAAACTAACAAAAAAATGCACAAAATAAAGAAAGATATTGATTAAAAATAAGTAATATGTTATAATAAACACATAAAAAAACAAGAGAAAACATAAATTATTACAAAAAAATTAAAAATATTGTGCATATTAACAATATGTTATTAAAAAATAGAAAAAATGTTGCAAAAATATTACGTTTTGTTAAAACAGGAAAGTATCTGATGAAAGGACAGATAATTAAGTAAGAAAATCATTTGTTCAAAGAACAAATGAAAAGTGGTAATAAGAATTTGGGAGGACGATTATTATGACAGCAATAAGAACATTACATATTGTGTTATCAGATATTAAGATAACGATTATATCTTTAATGAGAGGAATATTTATATACCAAAGTTTTTAGATTATTAGCCTTGTCGTGTTTTGGTTGAAAACAGACACAAGTTTTATTTATGTGGAATCAAAGCATATTTTCCTTTTCAAAAAACAATCCAGAGTTTTATAGGGCAAAGATAATCAAAAAAGTAAGTTTTGGGAATATCGGTATTTCTCTTTGTTTGATTGGTAATAGTTTTGGAAAAGACAGACATCATTTTGTTGTAGAAGGAAAAGTAAATGGAAGGAGGTGTGTCATATGAAACAAGTTGTGTATTACAGTGATTATATGAAAGAGAAACAGCGTGAGAAGAGAACAGTCAAATTCAAACGAATTTGTACATATACTTTAGTAGCTGTACTATCCATGCAGGGTACACAAATGTATTCTATGGCATCCTTTGCAGAACTATTCCAGAAATATACAAATATGAAAGCAAATGCCTTTGTACCAAAGAGGTATACAAATGTGGAGATAGAAGAACCAAATGGAAAAGAATATACAGTAGACGAAGATGGCAATGTACATGTAAAAGGTGATACCAGTAAAACCAAAAAAGCATATTTTACAAATCCAATTGATAATGTAACATATGAATATGTACGGGCAAGAATAGTTGCAGTTGTAAAATATGCAGATGGGAATGATGCAGAGAGTGCAATGGTAAATTACATTATTAATGGTATTGGTGAAGGTTGGAAACAAAGTGCAAATGATGGTTATTACTATTATAAGAAATCATTAGAGCCAGGCGGACAAACAACAAAATTATTTGATTCAGTCAGAATTATTTCGCCAACAGAGGATAAATTAAAGGAAAATGGACAATACATAGAATTCAGCGTTGTTGTTGATACAGTAGAAACAGATGAAAATGGTGATACAGCCAAAGCAGATAAAGTATGGAATGTTAATCTTAAAGATATATTGAAGTAGCGGAGAAAGGGGTGAAGAGTAAATGAGAAAAATAATAGAATTTATGATAAAATTACAATGCGTAAAGGAATATAGGGAGGTGTATCATAACAAAAAAGAAAAGGGATATTACATAAAAGATGTGAATGAACATGATAGTGGATAGCAGTTAAAAAGTAAGAGGAAAACAGTTAGGTAATTTAGAAGGTATGTAAGGAGGAATACATATGAGCAGAAATAGAAAATTAAAAAAGAAAATGAGAAATATGGTTGCTACTGTAGCAACATTAGTATTAATTGTTGGGGTATCTGTTGGTATTACATTGGCATTATTATCAGCAAAGACAAATAAGAAAGAGAATACATTTACAGGTAGTAAGGGTGTACAAGGAAGTACTTATGAAACTAGCTGGGATGATTCAACACCAGAAGACCCAACTCCAGACGATAAACCAGATGATCCTTATTATGGTATTAATGAATCAGATCCATATACACCTGGTATGGTAATTAATAAAAATCCTCAGGTTGCGAACCTAAGTGTGGATGAGGAAGTATGGGTTATGATGCGTGTGGAATATACAATTAATGGTAAAGAAGATGCTGCTGATGATGCAACAAAGATACCAGTAACATATTCTGAGTTCTCTAAATTAGCAAGAATTTCAGTGGGAGATGCAAAAAATCCAGAAACTGGAGAGTATATAAATGGTTCTACAGGTACTGAATCAGTAAGTGATAATTGGCAGTTATATACTGTTGGGGCTATTTCAGACAATGCAAAAGAAAAGGAATTATGGACATCAGGCACAGAACCAAGCCCAAATGAAAAAGATCTTACAGATGCATTCGATAACTACTATAAAGTAACAACAGGTGTAAAAGAGGATAATCATATTTACTATTACTACTATTACAAACTTCCATTAGATAAGAAAACAGATGATGCTATTGCTTCTACAGCAACTTTATTTGATACAGTACATATTAATTCTCAGACAGCAGACTACGATAACATTTTCCTATCTGCTGCCGATGATGATGAACAGAAATATGCAATAACAAATATATTTGACAGCAAAACATATTATACATACTCAAATTTACCAGAGTTTTCTATCAATGTAGAATCAGCTATTATAGCTAGAGATACTTTGAAAGATCCTAGCCAATTGGGTGCTTCTGAAAGTGGTAAAACACCAGATACAACAATTTTAGCAAGTTTGAAATCTGTATTTGATGCTTATGATGCAAAGAATTAGTACATATATGTTATACAACGAATAAATGGAAAACAATATCTCATGCTGCATACTATAATCGCAAATATGGTTTGGAGAACCAGAAAGTGAAGTATGCAGTATGAGAAAAGCAGGTAAGATATTTAAAGTGTAATATCATGAGGGGAAGGCTGGTATTGAAAAAGGAATTAGAGAAGCGGATTGGTTTTATTGTATGTCTGCTTATCATCACTGCACTTTGTATATCAAATACTATGTTGGAAGTGGAAGCAGCATTTGATGATATCAATCAAAGTAGTGTATTTTTAAAACAGGAAGAGAGTGATACATGTACATTATGTGCTGCTGCTATGATGATGCGAAGAGCAGCGATGCTAAGAGGGGATGCTAATTGGGCATCCATTACCGAAACAACAATCAAAAACACCGCATGGCTTAATGAAGCAGGATTGCTGCATGATTTCTCATATGACGGTATTACAGTAAGTTATGGTGACCTGCCAGGAGGAATCATGAATACAGATACATTAATACAACTGTTAAAGAGTCATACGGAAGGTATTGTACTTTATGATAGAGATACTCCACATGCAGTACTGCTTACAGATTATACAAATGGCCAATTTTATTGTGCTGAACCGTTGCAAACAAGAGGTTTAGGAAGAATTTTATTATCTGAAGCTTACAAAGTAAGTGTTGAGAATGCTGATGCATACTGGTATGTTACTTCACCATCATCTATAGCGACAGAAAAGACAGAAAAATCAGATCCAGTATTAAAATTTTTAAAAAGCATTAAAAAAGTAACTGGAGATGATGATTTTAAACTGGAAGTAAAACAAACAGAAGGTAATGGTACAATATCATTTCACACATCAAATCAGGCTGTAGCAGAAGTGGATGAAACAGGAACAGTAAAGATAAAAGGTTCTGGTGTATGTGTGATTACAATCACAGTAAAGGAAACAGAGCAATTTAATCAATATGTTGGAAAAACAATAGTAATGGTACATCCAAAACAGAGCATTATTCGCTCTGCAGCGGCAACAGGTAAAAAAGGTATCAAATTAAAGTGGAAAAAGGACAGTGATGCCACAGGATATCACATTCAGTATTGCACAAGTAAGAAATTTGGTAAAAAGAATACAAAGAACTTAACCATTGGCAAAAGTACAACAATTACCAAAAAAATGAATAAAGCTTTCAGTGGAAAGAAATGTTATATCAGAATAAGAGCATATAAAACCGTAAAAGTAGATGAAAAGAAGCAGAACTTGTACGGAAAATGGAGCACCATAAAAGCAGTAACAAGAAAATAGTATATGCAAGCGAAGGAGGCATGACATATGGCAGGTAGAAATAGAAGAAAAAATCATAAAGTAATGAAAAGTGTTGGAATTCTTGCAGCATTTGTGCTTGTGATTGGAATAACAGTGGCAGTAACATGGGCATTATTAACGAAGACTTCAGATCCGAAAATAAACGTTTTTACTGGTACAGAAGGGCTTAAGATTCAGTTAGATGAAACGAAATGGGATGGATTGGTAGGTAGTGATTATGGCGAGAAAAATCCAGATGATCCCGATGATACAGAGAAATGGACTGAACTAGATCCAGGGTTAGGTCAAAATATGGCTAAAAATTATTCACCTAACCAGGAGATACCAAAGGATCCAAAACTAACCAATATTACAACAATAAAAACAGGTTATGAGAATGATGCAAAAGAGTATGTAGCTTTAAGGCTGACTTATCAGATAAAAAGAACAGATAAAGTCAAAGTCGAAGAGGATGGTGAGGAAAAGACTGTAGATAAATCATATTGGGAAACAATTTCATATAAAACATTTCAACAATTGGCTGATGTATATGTAACAAGTAGTACGACAGCAGGATTTAATCTTACAGACTGGGATGTAAAAGCTGGTACTGGTATGGCTGAGAATACCATATTCTACTATAAAAATGCGTTGAATGGAACAAAGGAAACAGGAGCAAGTACAGGTAATGTTACAAGCACATTATTTGATTATGTAAAGATTAAAGATACTTTGGCATCTGATACATTATTGAAATGTGAAGAAACGGACCACTATACAGAAAAGACTGAAGGTGATAAGACTATAATAACAGTTAGTAAGCACGAAGGTTTAGCTGGTTTCCGTATTGTTGTAGAAGGTTTTGCTGTGCAGGCATATGAAAATGGGCAAGACATTACCCTAAAGAGTACTAATCCATCTGGCGGGGATAATGCACAGACTGCTCTTGATAAATTAATAGGACAGCACCCAGCAACGATTTATGATGAAGCAGAAGTAACAGAGTAACAAAATCATATAAAAAATTTTGAAGAGGTGATAGTTATGTCAAGAAATATGAAAACAAACAACAAAAAACACAAAGTTTTAAAGTCATTTAGTATTCTTGTTGCATTTGTGTTAGTAATCGGTATCACAGTAGCAATTACGCTGGCATTGTTAAACAAAAAATCAGATCCAGTAGTCAATACCTTTGTTGCCAAATCAGACATTGATGATATGGAGATAGGAGAACCGAGCTGGGATGGAGAAGATCCGGATCCAGGAGCGACTCCGAGACCAACCCCAGGACCGGGAGTAGATCCAACCCCAGAACCTGGTAAAAATAAGGCAGAATCTTATACACCAGGCATGGAAATAGGTAAAGATCCAACATGGTATAATACTACAAAAGTTAAAATTGATACTGAGGGTAAAACTGCAGAGCAGATTGAGGCAGCAATAGCAAAAGAGAAGGAAACCAATTTATGGAAGAGTGCATGTGCATATGTGGCAATAAAATTGGAATATCAGATCTGGGATGGCAGAAAAGTTACTACCACTGATCCGTTAACAGAGGAGGAAAAGAAGTATGATCCTGATGATGAGAATAGCAACTGGAAAAATGCTACATATGAAGATATTGTACAGTTAGCAAAAATATATAGTGATAACTCATCAGATACTAATAAAATAGGATTTTCACAGAATTGGGTAGCGAATGACGACAAAACAGTTTTTTATTACAAGAACATATTAAATCCGTATGTATCTGATAAAGATGGTAATATAATTAATGTGTCAGGGTATGGTCCTCAAACAGATTACAAAACAGATCCACTATTTGATACTCTCAAAGTTCCTACTGATATAAGTCAAGATACTGAACATACTTTTTCTGCAACTCTTGGTACATTATATGAAAAGGATGTAAAAGGAAATGATGTATATGGTGTATATAAAGATGCAGAAGGATTTGTTTTGGAATCACAGAATGGAGACAGGGTTAAAAATAGTAATGGGAAATATATAAAAGGCACAATATATGCGGATTCAACAGGAAAGCTTATGGATAAAAATGGAGACTATATTAAGGATGAATCTGGTGCGGACATAACTGTAACAACAAGTGGTCAGGCTAAGAAAACTGGTTTAATTCCATTCCGCATTATTGTACAAGGTTATGCAATACAGGCATATGTGGATGGAAAGCCTATGGTAGCTCCTGGTGGAACAGCAACAGATGCTAATGCAACAGAGAAGGCACAGGAGGAATTAGATAAATTTATGGCGGAATAAAGCTGTGGATGGAACAAATACAAAGCATACGAATAAATCAACAGGACTTTAAACAGTAAATGTACACATTAAAATGGTTATTTGCTTATCAGGCAGACCAGACAACACATATAGAATAAAACCAAAACAAAATTTAATTTGACAGGAGGTGATTACAATGACAAATCAAAAAACAAGGCATAAACGTTTTAAAATAAGTACTCTCTTTTTTATCTTTTTGTTCATTGTAGTCACCACTGTTGTTTGGCTGACAATGGCATTATTAACTGCCAGATCAGACGATACAAGGAATACCTTTACATTGGGAAAAGGTGTAGATATTAGTTTAACAGAACCTCAATTTGATAAGACTGCAATCAATAAGATTATGAATTTTTTACCTGGCGATAGTGTTGATAAAGATCCAACCATGTCAATTGCAAATGGATTAGACAAGGAATATATCGCAGCAACAGTGTTATATTATATAGATAAAGATGGAGATGGAAATTTTTCCGATACAGAGCAGGTAACTTATACAGAGTTTAAAGAATATGCTTCTATTGGAACTAATATAGATGACAAACAGGGCTTTCAGCAGGAAAAACTTGGAGAAGGCTGGTTTACTGTAGATGATTATGAAACATTTTTCTATGGAAAAGGAACCAGGCAGAAAGATGGCATAGAAGAACTGATTCCTTTTGAAAAAGAAGTAAATGGTGTGGAACACACAACAGTATTATTTAATAAAGTGAAGATAAGGACTGATATCCCGGTATACAAGGAAAATATGGTTAGTGCTGTCGGAACAGCAGGATATAAAACCGGACAGCCAATTGCATTTCAGATACATGTGAAAGCTTATGCTGTGCAGGCAGGAGAGGGCATTACATGGCAGGAGGCTGCTACAGACTTTAGGGATAGTTTTAGATTGAATATTGGAATTACAGATACAACAATAAGCGATGAGAGATAACTGGAGGTGAGGAGCATGAAATGGAAGAGATTTGTATGTGCAGTATCAATAATAAGCATGTTATTTTCTGCAACACAGGTTGCCTATGCTTCTTACAGTTATATCAGCAAAGATACCACAAATGTGGTAACGATCAGTAATATTGGTATAACATTAGAATATTCAGAAGAAACAGCAGACAGATTGTCATTCAGTATGGTAAGGCATAAGAAGGTCGCTGTTAAAAATACAGGCAAAAAACCGGTATATGTGCGGTTGAGATTTGATAAATACTGGTCTGAAATAGATACTTCTGCTGGAGAAGGAGAGCGGATAGATTCTGCAATCTGCAATCCGGATTATATTTCATTTGAAACAGAAGAAAATGAGGACTGGACTTATAATGAATCGGATGGATATTTTTACTATAAAACTTTGCTAAAGGTGAAGGAAACAACATCAGCAATTGCCTATTCCTATCAGATTACAGATGACATTGTGGAGCAGGTGAGAGATAAGGATGACTGTGTAGTGGAAACAAGATACAAGAAGAAATATCAGGACAGGCAGGGAAATGTGTCTGCCTATGCCGAAGCTGTACAGGATATATCAGAACAGTTTCTTCATGATTATGTTATATTCGATTCCGGAGAGGCAGGTAAGGTAGCTGGCTGGAATAATGATAGGATAAAGTTTAATTCTACAGCAATACCAGAAACTTCCAAAACACCGAATGTAGTTTCCTCATCTCAGCCAAATGTAGAATTTGCTGATGATGCCAGTCAATTTATTACATTACATGGAGAAAATTTATTTTTAAATATGAGTGATATACTGCCAGGTGATACGAAAATACAGGATATTACAATAGCGAATAGAAGTGAGGAACAGGTGGCAATTTACCTGTATGCAAAACCGGCAGAGAATGATTACTCTAACAAGGAAGCAATGGAAGCGATGGAGCTTTTGTTACAGAATATTGAATTGAAAGTAAATAAAGTTTTAGGAGATGGAACACTAGAAGAAATCTATAAAGGTACTTTAGGCGAGATGAGCAATGAAAAGGGAGAGGAAAATAAGATTCTTCTTGGTGTGTTCAAAAAGGGAGATATGGTTGATCTGCGGGCAAGTATTACACTTAATCCTGATTGGAATATAGGAAATGCAGAAACAAAGATTAAGTGGGTATTTTTCTGTATGAAAGAGCTGACAGATACACCAGAGCCGACAGTACCAATGATTGTCAAACCTGTGGCAAAACCAACACCAGCAACACCAATACCGGTAATAACAGAGCCTCCTACTGCTGTTCCTACACAAGCTCCAATTGTAATAGAGAAAACAAAGGAGCCAGAGTTAAAACCAACAGAGATTGTACAGACAACAGCACCAACACCAACTCCTGTGATTACAGAAATGCCTAAAGTTAC
>CAYRAV010000010.1:0-73400 GCA_964422365.1 uncultured Lachnospiraceae bacterium | reverse complement strand
AACTTCTGCGAGTTTCATCTATCCCCTTTTAGGCTATCTATTTCCCGACAGCCCCATTTTCGTTACAACTACGGTTCTTTGCCGCTGATACAGTCAGCTCCCGTATTGGCTGCTTTCCACGTTCCGCATAACTTAGGATTGTTGCCACTTAGGTCGTTCCTTTAGCCCTGCAAGCATTATCTTCAAAGAATTATCCTTAAGATACCTGTGCCCTGTAAGCACAGAGGGCATTTCATACTAACAACTTTTACTCTGCCCCGCCTGCGTACCTTTTGGCACACTTGCATTTCTACAAGCCATTCGTTTAGAGCCGTACATTCGGAAACTTTGTCAGACCGCCGATTTGGTCATTCTAACCATATGGCAACCCCACCCGCACTGTCACACACAACCCGTACCTCTACGAATCTTTCCTCGCCATAAAGCGTTAGGGTGTGCTTCGCACGACTTCCCCGAGCTTATAACCCCAACCGTCTGTATTCCAGTTGACGCTACTCGAAGTATTAGTGAATCCCCTTTCAGGCGTTACCCCTTCATTTGAGATTTCAGTTATGCAGTTCTCTAAAACCACATTTATTTTATTGTCTGTGACTTTAGGCTACGTTTTTGTCGGTTATTCCTACCGTTTTGGGTGTAGAACGTGTCACACTGTTCGCAAACTCATCTAACAGGCAGCGTACATGTATGGGCAGTCTGCCATTATATACATCATCTGCCCTGTCACAGAGCAGGTTAAACAGCTGGGTATACATAATTGACACAATGAAATTGAAGGTATCGTCTGTATCGGAAATGATAACAAACAATGCTGTTTTTTCATCTCCCAGCATATCCAGTTCCAATTCATCATAAGCTGTCAGGTCACGCAGCTCCTTTATGTCAAAGGGTGCTAACCTTGCACCACAGCTAATCAGTATCGACTTCGCAGTTTTGCCAGCAGCTAACTTATATTTGCGGTACTGCTTGACTGCAAAATGTTCCGGTTCTCTCTCCTCCAGCTCCTCAAACATTAAATCTACCGGATTTTTAAACTCTTCATCATCCTCCCTTGCTTCGCTTGCATTTATCATATCTAACAGGGTGGTAAAGTTCTGTTCCTCCTCCACACACTCATACCAGATATACCCGATAAGTGCTGTGTAATAGAGTTTTTCGGCTTTCACCCAGAAATCCTCTGTGGCTTGCTGTCCTTCGCCTTTTGTGTTTACGATAATCGTGTTTACGAGTTTCAAAATATCCTTTTCACTCCGGATATAGGCAAACGGATTGTAGTGCATGGATTTTTTGAAGTTAATGGTATTTAATACTTTTACCTTGTATTGGTTCTTTACAAGCATTTTTCCACACTCTACCAAAACGGTTCCCTTTGGATCAGTAACAACATAGCTGCTGTGCATCTGCATCAGGTTTGGTTTTACAAAAAATCTGGTCTTACCAGAACCCGATCCTCCGATTACCAGGATATTTTTATTTCTTGCATATTTTGGGTTTTTTGGTCTGCCGGACATCATAAGCCTTTCTGTTTCTGTAAGTATGACATTGTTTTCAAAGACTTTGTCCGTATATGGTTCCATATCTTTTTCATTTCCCCACCTTGCAGAACCGTATTCCCTGCCCTGCCGGAATTTCTTGGCATTCTTGGCTTTGAAATATACCATAAGCCGGAGTGCTGCACCACCCCCTGCCCCTATCAGCAAATCTTTTGGAAAAAAGCTGGGTAATGGATTCTGAAATAAATCATTCAGCCCGTTCATGGCTGCAAGCATCCTGTCAGAAGCATTGTCACCCGGTGCTGTTCTCCAGAGCCATGCCACTTTATCGCAGAAATATCCCACAAAGATATAGGGAAGGTTCATAATCAGCAGTTTCTTTGTGTCTGCTTTCCCTGCTTTTTCTTTTAAATTTTCAGGAACCGCTTTCAGGTCTTTCAAAATCCCTTCTATGATTTTGCTCATAATGACTGCCCCCTGTCTTTCTGATGTTCCCTTGCCCTCTCCCTGTTTTTATCTTTGGAAAGTATCTTTTTAAACTGTGCCAGCTTCTCTTTTACAGATACCCGGTTTCTACCCTGTTTCTTCTCATTTGCCTTAACAAACTCCTTAAATGCCTGTGTCAGCACATCGGCATCCCTGCCTTTAAAAAACACCAGATATTTGGGCGGTGTTGTTGTCTTATCCTTTTTTATGGCAAAATCTACCTTATATTTCTTGGCTGTTCTCTCAAAGGATTTAATATTGCCCTCGGTGATCTCTATGTTGGAAACACCTGCGTTCTGCCCTACCAGCTCTTTTACAGTCTGTTTTCCCTGTTTTGGCTGGCTGTGCTTCTGCTTCTGGCTGTCCAGATATATCTTAAGCAGCTTTTTTAAGACTCCTGCTGTCAGTTTTGAGGTTTTTACTGCAAAGGCAATAGTTTTTTGTGTTGTTTCTTCCTGCATTTCTACCTCCTTGCTTTTTGTTAGATGTATGCCCTGCTATGGTGGAACATACAGCCTGTGTAATAAATATTTCATAATGCTCCTTTCCACTTTTGGACGTTTTGTCTAAAAGTTTTGTAAACGCAAAAAGGGCAGCTATAAACCTTTATGGTCTATAACTGCCCTGACGCTGTGTTATTCTTTTTTATGTGATTAAATTTTCTGCTTCACTTTTAGACTTTTTGTCCAGAAGTTAATTCCCTGTTGCTATTTTTACTATCTCCACCGGAATACTAATGATTTTAACAATCAGCACAACTCCTCCTATCAGTCCTCCTACGATACAGTTTAATGCAAGTACCCCTATGCTTCCTCCAATATCAAAATTTATCGGCACAAGCCACATGCACATTCTCCGAATGCCAAAGGGACACCCTGCCATTATCCAGAATAAAAACCAGTCAAAGCCTTCTGGTTTCTTACACACCGGATAACATACAGTCAGCCACAGTGCAATCAGTATTGTGGGAAAAACTATTTTAAATAACACCCTTTTCACTCCATCCACCTCCATACATGTCATGCTGAACCTCCTGCTGGTAATAGTGGTTCATGGTATTGGGTGCATTGTACAGTGCTGTCACCATGTATGCCCTGATATTGCCAATCTTTGTGGTGGTCGTCTGCATAGATTCTATGACATACTGAATATGTGAGCTGTTTAATTTTAAAAACTTTGATTTTACCAGCTCATAAGGGTAATCTTCCCCGTTTACCTTGACTGTCTTTCTTTTCACACATACAATCTCACAGATAAGCTCATACAGTTCATCGTACAATGCCTTGTCCTTCCATTCATTATACTTCATATAGTGGTCGTATTCAATGTTTTTCCGAATGATTTGTATGTATGTTTCTGTATCATCCTCTATCCTATCCATCTCCCCTGCTTTATGCTTCTCTTCTTTTTTCTGTTTATCTGTAGATGGATAGATAGGATTGGTATAGCTGAAATCAGTATAGTTTATATTGTTATAATTAGAGTCCGTTTCCCGAACTTCTGCAAGTTCGATTTCCGAACTTCTGGAAGTTTGATTTTCATACTTCTTGAAATTCGGTTTTCTGCCTTCTTGAAGTTCGGTTTCCGTATTTCCAGAAGTTTGATTTTCGTATTTCTTGAAATTCGATTTTCGAACTTCTGGGGAATTTCACTATCAACAGGATTTTTTTCTACATGGGATGGCTTACTTTCCGCTTCAAGTGTGGTAAAATTTTTCACATAGATAATATCTGGCTTTCCTAATCCCTGTCTTTTTTTCTCTATCAATCCTATCCCTTTTTTGCTGTCCAGCTCTGCCAGAACCTTTGCACATTTTTCTCTGGCACAGCCTAAATCTTCCATGATACTGTCCATTGTATAATGGATATATGCCCTGTTTTCTTCATCCAGCCACCCGTTTTTCATGGATAATGCCATTCTGTCAAGCATTAAACCATAAAGGAGTTTCGCATCACTGGATAACCCTTTGAAACGCACGTCCTTTATCAGCAGTCTTGGCACTCTGTAAAAGGAGAACTGCTCTGCTTCTATCCCATAATAATAATCAAATTTCAACCCGCCATCCATTTGCCGCACCTCCTTCTACTGTTTTTTCGTGCCATTTTTGGCACTCCATTCATCTAATAGTTGAATGATGATATCCTCGATCTCTTCACTGCTGTATTCTTCCTCAAAATATCTGCTGATTTTATCTGCCTTTAGTGTTACCCTGCGTTCTTTTGCTTTTTCTTCTGTCAGAATTAACCGCACCATTGCAGGGGTAAGTTCCCCACCTTTGTCATATTCCTTTATTTTTGCCGATTGTGCAGTGCTGATGGTACAGCCCTGCTCCTCAAGGATAACCTGTACCCACTGCTGTGCTTCTTCCGGTAGAAAGGATAAATCCACTCCCTGTGAGAAACCGATTTTTTTATGGTCTACCATTGCAAGGAGTTCTTCGGAAAGCCTTGAAAGCCAGATATACCTCTGTACCTTTTTTGCATTTTCCCCGGCTGCTTCCCCTACTTCCTCTAAAGTACTCTTTCCTGATTTTTTCCCTTGATGTTTCATGGCTTCGTATTTCATCCTGTAGGCTTTTGCTTTTTCACTTGGTAAAATGTCCTCCCGCTGAATATTGGAATCCACCATGATGATTGTGGCTTCGTCATCTGTATAATTGCGGACAATAATGGGCATTTCTGTTCTGCCTGCAAGCTCTGAACCTCTTTTCCGGCGGTGTCCGGCTATGATTTCATAACCACCTCCTGCCCTTGGTCTTGCTATGCCCGGAACCAGTACCCCGTACTGGCGGATGCTTTCTGTGGTTTCTTCCATTTTTTCATCATCTGCCACCCTGAAAGGGTGGTCTTTGAAGGTATGAAGTTCTGTAAGGGGAACGTTTATTATCTGCTCTGCCAAAGTTTCCTGTGTGGTATTACTGCCAAATAAATCATCAAAGCTATCCAGCTTTATTTTGGATGCACTTTTTGCCTTTATATTGCTACTCATCTGCAAGCACCTCCTCTGTCAATGAAAGATAGGCAGATGACACTTTTCCTTTCGGATCATGCTTATAAATACTGATGCCTTCTGCCGATATTTCCGCAGCCCTTACAGAGATTGGTATACTGCTTGTAAATATCCTCACTCTGCTTCCGTATGCTTCCTTCAGCATGGTAATGATGTCCTTTGCGTAATTGGTGCGGGCATCTACCATTGTCAGCAGAATGCCTTCTATTTCTAACGAAGGATTGATTTGACGTTTTACCTTGCCGATTGTCTTAATAAGCTGCTGTAACCCTTTGACGGGCAGATATGCCGCCTGTACGGGTATCAGTATGCTGTCTGCACAGGCAAAGGCATTTATGGTTATCATTCCAAGGGAAGGCATACAATCAATTAGTATATAATCGTAATATTCCTTCATTCTGCTTATGTATCCCTGCATGATACGCTCCCGCATCATAACATTTACTAGGGAAACCTCCAGACCGGAAAGCTCAATGTTTCCCGGCATAAGGTCTATTCCTTCGTCATGGTGCAGAATGCCATCTGCTGGCTCTATTTCTTCGTCATTGATTAAGTTCCCCATAATGGTTGCGAGAGTGACTTCCAGACTATCCGGCTCTGTATATCCAAGACTTGCAGTAAGGCTTCCCTGTGCATCGGCATCAACCAGCAGCACCTTTTTTCCTTTCCTTGCAAGCCCGATTCCTAAGTTTCCTGTTGTGGTGGTTTTTCCTACCCCGCCTTTTTGATTTGCGATTACTCTACACATAACTTTTCCTCCTGATTTACTGATTTTTTTTCGATTCTTTTTCTACTTCTGCATACACTCTGTAATATCTGTTTGTCCCTTTATTGGCATAAGGCTCAGAAATCTGCAACACTTTCACTTTCCTGTTTCTCTGAAGAATTTTACTGAACCATTTAATATCATTCTTGGTTCCCATAAGTCTTACTTTTAACATTGCCTTCCTCCTGCCTGTTTTTAACAATATTCCGGATAACGTAGCCTAACCGCCTGCCAGAAATATTTTGCATATCCACAGCAGAATAAATCCTCTACTGTATATAGCCTACACTCATTCAATTGTTCCTCTGCATCTTCATAGTCATACACACTTGGTGTCCCATTGTTGTAAAGGTTGTATGCCATACGGATAATCTTTGCACTTCCGCTGGTTATCCAGCCTTCATGCAAACATTCTGTTTTTACACATCCTGTCTTAAAATCATAGATTGAATTAACATTCTTTCTTGTGTCTTCATCAATCCCCAAGCAATATACCAATGCTGCATGGTATACATCTGCATACCTACACTTTGGCAGGTATTCTAAAAAGAATCTTCTGTGTTTCTCATTTCTAAAAGTTACTGTTTGAGCAATCTGCTCCGCTTTCGCACTTAACGCTGTGTTTGTCATTTTTTTACCTCCAATTTTTTATTTTTTGACCATAACAAAAAGGACATCTTCTAATATTTTTCTTAGAAAATGTCCTTAAATAGTACAAATATTAAATTGGACTCGTGACCCATTCTACGCATTATTGAGTATTATCACGTATTATGAGTTGCAAATTTGTTGCAATTTTGTTGCAAAATCTGAATTAAAGTACCGCAAACCCTTGATTTTACTGGCTTTATTTATCCAATGACTTCATCGTCGGGAATAACTCCAATCAAAGTTTTTGTTGTATTTATGGTCTTTTTTCGCTTATCACCTAAAGATTTATACGAATTTATACGATTTTTGAAAAGGCATAATCAAGAGGACATGAGAAAAAAGCGTTCCTCATGTCCTCTATATCCATTTTGTATTGGCTCCGTCCGCTACATCAAGGGGCTTTGGCGGCATAAAAAAGACGGACGGGAAAAGCACCCGTCCAATTTATTCCACATTCCCCTTGACGTGCTACTTATGCAAATAGTGTACAATAGCTGTGTCGATTCTATTATGTCCAAGCATTCTGCTAATGAGATAAACGTCTTCACGCTTAAATATATTACCTTCTCTATCTTTGTATGTGTCTCTCTGGATTTCTTTCGTAACCTTTATACCGTCTTTATTTACAGAGATTCGGTATTCTTTTCTAGGAGGTTCATGATTCAATAGAAATGTTCTTAGTTCATCATCTTTTTGAATATCTTGATACAATTCATAAGCGTACTCTCGCCTTAATGCATGAACATCTAAATTTACGGGTACATGGTCTATGATATACTTTTTACCCTCTAATTTGGCTTTTTCAGCGATTTTAAGGACTTCCTCAGCATATTCCTCACGAACATAAGAAAGCCTATCTCTACCGCCTTTAGACTGTCTTATATCGGCATATAATTTTCCATCACGATATACAAAACTATCTGGGGTCAATTTTAATATGTCGCATTCTCTACCACCAGTTGCTAATGCTAATGTGAAAATATCTTTGTATTGTCCATCTCGCGAATATCTGCAATTCGGTTCTTTTCTACTTCTTGTTATATTGTGAGTATCACGTTTTGGAATATCAATTTCTATCTGTTTATTTAGTAGCATTCCAAGTGCGGACTTCTCTGTTTTTACCGTCCAAACGGAACAGCCTTTATCTAATTTTGTTTGCAAATATTCTTTTGCATATGGTTCTATATCATCAACGGATTTTATACTATTTATACCCTTTTCTGTCTTTACCCATTCACCGAAGTTTAGGCATTCTCTTTCATAAGTTGAATATGTTGTAAATGAATAAATTTTATATGTTGACGCTCCAAAAGAAACACCTTGCGCTATCTTTGCTTGATGTTTACTTTCCCCATATGCTATTTTGCTTTTTAAATTGTTTTTTATAACTCTATTTATAGATTGTTTTTTCATCTTTCTTTTTCCTTTTTATGATTTGATTTTGTTAAATTCGTCCTAGACGATACAGGAATTTTTTAAAAAGCTTACCAATGCTTTTTACCTCTCCTTCCTTTAACAATCTGTTATAATACGGACTTACATCTGCCTAAAAAATAACAAATTATTTTAGGTTTCCTTTTTTAGATTTGCTTCAAATTTCTTGTTATCCTCTTGATTTTTTCATTGCTTTTCTGCCGAATACTTTTTTATAAAGTACGCTATTTTACGTCTCATTCTGTACTATATATTTCTACACTACTGGAAAAACCTCTATCGGGAAAATACTTGTTCGTGTAAACTATTTACAATTTCTTTTCGCAAATAACTTTTAATCCGAATAGGATTATTTAATATAATTAACTTGTTACTTATATTTTACCTCGTACTTTTGCGAAATCCAAATTTTGCTCGTTTATATTGATATAAATATCAATATAACCAGCAATATTTTGTGGTATATCTTTATTTTTAGGCAAAATAAAAGAGGGATTCTTTCACCCTCTTTTTTTCCTTTATTCAGTTGTAGTAAAATCTTTTATAGAGATATTTATGTATTTTCCAATGTCGAGATTTAATTCAAAAGTTGCGATTGTGCCTCTTTTGTATCTGTCATAATTTTCGACATTCCAGTCCAGTAGTTCGGTTGATTTTCCTGTTTCATCTTCTACACGGACGATTAAATATTCCTTATTGGTTTTATTAGAAATCTTTTTTTCTTTGCCACGGATTTCTAAATCTTTTGCGGTTACTATCATTGTATTAGATTCCTTTCCTTTTCTTTTTGAGTTTGTGTTGCGAGTGACATAACGATTGAATGTATGTAATATGAATTTTGTTTTAAAACACTGAATAACTCGTTATGTTCTTTTATTATTAAGTCTGCTACCTCATGGAAATATGTTATTCTTTTATCCAATATTATTTGTGTTAATTCGATGAGGTTTGCTTCATTTTCTTTTTCTTTATCTTCGTTTTGGCGGCAGCATTCCTTGTAATTTGCGCCGCTTATTTCTTTTACATCTTCTTTGTTGTATTGTGCTTTTTCGGGGTTATCGATGTGGCACAGATAGCGGCTATATGCGCCCAAACTATGTATCGGTATTACCCCCACGCCGCCGAATTTTTCAATTATTTCTTGTACTTGTTTTATGCTTTTGAGTGATTCAAAGATTAGTATTACATGATAGTGCGGCTTTTTTATTTTCCCGTCTTTGTCTATATCCATATTGTGGAGGGGAGATACTAACGCTCGTATGTGTTGTTCTTCAAGTATGTCTATCCAATTTGGGAGCGCACTCTCAGGGTAGACGATTGAACCGAATTGGGTGTTACGTGTTGTTGCCATCTGTTATTTTTGTTGACCACATTATGTGCGCTTGATTATTGATTATTGATTCTAATGGGGGTGTCGTAGTCCCCCCATTAGTCGGGTCTTGCTTGATGAGATTTCTTATATATTCGCTTACACTGATTTGATTCTTATCAGCGTTTTCCTTAATCATCTGGCTTTCAATATCGTTGAGCCTTATGGTCACTTTCTGAACTCTATTCATCAGAATTTTCTCCTTTATTTATTTGTAAGTCATTTGCCTTACATATATATTGTATCTCACAACTTTCCGATATCCAAATTTATTTGTAAAAAAATTATTAAATATTTGTAAATTATTTATAAACAAAAAAACGATTGTCACAACCACTAAAATGATGTATATTAGACATGCAAATCAGGATTTAGAAGGGAGAATATTATGGAAAGCATGACTTTTGAGGAACTATTAAAAATAAATTGCTTCTCTAAAAATGAAAGAGAACAAAGAAAGGCATCCGAATTACTGGAAAAATACTATTGTTGTGAAATACATTGTCCAGATATAGATGAAAATGTTCTTTTTGCACATCATGCAAGAGGATGTACCATTGTTGCCGCAAAAATCTGTAAAGGTGTTGTGATATACCAAAATGTAACTCTTGGCTCAAATATGAAATATAATAAATCGAAAGGTGAATGGGAAAATGTAGGAAGCCCAATTATTGATGAAAATGTTATTGTTTCTGATGGCGCAAAAATTTTAGGTCCAGTTGTAATTGGTAAAAACACTGTAATTGGCGCAGGTGCAATTATTACGATTGATATTCCAGAGAATAGTGTTGCCTATGGTGTTAATCAATTTAAACCTAAAAATCCAGACTATGATTTAGTTTTTAATTCTAATATGATTTCTGGTGAAGAAATTACAGAGATTGATAAAGCACGAGTAATCGAATTTAATAGGTCAAAACAATAAATTCAAATTATGCACAAAAAAGGACGGTTTTCCCGTCCTTTTAATTATACGTTTTCCAGTGCTATCAGCACCATAACTTCATCACTTTCAAACATATGCGAATATCGCTTTAAAATGGTTTCTTGAGTATCACCAGATACCTTTTCAATAACAGGCAACGGAACACCTTCTTTGATAAGATTGCTTATAAATGTATGCCTAAATTCATGACAATTATATTCTGGTAATCCTAACTTTTTACACGCTTTTCCGATTGCCATATTACAAGCACTATGTCCCCATGTGAAAATTTTGTCTTTCATACTTCCACCATTCATCAGATGTTCTTCTTTAGTTCTCATATACAAGCGTTCAACATCAGGAAAAAGCGGAACCGTCCTTTTCTTTAAATTCTTTGGGTCTTTTGTCAGCTTCATTTCCGTAACATATGCCTTTGTGACTTTAACTCTCATTCCCTGTAAATGAGTTCCTTTTGTGCTTTCGCTTGTTGGGGCTATTCTTACAGGTTTCTTTTCGTCTTTTCTGTAGTAATCGAATGTTTCAAAGTCCTCATATGTAAGGGCTAATGCTTCTCCAATACGCAAACCGCAATAATAAAGAATATGCACTAACAGACGGTATTTCGGATAATGATTTACTCCAAGTCTCCAAAAACTATTATCTTTAAAATAAAATTGTATCTTGTCAAATTCTTCTTTGCTGATTGTCCGATAATCATCTTTTTGACCCGTCCGAACATTATCAGCATAGGCAAGAATATTTTCTTTTATCAGCTTTTTCTTGTAAGCATAGTTTATCATTTTGCGGAATGTAGCGTTAATGCTATGCAAGGTTTCTTCTGAATAACCATGATTACGGCAGTCAGCAGACAGTTTGTAATATACATCCTCTGTTATGTCTTTTAGCTTTGTATTGGAAGGCAGGAACTGATAAATCATGTTCATATGCTGTTTTGTATTCTTAATAGTTACAGGGCTAAAATTCTGCCCTGTAGCTTTGATTTCCCACAGGTCATAAATACCTTTCAAAGTGATGTCCTTATCTTCTGCCTGTACTTCTCCTGTCTGTAATTTTGCTAGTTCTTTCTTAGCTTCTGCTAGACTGGAAATATTATAAATCCATTTAGCCTTATACTCGTTCTTTTGTTTTAAGGCATTGTATTCCTTGTAATTGTACTTAACATCATATTTCTTTGTGTTCTCATTGAAATAAATGCTCTTATATTTTGTTTTCGTCCTTACTACCTTATCAGCCATAGCAAAAGCCCTCCATTCGTATATTTGCTTGATTTATACTAATTTCACTCTTAGCATACTACGAATTGTATACGAATACAAGCTAAATTTATACGAATTTGGGGCTTTTCTATTCTTTAAACCGTTGATTTTACAGCATTTTTTATTCCTTACTTTTCATCGTCGGGAACAACAACACATCCCTAATAGCTGGTGAATTTGTCATCATCATCACCATACGGTCAATACCAAATCCAATGCCGCCTGTTGGGGGCATACCGACGCAAAGTGCATTTAAGAAGTCTTCATCCGTATGATTTGCTTCTTCGTCGCCAGCTGCAAAGGCTTCCTCCTGTGCTTCGAATCTCTTTCTTTGGTCAATTGGATCGTTTAATTCAGAGTAAGCGTTTGCCATCTCCCAGCCATTCATAAATAATTCAAAACGCTCTACATATTCCGGATTTTCCGGTTTCTTCTTAGTAAGAGGGGAAATTTCAATTGGATGATCCATAATAAATGTAGGTTGGATTAAATGTTCTTCTACAAATTCTTCAAAGAATAAATTTAAGATATCTCCCTTTCTATGGCGTTCTTCAAATTCTACATGATGTTCTTTTGCCACAGCTCTTGCCTGCTCTAAGTCCTTGATTTCATTGAAATCAATGCCTGAATATTTCTTTACAGCATCAATCATTGTCATTCTTTCAAATGGTTTTGACAAATCAATCTGATGTTCACCATAAGTTAACACCTCAGAACCTGTTACTTCCTTTGCCACATATCGGTATAAATCCTCTGCTAAATCCATCATACCATGATAATCTGTATATGCCTGATACAACTCCATCAAAGTAAATTCAGGATTATGTCTTGTATCTAGTCCTTCATTACGGAATACTCGCCCGATTTCATAAACACGTTCCATACCGCCTACAATCAACCTCTTCAAATATAACTCCAAAGAAATACGCAAATGCAGATCTTCATCTAATGCATTAAAATGGGTATCAAATGGTCTGGCAGATGCACCGCCTGCATTGGCAACCAGCATAGGTGTCTCTACTTCCATAAAGCCCAGTCCATCTAAATGATGACGAATGGCAGAAAGGATTTTAGAACGTTTGATAAAAGTATCCTTTACCTCTGAATTCATAATTAAATCCACATATCTTTGCCTATATCTGATATCTGTATCTGTTAAGCCGTGAAATTTCTCTGGTAAAATCTGAAGACTTTTTGACAAAAGAGTGACTTCTGTCGCATGAATAGAAATTTCTCCAGTCTTTGTTTTAAATACAGTTCCTTTAACCCCTAGTATATCTCCCACATCATATTTTTTAAAATCTTTGTAAGAGTCTTCTCCAATATTATCTCTTGCAACATAAGCCTGGATATTTCCCTGCAAATCCTGCACATTACAGAAAGATGCTTTCCCCATGACACGTTTGAACATCATACGTCCAGCAATAGTTACTTCTTTTTCTTCCAAAGCATCATAATTATCCTTAATTTCCTGGCTGTGATGTGTCACATCATATTTTGTAATCTCAAATGGATCCTTTCCATTTACCTGTAATTCTTCTAATTTTTCATGTCTTACTTTAATTAACTGATTAATATCTTGTGTCTTTTGCTGATTATTTTGTTCTCCCAAAATACTCTTCCTTTCTAATCTTTATATGTTCCATGATATTTTAAATGTATCACACACCTTATTCATTCATAAAATTTATTTCTTCCATAAATAATCTGCCCATTTTATAATTTGTTCTATTGCCATTCCCCATATCACTATATTGGTTTCCTGTTCCTTGCATATAGAAAATCTATCTTGTTATCGCCACAAGAACAAACTTACTGGCTAATTAACACCTACCATATAAAAACATTTATTGAAAATGTGTACAACGATTTATGAAATATTCCTTACATAAAATATCATGTCCATTTAAAATTTATCCTGCAATTAATTAGATCTTTCAATTTCAATAATTTTATATTTTAAAACTCCTGCCTGTGTTTCTACTTCAATGACCTCACCTTTTTTGGCACCAATTAATGCTCTTCCTACTGGTGATTCATTCGAAATCTTTCCTTTTAAACTGTTTGCCTCTGTAGAACCAACAATTTTATATACCAAGTCATCATCATATTCCAAATCTTTAATGGTAACACGACATCCAATATTGATTTTATCTAAATCTACATCTTCTTCTACAACAACCTCTGCATTTTTTAAGATTTTCTCTATTTCTTCAATTCTTGCTTCGATGTCTCTCTGTTCATCCTTTGCTGCATCATATTCTGCGTTTTCTGATAAATCACCCTGCTCTCTTGCTTCCTTGATTTTTTCAGCAACCTCTTTACGTTTGTATACCTTTAAATCCTGTAATTCATCTTCAAGATTTTTTAAACCTTCATAAGTTAAAATATTTTTCTTATCTGCCATTTTCTTACCTCCGTAAATATTTACCATTATTTCATTTCTGCTAAAGATATTAGTTACCATTCTGCCATGCCATTCAACCTTATCTTTCAGTGCGGAACACATCGATTGCAGTATGTCAAGACTGCTAAAAAAATTTCCTTTGGCATTTGCAGCTATCAAATCCCAAAATACAGACAAAAAGCGGGAATTATATTACCGTTTACCACTTTCCACAAACAGACAAAAAGCAGAGATTGCATTACCGTTTACCACTCTCCACAAACAGACAAAAAGCAGAGATTGCATTATCGTTTACCACTCTCCACAAGATGAGGATATAAAAACACATAACACTTGTTCAGTGTCCTCGGTGTATGCCTGAATGGGTACACAAAGCGGGGTGTGCAGATTGTGGCAATGAATTTTCAAACACGCTCTAGTGAGCAAACTCCCACATGCAGATTGCACAACCATTTCTGCATGGCTGAACTGTAACAGATATTACTACATTAGACGCAATAACCCTATTCTATATCTTACTTCACATTCTTTGTATTATATCCTATTGTAATCCATCTGTCAATGTTTCAATCGCTTCTTGGTTTGCCCCAAAAATTTTTGAAAATGCTTTCGCTATAAAGATTTCCAGACATACTCTCCAAACCAATCCATCTGCCATGCTTTACTTGATATATTTATGTGCTTTGATAATGCTGCTTAATTTCAAACATCAACTTTTAGAAATCATCTTATATACACTTTATGTCTCTTAATACAATTCCATAATCATTACAGAGTTCCTTTACTTCCTGTAAATTTGCATCTTTCATAAACTGTTCTATCATATAAGCAGCTTTCCAGTTTTTCCAATATAAAGCCTCCATAAAAGTACTAATATCCTCTTCTTGCACTGAATGAAAAATATCAACTTCTACATCATAAATTGTTTTCCTTTTTCCTCTTTTAGCAATAATCCCCTCCATATTTTCCACACTTGCAAACATCGCTGCAATCACTGCATCTTCTTTTAAATATTTATACCAATGATACCCTTTCCGGCATACATCAATTAGAATGTCTATCTGTCCTAATGGTTCCTCTTCTGCCTTCTCTAAATCAATCATCAATCCTTCTTCCATATAAATGTAATCTCTCATTTCTTCAAAATATACTTCTCTTTCTGTAAATATTGTAAGAAAATTGCAACGATTCACAAGCAGCTTTATTAAGTATTCTGTTATCCCATTCCCTCCATCCAACACTCCTATTTTTACTTTAGAAATATCTATATGTGTTTCTAATTGTATTTTTTCTAAAATATCACAAAACAACAACTGCTTTAACAACCATGTACAGTCCATATTTTTCCCACATACTTTCTTTAACTCCCGGTCAGAAGCCAGAAAATGAATCTGCTCTTCTAAAATATGCCTCTCTTTTGCCATCCTACTCTTTATTTTACCGATACATTTCTTCAATCCTTCTACACCTATATCATCTATATCCGATTTTGTAAATGGTAATTCTATCACACCATCCAGCAAACTGCTTCTGTTATTATTCCCCTCATATTTTGATACTGTTTCCATACCTGTTTTTGTATCTTGTTCTAATTTTTTTTCAAGTTCATTCTTATCTATCTTCTGTTTTGAAAATAATTTATGAGGCCATCTTTTTATATCTGAATCCTTTTTTTCTAACCGAATCGATACATGAAACAACGGAGTATTGACATAATTTTGTATTGATAAAACATTCAACATAACTAACTTTATTTTCCACTTTATCTTTTTCACGTGCCTTAATATAAACATTATGGCCTTATATATACATGGAACACTTGACAAATATAGTCTTTTCTCCATTTTCTTTATGGGAAGCTTGTTTTTCCTCTCTTCTTCTTTCCATCTTATATTATAACAATATTCCATACAAACAACCTAAATTTTTATTACAATATATTCCCATCTATTTCGATATATTCCCTTTTTTATTGTCATCAGTTTCTGCAGCAATTCTGTTATTCCTATTATGGCCCCCCTGTATAATAATGCACCCAGCCAATTTGAAAATCTATAGCCAAACAATTGCAGCGAATCATTGGTGGTTATTCTTAACAGTTCCATTTTCTGTTTAAACTATAATTTCTACATGCGATAAACGACATGGCTAAATAACAGCCCTACATAATTTGATTAAAGTGTATCCGGAAAATTGCTTATTCTAAACCATACTAATTTGTGCCAATTTGCCATAAAAAACAAAGACAGGCGTAAAAATTAATTATCTTTACACCTGTCTAGCTGTAATCTCTATACCAATCTTAATGCACTTTGAATTGCTTGATTGCTCCTAATAATTCTTCTGCCTCACCAGTCAATTCTTTAGAATCATTTTCTAAACCTTGTACTACTTGTAATTGTTTCTCTGTATTATCAGCTACATTAGAAGCACAGCTTGCAGTCTCTTCTGATACACTTGAAATGCTTTCAATTGATTCTAATGTGGTATTCCTTGTTTCATCCATCTGCTCTACATTTGTTAAAATTTCTTCTAACTGCCTCATCAATTCTCCAATCTGTTTATTCATTTCATCAAAAGAATCTGTTGTTTTCTCAGCCGCTGTAACTTGTGTTTTTACAATATTATCTGCTTTTTGGGCTGTTTTTACAACTTCCTTTGTTTTTTTCTCTATCTCTTCTACAATTGCTTTAATCTGATTTGAAAATGCTTGTGACTGATCTGCTAAATTTCTGATTTCAGAAGCTACAACAGCAAACCCCCTGCCTGCTTCTCCAGCCCTTGAAGCTTCTATAGATGCATTTAATGATAACAAATTTGTCTGTGATGTAATCTCATTGATAACCTCAATAATTTTTCCAATAGAATGAGACTTCTCCTCTAAACTTTGTATATTTTCAATCACTGCTTCTGTTACTTCTGTGGTGGACTTCGTCTTCTCACTCAGTTCTCTCATAGATGCAATACCTTGTCCAATGGCCTCTCCTGTCTTTTCTGCAATTTCATTGATGGTCTGTGCATTATTGCCCACAGTCTTTATCACATTGGATAAATCATCCATTTTCTCCAAACACTGTACGGTATCACTTGCCTGTTGGAAAGTCCCCTGCTCAATTTCGGTTACAGATTCTTTAATCCCCTTTGCTGATTGCACAAAATCTCCAGAACTTTGTTCAACAGCCGATGCCACATAACTAAGATTTTTACTAACAGTCTCTACTTTCTGTATCAGAAGCCTTGTATGCTCTATCATATAATTAAAACTATTTGCCAGAACACCTAATTCATCTTTTCTCTTACTATTAATCTGAACTGTCAAATCTCCTTCTGATGCCAGACTTATCTTTCCCAGCATAATATGAATGGCATTTCCCATACTTGTAGCCAGAATTAACCCAATTGCAGCTGAAATAATACTTGCAATCACAACTAAAACTATAGTTGCATTTCTGATATCTTCTGCCTGTTTTGTAATTGTACTTTGTGGAATTAACGCGCACAACATGACACCACTTTCTCCAACTTTTGTACAGAAAAACATTTCTTTCTTGCCATTATAATTTACCGACTTTACACAGGAAGTTTCTTCTGAATCAATCATCTCCTTGTAAAAATCTTTATCTGTAAAAATTACATCCTGCCGTTCTCCACGGTTTAGCTGTGTCCCATCCTCCAATGTAATTGGGTCCATCACATTTCCTTCTTCATCAATCACATCTGACACGATTTCATATCCATCACTGGTAACCATTGCAAGGGTACTTCCTTCTCCCATGTATAAGTCATTTAAAATTTCCATAATCGCATCCCTTTTTAGGTCTACCACAAGCATAGTATCTGATGCTTTAAATTTCCGAATCATTCTTAATGCATATCTCGAAGTGTCTTCATGAAGCTTGTCATCTAATTCAGGCATAACTCCAATCCAGTAATAAATCCCTGAATTCTCTATTGTCCCTTTTACTTTTTCATGTTGTATAAATGCACTGTATGTGTCTGTATCCTCAATCATCTCTGTTGCTATTGGCACATTTCCGTCCACCAGAACATAAACACTCTTTGCAAAGCGGTCACCTGTTAGATTTTTATTGAATGTACTATAATATGTATTATAAACTATATCCTTTTGACTCTCAAAGGCATCTAGTGCTCCATTTGCATAAGAATCAATATCAGATATATCCACTACATCATTATACTCTTTCTGCATATTTTGAAAAGCAAATGCAAAATAATCCCCTGTCACTTCTAGTGCCTGCCGGGAAGAACTTTTATAACTGGAAATAATACCGCTTGATGCCTTTGAATAAGATAAAATGCCAAGTATAATAATAGCAGCTACTGGCAGCATCACTGTCATAATTAATTTAGTTTTGATACTTCTATACAGAGGTACAATATTTCTAGATATATGTTCTTTTTCCTTTGTCTTTTCCTGCTGTGCTGTTTTTGTTTTGTTTTTTCTTTCTTTTTTCCCTTTTTTCTGGATTTTCATAAAGACCACCCCTGTTTCTTAATAATTTCCCCCTATTATATTTTAGAAAGCAAAAATACCTTCCTATTACTGTTTTTTTTAATAAAAATACTGCTTTCCTTTGCATCTTTTTACTTAGTATACCATATTTGTCTATTTTATTCAACTACTTTTCTATATTCAGGTTTTTCTATTGATAAATTTGCACAGTTTTTTCTTGTTATTAATGATTAAAACTAATCAATATGCACATTACACACCCAGTAAACTTGATTTACTATTATTATTTGCACAAATTTAGCAAACACGCTCTAGTGAACAAACCCCACATGCATATCACACAATTGATTCTGCATAAATGAACTGTTACATTTATTCCTGCAAAATATATGGAGTAGTTAAAACAAAAAGGCCCAACCCTCGTTGTTCACAAGAGCTGAGCCCCAAAATAACAATGCCGGCGACCGGAATCGAACCGGTACGGGAAGTTAATCCCACAGGATTTTAAGTCCTGGGCGTCTGCCAGTTCCGCCACGCCGGCAATTATCAGTACCAAACAATATTATCTTATTGTTTATGTACAAATGGATGGAGAAGGATTCGAACCTTCGAAAGCGTAGCTAACAGATTTACAGTCTGCCCCCTTTGGCCACTCGGGAATCCATCCATATTTGTTCTGACAAGATAAAATTATACCACAAAATTCTTAAATTGCAAGAACAAATTTAAATTTTTTGTCAATCGGATATAAACAGCAGCTTTTTTGGCCGTTTTGCATACTCCGGCAAATGCCAGAGTCTGATACATTCCATTAAACTCCAATATTCTTAATAATCATACTGGAAAACGGCGGCAATGGCAAAGTAAGTATCCCTTCTTCAATCTGATAAGTAACTGCTTCTAAATTATATCCTTCTGTATATGTCATAATCAAACGAACCATCTGGCTATCTTCTGCGATTCCAATTTCCCATACAGGAATCTTAATTGTCACATCTCCACTGTTATTGTTTACAGCTATTACCATCTGATTTTGACCATCGAATCTTCCATAACCAATCACGCCATAAGAACCATAAAGGAATTTGATAGAGCCTGTCTTAAATACCTGATATTCTTTATGAATACGAATCACTTCTTTGTGAAGACCAATTAATTCCATGTCCTCATGTCCCCACGGATAAGTTCTTCTATTATCAGGATCGGTCCAGCCACAGACACCTGCTTCATCCCCATAATAAATCGTTGGGGCACCTGGCCATGTCATCTGAATCACTACTGCCTCACGCATAACCGCTTTATTCAATCCCTGATTGGCAGCTTCCGGTCCTAAGTAAGCAGTCCGTCCTACTCTGCGGTTTGTTCTTGTTAAAAATCTGGAATGGTCATGATTACTTAACTCATTCATGGACACCTGCAATGACTGTGTATTAAATCTTGTCATATGGTGTTCCATAGAACCAAAAAATGCATCCTGATTACTCAATAAATCTTCGCGATATTCATCACTGTGCTTTTCTACACCCGTTAAAAACCATGTAAGCGGTTCCATAAATGCATCATAGTTCATTACTGTATCCCACTCATCTCCTTGCAGCCATGAAGTGGGGTCTCCATAGTGTTCCGCCAGAATAATTGCATCTGGATTAGCCTCCTTCACAGATTTTCTAAAACTTTTCCAGAAATAATGGTTATACTCATTAGAATGTCCTAAATCTGCTGCAACATCCAATCTCCATCCATCTACATTATAAGGCGGTGATACCCACTTTTTTGCAATACGCATAATATATTCGAATAATTTTGGCGAATCTTCATAGTTTAATTTAGGAAGGGTATCATGTCCCCACCAGCCATCATATTTATCATTATACGGCCACTGTGATTCACGGAATTTAAAAAAGCTCTTATATGGACTGTCCTCATTAATATATGCACCTTTTTCGTATCCCTCCTGGCCTTCATAGATACATTCACGGTCCAACCATTTATTAAAAGAACCACAATGATTGAATACACCATCCAAAATAATTTTCATGCCTCTTTTATGGATTTCCTCTACCAGTTCTATAAATAATTGATTGCTTGCTTCTAAATTTTCTTTATCTGTAACCCTGCAGATATAACGGCTTGCCAAAGAATTTCTGTGCTCTCCTTCCGGCAGCAAATCCCCCTCATCTTTTACAATCTTACCAAAATGCGGATCTACATAATCATAGTCCTGAATATCATATTTATGGTTAGATGGCGATACAAAAATAGGATTCAAATAAATAACCTCTACTCCTAAATCCTGTAAGTAATCCAACTTATTCATAATTCCCTGAAGATCTCCTCCATAGAATTCTCTTACACCCATTGCCGCAGGATATTTCCCCCAATCATCTATTTTCCTTGTGCCTTCTCCAATATAATGATACTCATTTGTTTCCACTGTATTGGTTGGATCTCCATTACAAAAACGGTCCACATATATCTGGTAAAATACGGCACCCTTTGCCCAATCCGGTGTCTTAAACCCTGGTTTAATAAAGAAATTGTAATATGGTTCTATTGTTCTAAATACACCTTTGCTGTTATAATAACATACAAAACGCCCTGAATTGATTTCAAAATAATACTCTACCTTGAGATCTCCTAATAATTCTATCTCTACTTCATAAAAATCAAACAAACGGTTATTATATATTTTTTTCATCGGAATCTTTTCATTGTTTTTTACTAAATATACAATATCCACGTTATCTTTTGCTGTACGAAAACGAATCTTCACTTTATCATTTGGCATTGGTTCTGGCGGCATACGGTACTCTGATGTACCATCACTAAACAATGCCCTTTGATTCAGTATTTGTGTCATATTATTTACATACATGTGTAACTTTTCGCTTTTTGATAATTCTCTAAAATTCAAATTCATATCCATGATAACTCTGTCTCCTCGTCCCTTACTTCTCCATCTCTCAGGCAGACATTTTTTCTGACTGATTTCCACTATTTTATTTATTATTTTATAATACTTACTTGGAATATACAATGATTTTTTTGAATTTGTTATAACTATTGTAACCATTCAGCCATCCAGACCAAACGGAAAGCCAGTTTGATTCAAAATCAAAACTGGCAAAATAAAAGAGGACAACATCGAACGTTGTCCTCTTTTGGAGAAGGTATTTTTGTTACTAATGGGGTGTAGCAAAAACTATATAATGTATTGGGGTTTACGCTTATTAGTATATCATTAATGCTGGAATAAGTGTGCACAAACTTTTATTTTTTTATCTACTTTTTTTGTGCATTTTCACACACTATTTATATTTTGTTAATATTTACCATGTAAAAATGTACATTTTTTTACAATTTTGTTACATTTAATTGTTTTTACATAAATAGATGGGCTAATTCCACATCCCGAATATCTTCTATTGTCTCTTCCCCCTATTACGAAAATGCTGTTACTTTTCTACATTATCAAAAAAACACAACCTTATGAAACTTACTTCAATATAACAAAAAAAGTAATGGAATGATAAAATTCCCATTACTTTTTCTTTTTTATGAAAACAATGCTTCAAACTCTTCTCGTGTGATTCTCTCTTTTTCAATCAATAATTCTGCACATTTATGCAGTATATTCTCATGCTCTGTTAAGATTCTCTTTGCGTTCTCATAACACTCATCAATAATTTTTTTCACTTCCACATCAATGATATCTGCTACTTTTTCACTGTAATTCTTTGTATGTGCAATATCACGTCCAATGAATACTTCATCATCTTCTGTTTCGTAATTAATCAAACCCAATTCCTCTGAAAAACCATATTTTGTAACCATAGCACGTGCTTTTGCAGTTGCCTGCTTAATATCCTGAGAAGCACCTGTAGTAATATCATCAAAAATCATTTCCTCTGCAATACGCCCTCCAAGAGAAACAACGATATCCTGCATCATCTTACCTTTTGTATTGAACATTTCATCTTTTTCAGGAAGAGGCATTGTATAACCTGCTGCCCCCATTCCTGTTGGTATAATTGATACCGTGTACACTGGTCCCACATCCGGAAGCACATGGAATAAAATTGCATGCCCTGCCTCATGATAAGCAGTGATTTTCTTTTCTTTTTCTGAAATAACACGGCTTTTCTTCTCTGCACCGATTCCTACTTTGATAAATGACCTTTCAATATCTGAACTTTTGATAAATTTACGATTCTCTTTTGCAGCAGCAATTGCTGATTCATTTAATAAATTTTCCAAATCAGCTCCTGTAAATCCTGCGGTAGTGCGGGCTACTGTTTCTATATTTACATCTTCTGCCATTGGTTTATTCTTAGCATGCACTCTTAAGATTTCTTCTCTTCCTTTTACATCCGGACGTCCTACTGCAACTTTTCTATCAAAACGTCCCGGACGCAGAATTGCAGGGTCAAGAATATCAACACGGTTGGTGGCTGCCATTACAATAATACCTTCATTGACACCAAAACCGTCCATCTCTACCAACATCTGATTCAAAGTTTGTTCTCTTTCATCATGTCCGCCTCCAAGACCTGCACCTCTCCGCCTTGCAACTGCATCAATTTCATCAATAAATATAATACAAGGGGCATTTCTCTTGGCATCTTCAAACAAATCCCTTACACGGGAGGCACCCACACCAACAAACATTTCTACAAAATCAGAACCTGAAATGCTAAAAAACGGTACACCTGCTTCTCCCGCAACTGCTTTGGCAAGCAATGTCTTACCTGTTCCCGGAGGTCCTACAAGGATAACACCTTTAGGAATTCTGGCCCCCACTTCCGTATATTTTCTTGGTTCTTTTAAGAAATCTACAATCTCCTGTAATTCTTCTTTTTCCTCTTCTAATCCTGCCACATTTTTAAATGTAGTATTCTTTGCCTCATTTGTTGTCATTCTTGCACGGCTTTTTCCAAAATTCATCATTTTAGAATTCCCGCCTCCGGCACTTGCCATCTGACTTGACAGAAAAGACATCACAACCAGAATTGCAATAAATCCTATTATATATGGCAAAATAGTAATCCATATGCTTTGCTGTGGTACACTGTTTAGTACATAAACAATCTTTTCTTCCTGCAATTTTTCTATAATTGTGTTAACATCTGATACATAAAAGGATTTTTGCTCCCTTCCATCATTCAAAGTGACCATAACCTGTCCGGTAGGAATGTCTCTGCTCTGAGCAATCTCTACCTGTGCCACATAACCATTTTTTATATCCTGCTCAAACTGTGCATAGGTGTATGAATTTCCTTTTCTGGATGTAAAATCTCCCGAAACCAGAACTGCAATTACAATAATAGCAAGCATTGCAATATAAAATCCACTAATTCTTATTTGTTTTTTCAAATGAAAACCTCCCTTATGTTTACTCAATCATACCAATATATGGTAAGTTCCGGTATTTCTGTGCATAGTCCATACCATAACCAACTATAAACTGATCAGGTATTTCAAAGCCTGTATAATCCACCTCTAATGATACCAGTCTCTTGCTGACCTTATTCAGCAATGCACATACTTTCAATCCTGCAGGCTTTCTCTCTGATAAGATTTGTTTCAGACAATTCATGGTAAGACCTGTATCAATAATATCTTCTATAATCAGAACCTCTTTTCCTGCAATATCTTCTTCTAAATCTTTTTTTATGGTTACTTTTTTTGAACTGACCATATCATCTCCATAACTGGAAACCGACATAAAACCCATACTGACAGGCATCGTTAATTCTTTTGCAAGCTGGCAGGTAAAAAATATACTACCTTTCAAAATACAAATCAGATACAGCTCTTTTCCCATATAATCATGATTAATCTGCACTGCAAGTTCAGAAATTCTTTTCTCTACCTCTTTCTGAGAAATGAGTGTCTTTATCTCCAAGTTTCATCATCTCCTCATTTAATTTTCCCCTGTATCATAAACTATCTTCTTTTGACGATTGTCACTATTTGTAAAACTAACTGTAACCTGCAAAACATTTTCAGTTGCATCTGTCACGCGGTAACCCTCGCTTATTCTATGCCCGATTACCCATATGATTTCCTGTTTTTCTGCTAACATCCAAATTGCCGCTCTTTCTTCTCTTGGAATCTTCCGGTCAATAAAAAAACGGTTTAATTTTTTATGTTCTCCATTTCTACCAATTTGCAAAACATCACCATTTCTCTGATTTCGTAAGGAAACCGTATTGCCTATTTTATCATAATCGAACCATTTCGTACAGTAATTTTTGGAATTTATTATATTTTTTTTAGAATTTTCTTTCGTTTTTGAAATAATTTTATCAAATACACTGCGGTTCATTACACTACATTCTACCATTATATTATCTCTTTTGAGCTCAACTGTTCCTGGAATAACAAGAAAAACTTCTGTTTGTGTTACGTCTGGAAATATTTCCCCCGCCCGCTTTCCTTCTATTTTTGGCATTGAAAAAATGGCAATGCCATCATAATTCTTTACTGCTTTAACTCCTCTTGGCAATTGTACCTGCTTTCCTACTTCTCTTAAAAATAACTTCCTCAATATTACAATATGCTCACTTGTAATATCTTTTAACCCATTTGCACAGAAAGCCAGCACCCTTTGCAAAATTGCTTTCTGGATAACAATATCCTGTGCAAAAAATGCCTCTGCTTCTAACAGATAGCACTCTCTCTTGTTTCTTACCACTCTGTCCCATGCCTGTGCTACAGTCCGGTCAACAAAATCCTGAAGCTCCGAAAAAATCTCTGCTGTATTTGCAATATGCTCTACTGCCCTTCCGTTTAATTCACTGACAAAGTACGGCAAAACCTTAAGTCTGATTTTATTTCTTGTATACTCTAATGTTTTATTTGTACTGTCTGTCTGATAAGAAATATTCCTTTTCGACAGATAGTCTTCAATTTCATCCCTTGTAACAGACAATAGTGGTCTGATAAAGCAGTCTCTCTGTGGTTTCATCCCTGCCATCCCCTTCAGACCGCTTCCTCTGACCAGATTCCATAAAACAGTTTCTGCCTGGTCATTTTTATGATGCGCCAAAGCAATTTTATTCCCCTTCCATTCTTTTAACACCTGTTCAAATGCCTGATAACGGACCTGCCTTCCTGCCTCTTCCTCCGACAGCCTGCCCTCCTTTGCAATAGCTTTTACATCTTTTGTTACAATGATAACCGGCACTTGATTTTCCTCACAGATTTTCTCCACATATCTCTGATCTTCTAATGCTTCCTCTCCCCGAATCTGATGATTGATATGCACCACAATAAACTCAAACTCCACGTTCTCTTTAAGTGCCAATAAAAGAAAAAACAGGCAGACAGAATCTGCTCCGCCAGAAACACCAGCTACAACTCTGTCTCCCCTCTCTATCATATGTTTGTCCATTATATCCATCAGTACCTGCTTCATAATATCCTCCGTATTTTTCAGTATATATTACTATAATATCTTTTCACTTTTTTATTCTACCTCCCTTTCTGCATATTTTCAACAAATGGCTTTTATTCTTTCATATAAACTGCATTTGCTTTTCATGCCATTCATCTTTTGATATCTAACCTTTTTTCCATATTCCTGCTACCATCACTGTCATATCATCCATCGCCATATTCTCATTCCTCTTCTCTGCTTCTCTTAATATCATATTGGCAATCTCCCGGGGTGTACATACTTTTGTATTTAATAACAGCTGTTCTATAAATTCTTCCTTTGGTTCCTCTACCGCATCCAGCACTCCGTCACTTACCATAATAATGTAATCTCCATCGTATAACTTCTTTGAAACATTATCATAATCAACCTGATTGAATACACCAATTGGCATTGTATGTGCAGAAATACTTTCCACCCAGTCATTCCTCTTAATAAAAGTGGTTGCCGCCCCAATTTTAATAAAATCACAGATTCCGGTAAACAGATTAATAACTGCCATATCTAATGTAGAGAATGTCTGCTCATTTGACTTTAATACCAGTATGGAATTAATAAGCCGAATTGCCATTTCTTCTTTAAATCCCGCTTCCATAAACTGCTCTAGCAGTTCTACCACAGAACAGCTTTCCTCACAGGCACCCACACCTGCACCCATTCCATCTGCCAGTGTCATAATCATTTCACCTGTTTCTAACTGGGTAAACGAAAAATTATCCCCACATACTTCTTCCCCATCTTTATTCCTTCTTGCAATCCCTGTTAAAACCTTAAAATTAGTGTCCTCTACTAAAACAATTCTCTCATATTCCTCTGACAAAATATTTTTACTCTCTAATGCAGGACGAAATCTTTTCTTCATTACTTCTCCCACATAGGATGCCACCTCGCGAGTAGATACACATCTCCCCTTTTTTGCCCTTGCAGACAAGTACAATTCCTGTTTTTTATTTTTCTTTTCTAATACAGCAATCTTTTTTAAATCTACAAAGTTTCTCTTTAACACAGCTCTGATTGCTTGTTCTGTTTCTGAGGAGATATCTTCCATCTCATATAACTCTACTGAGAATTCTTCTAATAAATTTCCTACTGCCTCTAACTGGTCCGCAATGGCTTCCCTGCTCTCTGCCATTCGGTTTTTCCAGTTTAAGTTCAATTTGGCAAACTCTAATTCACGGTTTGCCTCCTGTACAAATGTATCCAGATAAGAGCATTTATTAGAAAAGTCTCTTGGCAGATCCCCCTCTAAAACACACCCTTTTTCATTCACCGCCTCTAACATAGATAATGAAGTCTGGTATCTCTCATGTCTGGTATAACCTAAACATCGATTGCTCTTTTCACACTGACTGCAGAGATTTTGTGTTAATTCTTCTAGTACCATATCCATATCTCTTTTCTCTAATCTGGGTTTTGGATCTGCAATAGAATAAAATGTCTTTGCCAGCTGCCGGAAAGATTCTGAGAATTCTGTCAACTTTCTTTTAGTAACCAGCTGCAGGGTCTGCTTTGCAAAACTATTTTCCCAGTGCCAGTAACCGCTTGCTTCCACTGGTTTTGTCCACTTCCCAGGCAGCAATAAAAAAAGCAATGCAGCAGATGCAAATCCCCTTATATTTTCTAAGGCAAACAACTCTGTCTGCCAGTATATCCCAAGTCCGGCATAACAAACTGCAATTACCACTGCTGTCAGTACTTTTCCTGTTTTTCTAAATAATCCGCTGCAAAAACCCAAAAAACAGTAAGTGCCAATCCAACTGTCTCCTCCATTCTTCAGATATACAATCGTACCACATACAACACCTGCTATTGTTCCTGCACCGGCACCATACTTGTACCCAAGAAACAGTAGTGTAAGAAACACTGCTGTTTCAATAACAGAAAAACGATACACAGTAATAACAGGCATACCATAAATAGCAATTCCCACAAGCAGAATAATGCTAATGACTTCTTCATTGTTCATAGGCTGTCCCTTTTTACAATGAAAAATATAATGGATACCTACCTCAAATAAATAGGAACTAATTAAAATCATTCCTGCTTCTACTGTCAACACAATCAAATCCTCCTGTGTTAACTCAGATACTCCTCTTCCTGCCAGTTCTATCATAAACATAAAAACAGCTGCCATTCCACCACTTTGCAGTGTAGATAATATTCTTCCTTTTTTCTCAGCAGCACTAATAACAAACAACACCAACATCATTGTTGCGATATATGTAAATAATTTAACAGGCGGCATTACCATTGCCATCCCAATGCTAATTGCAGCCAAATATAATATCCTGCATTTTCTCTGCCCGCATAATGCAATAAAATAACCAGCTGCCATAGGATTCATAGAAAACAATAACACTCGTCCTAATAACAAACCAACTATGCCCAGCCCGATTTCTTTTTTTCCAATTTCACTCATCACACTCTCTCCTTCTCGAATTCCTCAAAGGTATTATATGAGAGTTTTTTTGAGTTTATGACTGTTGGCTGCAAGAGATATTTTTCAGTAATTCCATTATGAAACAGAGCAAACAATCATACCTATATTTGCCATACTTAAAATTGGAGCTGATACTATTATGGCAGCAACATAGGCTGTGCATCACTACACAGAAAAAACAGACTGCTATCCATTAACAAAACTGATCAGAAAAAGAGAACCACTCTCATCAAGCAGTTCTCTTTTTTATTACAGCCAACTTCAGTGCCATCAATAAAATAAGCACAGTTAATTGTCAATTAATTAGATTGCTTTGTTAGATCGTGTTTGAAAATTCATTGCTGCAATCTGCACGCCCCGCTTTGTGTGCTATTTGCCTCAAATTTAATCGATGCAGCCCGCTACAACTCATAAATTTGAAACAAATCTCCCACAAATTGTGACACACATCTTGTAACAAGCAGTTTTCAACTACGCTCTAGAATAATACTCTCTGCTGCATTTGCAGGAAGTACTGTATAAGTTGATTCGCCGCTGCCTTTCCATGTACCTGTTGGTAATTCTGTAACAACTTTAGCTGATTTTCCTGGTGTATGAATTGTGGTTAAACTGCTGCAATCTCTAAGCATAAAAGTCATGTCTATTACATTTGATGTATCAAAGCTGCTTAAATTAATTGCTGTAATACCACTACATGCATAAAACATATATGCCATGTCTACTACATTTGATGTATCAAAGCTGCTCACATCTATAGTTGTCAATTTAAAGCAGCCAAGAAACATTTCTTTCATATCCACTACTTTTGATGTATCAAATTTACTTATATCTACACTTGTCAGATTGCTGCAATCAGCAAACATTCTGCTCATATCCATTACCTCTGATGTATCAAGTCTGCTTAAATCCACATTCTTTAAGTTCGTACAATACTGAAACAGATTATCCAGATGTGTTGCTCCTGTTACTTCTATTGTTGCACTTTCAATTTCTCCGCAATACTTTCTCCACTGTGGTTCTCCATTCAGAGAATACATATCTCCTGTTCCTTTTATTTCAAGCATACCATTTTTATCAATCGTCCATGTAGTAGTTCCATAAGAGCCGGAATATATAATATCTCCTTCAATAACTGGTACAGGCAGACTGTCTTCTGGTTTTTCTGTTTCTGGTATTGCTGTCAATATACTGCTTCCTGTTACATTCGCTGGAAGTGTTTTATAAAATTTTTCATCAGCATCTTTATACCACTTACCTAATTTAGCAACAGTGCCAGCAGATTTTTTAGGGGTATGAATGGTCATTAACTTGCCGCTTTCTTCAAACAAGCCAGTCATATCTATTACTTTTGATATATCAAAACTACTTATATCGATATTTGCCAGATTGCTGCATTCGGCAAACATATTCTTCATATTTGTCACTTCTGCTGTATTAAAATTATTCAGATTTATTTCTGACAGTTTTCCACATTCGGCAAACATTCCACTCATATTTGTTACTTTTGATGTATCAAATTTGCTTACATCTATATTAGTCAGACTGGTACAGCCTTTAAACATATTACTCATATCTGTAACTTTTGATGTATCAAAATTACTCATGTTCAACTCTTTTAATTGATTACACTCCTTGAACATATTACTCATATCTTTGACTTTTGATGTATCAAATCCGCTTACATCTAGTTCTCCTATGCCTCCATCTTCATCTTGGTCTTCTCTAAGACCACATCCCTCAAACATACCACTCATATTTGTTACTTTTGACGTGTCAAATTTACTTACATCGAGTTTTTGTAATCTCCAACAGCCGTTAAACATATTACTCATATCTGTTGCTTTGCTTGTATCAAGTTTACTTAAATCCACATCTGCCATCTGGCTGCATCCCAAAAACAGATTATCCAAATGTGTTGCCCCTGTCACTTCAATTTTTGCACTTTTTATTTTTTTCGGATAATTTGTCCATTGCGGCTTTTCATTCTTAGCATACATATCCCCGGTTCCTGTTACTTCTAACATACCATCTTGATAAATCTTCCACTTTACATTTTCATAGCTTCCAGATTTAAGAACCGCTTTTTTGGTAACTGTAATTTTACATACTGCCTTAACCTTTTTATTACTTTTACTAGTTGCTGTAATCTTGGCTGTGCCTTTTTTCTTTGCAGTTACTTTTCCTGCAGCAGTAACCGTTGCAATCTTTTTATTTGAAGATTTCCAAGTCACCGCGGAAGAAGCTTTGGCAGGTGTTACCTTTTTTACTTTCAAGGTAAATGTATCTCCTACATATAACGTTTTTGTTGCTGCATTTAACTTAATTGCTGTTGCTTTTTTTGCAGCTGCCTGCACATCGGCCGGATGAATTGCCAGATTACTGACTGTTAATGCCAGTACCAATCCAGTTGCTGCAATCTTTTTTCCATTCTTTTTCATAAAAGTTCCTCCTTACAACCTTTGTTTGCTATATCCCCTCTCATCAACTTACAACTGCATTATAACAAACAGTAAAATCATTTTCAATTAGATATTAAAAACGTAATCATTTTGTAAGAAGTGTAAATTTTTCGTAAGAAATTTTACTTTTTCTCCCACTCTAATTTTGCGAATGCTTCCGCAAACGGATTGTTAAATGGTTCCTCCTGCTTCTTCTGCTGTTTTAAGTATCTATCTACATCTTTTTTAGAAACTCCTGCTCCCTCTTTTTTCCTTCTCGCCTGAAATGCGTCTAATCTTTCTTTATAACCACATACACAGGTAAATATTTGTTTCTCTCCTTTTCCTCGAAGTTCCATTTTCTTATGGCACTTTGGACATCTTGCATTGGTATTTCTCGCAACGGTTTCACGATAACCACATTCCCTGTCCTGACAAACCAGTAATTTACTGTTCTTCCCATTGACTGCTAACATGCGTTTTCCACAATTTGGACATTTTGTATTTGTCAGGTTGTCATGCCGGAAGATTCCTTTGCCTGCTTTAATTTCTGATACCAGCTCTTTGGTATACTGCTCCATTTCTTTCATAAAAGCCTGCCTTTTCATAGAGCCGTTTCCAATTTTAGAAAGTTTCATTTCAATCTGTGCAGTCAATTCAGGCTTTTTCAACTCCTCCGGAACCAGCTCTAACAACTGTTTTCCCTTTGATGTAATTACAATATCTTTTCCCTTCTTTTCCAGTAAAAAAGTATGGAATAATTTATCAATAATATCTGCTCTTGTTGCAACAGTTCCCAGTCCGCCTGTTTCTCCTAAAACCTTTACCATTGACTTATCCTTGTTCTCTAAATATTGTACCGGGTTCTCCATAGCAGACAATAAAGCCGCTTCTGTAAAAAGTGCAGGGGGTGTTGTCTGTCCTTTTGTGACAGATACATTTATCTTTTCTACGCTTTCTCCTTTTTTTACTTCTGGCAAAGACTGTCCTGCCAAATCTGTTTCGTCCTCTTCTTCAATAGAACCATTTTCATATACCGCCTTCCAGCCTAACTCTTTTACAACTTTTCCTTTCGCCACAAACCGCTCACCTTCAATGGAAAGTTCTACTGTTATCTGATCATATACAAAAGGCTCCAATAATACAGCAAGAAAACGCTTGACCACCAAATCATAAATTTTTCTTTCTTCATTTGTCATATGGTCTAATAGAACCACCTGCTCGGTTGGAATAATCGCATGATGGTCTGATACTTTCTTATCATCTACAAATGAAGATTTCGCTTTTATGTTCTGCATTGCCAGTCGTCCTGCCATCTTTGCATAAGGTCCCGTTGCACAGGCACGAAGTCTTTCTTTTAATGTTCCCACAATATCACTGGTCAAATATCTGGAATCAGTTCTTGGATAAGTTAACACTTTATGATTTTCATAAAGCCTCTGCATAATATTTAATGTTTCTTTTGCAGAAAATCCAAATCTCTTATTGGCATCTCTCTGTAATTCTGTTAAATCATATAAAAGCGGTGCATATACCTTTTTAGGTGCTGTGTGTACTTCTGTGATTTTGCCGCTTTTTCCTTCTACTTTTTTCTGAATGGATTCTATTTTATCCTTTTGGAAAGATCGGCAGCTTTTTGAACTACCATCCTGCCATGTAAATGTAACAGGACTTTTTTTGTCTGTTCCAAGTAATGTTTTTATTTGAATACCATAATAGGATTCCGGTTTAAAGTTCTTTCGTTCTTCCTCCCTCTTAGCAATCATGGCAAGTGTAGGTGTCTGTACCCTTCCACAGGACAATTGTGCGTTATATTTACAAGTCAGTGCCCTGGTTGCATTCATGCCGACAATCCAGTCTGCTTCTGCCCTCGATATTGCCGCACAATATAGATTGTCATATTCTTTTCCATTCTTTAAATGGGCAAAACCTTCTTTGATTGCCTTATCTGTTACAGAGGAAATCCATAAACGCTTCAATGGCTTTCTGCAATTTGCCTTTTCTAAAATAAATCTGGCAACCAGCTCCCCTTCTCTTCCGGCATCTGTTGCAATAACCACTTCTCCTACATCTTTTCTGCTCAGCTGTTTTTTTACTGCATGATACTGTTTTCCTGACTGTTTGATTACTTCTAGCTGAAACTTTTCGGGAAGCATTGGCAAATATTCCATCTTCCATTCTTTATATTTATTATCATAACTTTCCGGGTCAGCTAAAGTAACCAGATGTCCCAATGCCCATGTTACAATATATTTTTCTCCCTCTAATGCCCCTTCTATCTTCTTATTACACTTTAAAACTCTTGCAATGTCTCTTGCAACAGATGGCTTTTCTGCTAATACAACTGATTTCATTTTTTGTTCCAAACCTTTCCTTTATTTTTCTATAAAATTATGTAGCTATTTACAAGATGCCATTCACAAAATGCCAGAATATCCATATCCGCTAAAACAAAATGCTTTGTCTGGTCATTTTGTTCATGATGCTGTTACCAGCTATGAAGCCATATGTGTAGATTGTACTTTATGAGCAAGCTCCCAGTACAATCTGTACATATGACTTCACACCTTCTGAACAGTTACAAAATTACTATAGCAATTCTATTTTTGAAAAGCAAGAATGGTTATGAATATTTCTTCTGATTCTGCATATGATAACTTATGGAAAATTTGAATAAAGCACTTTGTTTTCCTTAAATTATTTGAGAAAGTGAGATATTACTATGGATTTTTTTGAACAAACTTATCCCTTCCGATTATTACCTCTTCCTTATAGTTATGATGCTCTGGAACCCTACATTGATGCAGAAACATTGCATTACCACCATGATAAACATTTAAAAACTTATGTGGATAATCTGAATAGTGCTCTTGTATCTTATCCTGAATATCATAATATGACTCTGATGGAACTGTTAAAAAATTACCCTTCTTTCCCCGAACCATTAAGAACACAGGTACAAAATAATGGCGGCGGTGTCTTTAACCACAATTTATATTTTTATCTTATGGGCGGCGATGGTGACATCCAGCAGGCACCAGCTTTGAAAAAAGCCATTGAAAGAGATTTTTCTTCTTTTGAACAATTTAAGGATGCTTTGGCAAATGCTGCAGTCTCCCAATTTGGTTCCGGTTATGGCTGGCTGGTAAAGAATAAGGATGGTAAACTAAGCATTATTCAAACCGAAAACCAGATTACCCCTCTGCTTGCAGACCTGATTCCCCTGCTTCCACTGGATATCTGGGAACATGCTTATTATCTCAAGTATAGAAATATGAGAAAAGATTATATCGACCAATGGTTTCATGTAATTGACTGGCCTAAGGTAGAAGTCATTTATGAGCAGTTTATGTAAAGAACTGTTCCCAAAACCTAAATTGTTTTCTACAGCACCTTATCTTGTGAATGATGCTGCGAGTTATGAAGCCCTATATGTAAATTATACTTTATGAGCAAGCTCCTATATGTCATTTGCACATACGACTTTCACACCTTCTGAACAGTCACTAAAATTTTAACAGTCCAGCTATGCACAATCATTTCTGCATAACCAGACTGTTAAAATTGGGTTTGGGTATCATAAGTGTCTTCTGAATACTTATTATAATTTTACAAAAATAGAAGTCTCTTCACTTAAGTCCTCTGATATCTTCCTGTTTTCCTCCATTCGATCTGCAATATTTTCCATATCACCTACTAAAACCTGCGTACTGCCCGCTACACCATTTACACCTTCTGCACCATCACTGATTGCATTTGTAATGGTATTGATGGAAGATGCTATATCAGAGATAGAAACTCTTAACCGCTCTGTTTTGTCTGTAAATTCGTTCATAACCTCTTCAATATAAGATGCGTTTTCTTCATACTTCACACCAGTTTCTACGAATTTATTGAATTCCGGCAATATTGAATCCTGCATATAAGCCACAAGATTACTTGCATTATCTGACAGTTTTCTAACTGCATGAACCACTGTTGCATTGATTTTTTGGATATTATTTGCATTTTCCCTGCTAATCTCTGCTAATTCCCTAATTTCCTCTGCAACAACAGCAAACCCTTTTCCAGCCTCTCCTGCTCTTGCAGCCTCAATAGAAGCATTCAAGGCTAGCAGATTAGTCTGACTGGCAATTTCCAAAATATCATCTGTTAAATGATTTACCTGCTCCACGCTTTTGCTTTCTTTGATTGACTGTTTTAACACAGATAAGATTTCATTCACTTTTTCCTCTGTTGTCTGCAGATTATTTCTTGCTGTCTGCTCAATCATATCTGCATTCTGTTTCATTTCAACAGAATATTCTTTCAATTCTCCTGAACGTTCTGCAATAGATCTGACTTCTTCCCTGACACTATCTGTACTTTGATTAATATTGATTACATTTTCCGAAACATCCTGCATAGTAGCAGATAACTCTTCTGTTAATGCAGATAAATCTGTTACGCTGTCGCTAGAAGTCATCACACTTTCTTTTACTTCTTTTACAACAGAATCCATCTTGTCCGTATTGCTTGTAATCATATGGAAAATATGCTGCAGTTTAATGATAAATTCATTGATTCCATCTGCTAAAGCTGCCAATTCTGCCACAGGCATAACAGAAACACGTTTTGTCAAATCTCCTTGACGCCTGTCTATATCTGCAATAATTTCTGACAACTGTTTTTCCGCTTTCCTGATTGGTTTTACAACCTTTATCAATACAATAAAAACTGCTAAAATAATTGCGGCAACACTGAGCGTAATGGTAAAGGTACTGCTAAAAACTGCTATGCGGTATGCCTGACTGAGCTCCCCCTTTGCAGCATCTGCACCCTGTTTTGCATCTTCCATTAATTTATTAATACTATTCTGTATTGCCATTCCATACTCTTCAAATTCATTATTGGCACATGTATATGCCTCTACGGTCTTGCTATTTGCACTGTATGCAATTAAATTTAACAATGTACTTTTATAAGCCTCAAAATTTTGCTCAATCAGATTATAATCTGCTTCATTATCTTTATTGACATATTTCTTATACTCTTCTAATTCCTCATTAAGCTTTGCCTCTTTGCCTTCAATCTCATTTACAATTTCAATCATTGTATCAAATTTTGTTGCAATAATATGCGATAATGCCATCTTATGAATGGATTGTACATCATTTTGTATCTCACTCATAGATGAAATACTCTCCATATACTCATTAGAAATTGTAGTAGCATTTTTATTTACATTTGCCAGACTTCTTAGAGCACTTATATTAGATACAATTGCAAAAATCCCTAGTATTACTACCGGTATCATGATAAGTTCCCTAATCCCTATATATTTCCTCTGCATAACAATCCCCCCTTAATTCGTTGCAGTAATACTCTCTACAAGTGAATCCATAACATGCTGTAATGGTTTTGAATCCAAATTTCCATTTGCCAAATCCATTCCAAAATCCGCCATTGCATCCCAATATTTTCCCCCAACTCTCTGTAAACTTCCATATTGGGACTGCCCAATCAATGCCATAATTGCCGGGTCTTTTTTTACTTCCTCCGAATCTGACGCTTTTATGTTTGATGGACCTTGTCCTCTTTCCTTAAACCGAAGCTCCTGATTTTCCTGATTTGTCATCCATTCTGCCAGTTTTGCTGCCCATTCTTTATTTTTTGAATAGGAATTCACACCTACCATTTTATATCCCACATAGGAACCCATCTGCACTTGTTTTCCATTACAGGTATAGGTTGGAAGTTTTACAGCTGCATAATCTTTTCCCCATGCTTCCTTTAATTTGCTGCCCTGCCATACTCCACTAATGCCGGCAATTACACTTCCATCTTTTGCCCCTTCTGCTAATACATCATCGCTGCCTTGTTTGAATCCCGGGTTTTGTGCAATGGCACGCATAGCACTTGCTACATCAACACCCTTTATATCCCCCTTTTTGGTATTCCAATTACAATAATTGGTGATTCCATCATCATTCAACCCCATTTCCAAACCGGTGTTGCCAAAGAATGAGTATAAATACCATCCCGAATTCCAATCCATTGTGACATACTTTCCATTTTGTGCTGCCACACGCAGCATACTATCTAAACTCTCCACATCGGAATCCGTAAAATATCTTTTATTATAAAACATAAAATATCCATTGTCTGATGTCAGGGGATATGCATACAAAGAATCATTAATAGCTGCCGCTGTTACTGCTCCTTCTATATTGTTTTCTTTTATCTGATCTGCATTTTTAATTGGCTTTAACACACCTGCTGCTGCCAGTGCCATTAACTGGTCATCTGCAAATGTAAAAACATCCGCACATTCTGCCACATTGCTGAGTGCAGTTTCTTTACAAGTTCCCTCACTAACCGGAGCAATCGTAATATCAATCTCTGCTTCCCCTGCATGTTCTTCCTTAAAGCTTTCTGTCATCTTCTGTAATAATTCCTGATCCTCCTCAGCACCCCAAACCAGCAGACTGACTGCCTGTGTTTTATTTTCCTCGCCTGCTTGCGTATCTTCCTCAGAAACAGAGGCATTCTCCTTTGTGCTGTTATTACATCCGGCACACATTATTCCAATGAATACCATTGCCAGAATGGCTGCAATTATCCTTCTTTTCATTGACATTTCCTCCTTTTCTTTTTTGGTTAATAGTTACATTTACTTTCCCATTTTTAATATAATTTTACCACTTATCACCACAGTTATCAATGTATTTTATCATTATGTTGTGCTCTTTTTATATTTATGCGTCCCATTTTTTCATATAATTACAATTTATCCACAATCCTTTTTTTGCCCAATGGAACATCTTATTGATATGCTGCTACAATAGTGTACTGTCTCACTCATATTTCATATCATCTATATATCTGTAGATCTGGATTAATCACAATATGAATTCAGGCAAATAGAAATGATACAATAGTGATAATATTCCATTTTTTCTGTCACTATGATGATTTTTTCTGTCTTAATAAAGGGTTTCTCCCAATCTGCACAAGCAGCGGAATTACCATGATAACCCAACTGACTGGTTCAGCTATGATAATTGCCCAATACCCAAGCTTTGGTGCCAGTAAGACTGCCACCAGTACTTTTGTTGCCAGTTCTAAAAAGCTTGAAACAATAGGTGTAACACTATCACCGATTCCCTGCATGGCATTTCTAAGCACAATAATTACTGCACAAACAAAATAAAGGATTGTATTTACCCTCAGGTATAATGCCCCTGTTTCAATTGTAACTGTGTCATTGGTTCCTGTTACTGCCTGTATAAAAAATGGTGCCACAGTATATGCCATAAGCAATACCAATCCACACCAGCCCCAATTAAACAATATGACCTGACGCAGCCCTTTTTTAATACGGTCAATTTTCCCTGCTCCTAGATTCTGTCCACAAAAAGTTGCCATTGCAACACCAAATACAAGAAATGGCATCATAAAAAAATCAGATATTTTTCTTGCCGCTGTATGAGCAACAATAATAGAATCACCAAACGTATTAATCGCCATCTGTAATGCCACAGAACCTATATTCACAAAAGAAATCATAAATCCCATCGAACAGCCAATCTGAAACATTTCTCCCAATAATTTGGCTGAAATAGCAAAATGATGCTTCTGTACCCGTAGCAGCGGATAGCGTATCCACATATAGACAAAGCATAGTACGAACGACAAACTCTGTGAAATTACAGTTGCTACAGCAGCACCAAATACTCCCTGATGGAATACACCAATCATAAGAATGTCCAACACTACATTACATATTGTTGACAATGCCAAAAAGCACAAAGGTGTAATGGTATCTCCAATCGCTCTTAATAAGCCGGACACAGCATTATAAAGCATTGATGCAGTCATCCCCAGCAAAATCACACGAAAATAAGTATAAGAATATGAAATCAGATTCTCTGGTGTATTTAACAGCCTTAATATTTGTGGCAAAAACACAACACTTGCCACTGTAAATATAACCGATACCATAATGCCAAGTGCCAGTGTTGCAGCCACTGCCTTCTTTAACTCCTCCTCTTTCTTTTCCCCAAACCTTCTTGCCACAATAATGGAAAATCCATTGGTCATTCCAAGTAGAAAACCGATAATCATAGAATTTAAGGAGTTTGTAGCACCAACTGCTGCCAGAATGTCATCTCCTAAAAAACTCCCCACAATTCTTGTATCTGCCAGACTATATAACAATTGAAATATATTTCCCAGTCCAATTGGTATGGCAAATGCAATCACTAATTTTAACACATTTCCTTTCGTTAAATCTTTCATTATTGTCATCATTCCTTTCGCTTCGCTCAAGGCACAAACAAGTTGCGAAAAATTTATCAAATTCTTTCACTCTTTCCTCCCATATCCCACTTATTTGTTACCATTCAACTATATTATAATACCTTATTTGCCACTGTTCAACTACGTCATTCATAACCTATTTTTCATTTTTATCCACCTTCTTCGGAAATACCATTTTTACAACAAAGATATTTGATTCCCTAATCCTCTGATGGGCGGACACTTCTGCATACTCTCTGTTCCGCAGATGCCATTTGCAGATAGCCCTCAATATGAAATTGTCTGTCCTTAAATCCATCATTAATTACATTCATTTACTCACATCTCCTAAAGTTCAGTCCTTCCCCCTGCGTTTGCAACCGCAGGGGTATTATGACATAGGCACAAACTCAAGAAAAAATGTGTAAGCACAAGCTTTTAAACAAAACTTTATCTAAACAAAAATTTTTTTATTAAAGTGCTTGACATATGGCATACCATATATTATTATACCTAATAGAATTAGCAATTCTGTTAGCGAGGTGATGAAATGGATTATACAGATTTAGCTAATCAGTTAATTGATTTACGGGCAAATATGCCGCAAATGAAAATGGATAAAGAGCGGGCACAAATGATGCATGGAGAAGCTTTCACCTTGAATTTTCTGGCGGCAAATGGAAATAAGGCTTATCCAAAAGATTTAAGCAAAGCCTTAATGCTTACATCGGCACGGATTGCATCAATATTGAAATCCCTTGAAAAACGGGAACTCATAACGAGAACCCCTGACCCGTCAGACAGCAGGCAGACAATTGTTGAGCTTACAGAAACAGGTATAAGCCTTGTGGAAGAACGGAAAGCTGCATTGCTGCTGTCAACAAAAAAAATGCTGGAGGCTTTAGGGGAGGATGACGCAAAGACATATGTCCGTATTCAAAAGAAACTTATGGAACTAAGCATTATCTGGCGGTAAGCTCACAGCAAGAGCTGTGGGCTTATTTAAAGCCAATATTGCTAATAGAATTAGTAATATTAAAAGGAGAATGAACGATGAAGAATAAAGCGATGATTGAAGTAAGAAATTTTTCAAAAAGCTATGGAAATTTTGAGGCAGTAAAAAACATATCTTTTGATGTTTATGAGGGGGAGATTTTTGGGTTCGTAGGTCCGAACGGTGCAGGCAAAAGCACTACAATAAACACCCTGTGTACAATCCTTCCTAAAACAAGTGGAGAAGTGTTTATAAACGGGCATGATGTAAGTTTAGAACAGGACAAAGTCCGAAAAGACATCGGTGTAGTGTTTCAGGACATGACTCTGGATGGAAAAATGACAGTGGAACAAACCCTCCGTCTTCATTGTGATTTTTACAATATTCCCACAAAAGAAGTCGATGACTGCATTGATTCTGTCCTGAAACTGGTTGATTTATCGGACTATAAAAAGGCTATGATACCTGGGCTTTCGGGAGGCATGAAACGGCGGGTGGAGATTGCAAGAGGAATGCTTCACAATCCCAAAGTCCTGTTTCTTGATGAACCGACAACAGGTCTTGATCCCAAAAGCAGGGAAAATATATGGAAATATATAAGAGAACTGCAAGAGAAAGAAGGGACTACTATTTTTCTTACCACCCACTATATGGAAGAAGCGGAGGTCTGCAACCATATGGCGGTTATGCAAAATGGAAAGATTACTGCAATGAATACGCCTACAAATCTGAAGCAAAAATACACTCGCACGGTTCTTGATATTTCCTGCATTGACGAACCCAAAGCAAAGTCCTGCCTTGATAACAGACAGCTTGCTTATTATCCGTTTGGCGATAAACTTCGTGTTGAAGTGGGGGATTCAGAGCAGGCTATAGATATTTTATGGCGTTTAAAGGGCATTATTTATGATTTTGAATTCAAGCATGGAACGTTAAATGACGTATTTTTAAACGTAGTTGAAAGGAGCGTATAAATATGAGAGCGATTAGAGCAATTTTAAGAAGAAATTTAACAGCATTTTGGGGAGATACAGGACGTTTGGCTGGCACACTTATTATGCCGCTGTTTATGCTTTTTACTTGTACATTTGCCATGAAATCGGCTGATGGGATTGAAACCCCCATAAATTATCTGATAGCAGGAATTGCTGTTATGATTGTTTTTCAAGGTGTGCTTAACAATTCTACTGCGGTGCTTACAGATATTGCATCAGGTTTTATGAAAGAAATTATTGTAGCCCCAGTTGACAGGAAAAATATAGCTATTGGAAATATTCTGTCTGCGGCATTGCTTGCAGCCATACAGGGTGTTTTTATCTTAATAATAGGGATTCCGTTCGGATTTCGCACAACAATTTCTGGCTTTTTTCTCATGGTTTTGCTTATGATACCTACAGGTATTGTTTTGTCGGCTATAGCATTGTTTTTATCTTTAGTTTCCAAAAACCAGACAAATTTTCAGATGATTTCATCTATGGTAATATTTCCTGCAATGTTTTTATCTGGGGCATATATACCAACATTCATGATACCCCGATTTTTGCAGGTATTTGTATATATAAATCCATTAACGTATTTGACGGGTGCTTTCAGATATGCGGCTCTTGGAATGAAAGGCTTGTCAACAGAAGAGCTTGTAAGCCAAGGTGTGGCATATCAATTTGGAGGTGTAACAATAACCCCTGCTATTACATGGATTTTTGTTTTAACAATAGGTGTAATATTTTTTGCCCTTTGTGTTTACAAGTTCAAAAAAGTAAATCTTGCGGAAATCCAAGGAAGAACAAGAGGGAGAAGATGATGAAATGATATATATTGAATAATGATTATTTGTTGCCATATTGTTTTCGATATGCGTTGCTGCTCCCCGCCTCTTCATCTGGATTTTTAGCATTTCAAAAATTCAGATAAGAGGTACTTACGGTGAAATATGCACCAAGAAAGGTATATATCAGTAAACCTTCAGACTGAAAAAAGAAAGAGAAATACCTTCATGAATACCAAGACTATGAAAAGGCAAAAACAGCCATCTTTGAGTATATAGAATTCTGGTATAACCGTAAAAGAATTCACAGTGCACTTGGATACTTTGATATAAGATGCCCCAACAGCTTGAAGACGAAGCTGTTCATGCTGCATAAAAAAGTTCAACTTTTTGTGTCCAATGTATTGACATAAGTCCACACATAAAAAACAGTGGTAAACCCACAATAGGTTTACCGCTGTTTAATTCTGCTTTGTTAGTAATTGATATTTCATTTTGAATTACACAAACTGGAATCTAACGTTCAAAGTCTAATTGAACTAACTTTTTTCCATTTGGTAATGGGTTTTCTAGCTGTTTTATCAGTTTATATCCAATGCCTTTTAAAATTTGAATCAATGAACTTTCTTCCATTTGATGATGAACTCTATCAAGATTATCAAATACATGGATATATGGAGAGTCGGATACCCAACTATCCTCTATATTAATTTGAATAATGCCTGACACATATTTTGGTTGTACTTGTTCAACTGCTTTTTGGAAACAATCATATCCAATGTATTCAATTAATAAATTGGCAATCAATAATTCTGCTTTTGGAAGTTTATCTGTTTCTTCAATTAGATTTAATTGTATGCATTCCAATATATTGGAAATATTTGAATATCTTTCCTTAACTGCCTTTAAATACTCTTCGTTAATATCAATACCATATACTTTTTTGAATTTGTTCATGTCAATATGTTCCAGACCATTACCGCCAGCAATTCCCAAAATCATAGCCGAATGAACATGATAAGCATTAAACTGCCCTCTCATCATTTGATTCATAGTCTGTAATTGCATAACTGAATCTAATTTCATGTGGTTCTCGTAATCAGATAATGATATTTCCTCCCAAGGATTAGCCATATACATTACCTCCTCTAAATTCTGGTTTGCCGTTACCAACAGTGCTAAATTTACAGCACATGCCTAATTGGATTGCAATGACATATGCATCTTCCTCGCATAAAAAACTGCATTTCTATCTTCTCTCTTTGAAAAAAATCTTATTTGTTCCTTCATAATAACATATATCTTTTTCCCTTATAACAGTTTCTTCATTTACTCTTTGTCTGGCAAGAACGTCTGATACAAATCCACGTGGTCATAAATGCATCTCCAACTACTGCTTGAGCCGACTGTTACACAAATATACGGTTTTCCATCCCCATCACTTGCCATACTAGCAGCACAATTTCCGGACTGGTTTACAAATCCAGTCTTCGCATACAGCACTTCGCCTTTGGTATCTTTATCCTCAATTCTTCGCAAAAATAAGTTGGATATTACAATTCCTTCTTTATGCTTCTTAGTCGCTGTTGTTGTATATGTTCTGGCATTCAAAACCTTTTGACATAATTCATTTTCTGATGCTGCCTTTAATATGACTGCCATATCATAAGCAGTACTGTAGTGATCGTCATTATATATTCCCACGCAATTGGTAAAATGTGTAGTATCCGCAAGTCCTAACTCTTCAATCTTTTCATTCATCAGTTTTACAAATTCCTCATGGGAACCAGCAACATAATTCGCCAATCCCAATGCTGCATCCGCTCCAGAAGGAAGAATGGTACCATAAAACAAATCTTTTACCGGCACTTTCTCATTTTTTGCAAATCCTACACTGCTACACCCATTCACATAACAATAATCGGTTATCTCTATTGTTATAGGCACTTTGTCTTCCATCTGTTCTTCTGTAACATGTTCTGCTGCCACTAACACTGTTAAAATCTTTGTCATGGATGCCGGATATATCTTTTTCTTTGCACCCTTCTGGGCAAGAATCACACCATTTTCCACATCAATCAGCACACCATTAGAACTTACTACACTTTTGGGAAACTTCTCTGTATCTTCAGTAGACTCTGCTGCAAAAGACCACGGCTCTTTGGTTGGCTCTGGTGTCTCAGTTACTTTCTCTTCTTCTGGCTGCGCCGTATTAACTTCTCCCTGATACAAATCTCCCTGAGAGAGATCCTGTCTATTTCCAGTGACCTTTAATATAATACATACAATAGCAATTACTGCTGCTACACCAATTACTGCAAAAACTCCGATTATTTTTCTCTTTTTCTTTTGATTTTCTCTTTTTCTCTTTTCATTCATTTTATCTGTATCCTACTTTCATTTTATTACATTTTTTCAAGTCTTTGTATTTCCTCGAAAAATAATGTTGTTCTCTTTTCACAACTTCCATTTGATTTTCCCTAAATTATTTGCAGCAGTTCAGCCATGCAGAAACAATTGTTTCTATTAGGGCGGATGCCCGACATGAATCATTTACCAGACTGAGCTGTAATTTTTTGTAATACATAGTACATTCCGGGAAATGATACCCATTCGGGCATACCGCAATCGATGTGCTTTGCACTGAAAATAAGCTATGAATGGCATGGCTGAACTATTATATTTATTATATGGGTATATTCCTATTATAACGAATACCAAGTTAATGATATCATTCACAATTTACCATGTCAACCTCCTTCAAAAAGGTTCTTTCTTAATTTTGAATAAATGATTGGCCTATAGAGTTTCAAAGTGCTTTGTGATACAAGCAAATCTGTAAAACCAGCAACCAAAGGATATCCAAAAAAGAGAAAGAAGTATTTTCCTATCAGTACATAGGATATCTTAATAGTTATATTCAGTGGTATTTGTACTATCAGTACAGTATTTACTGCTACAGATACATTACAAAGGACCTTTCAGAAAAGTTGAAAAATGGCACAAAAAAAATAACTTCAAGCCTTTCACTAAAAGCCTTGAAGCCATTCATCCGTGCGGATGACAGGAATCGAACCTGCACGGTCTCCCACTAGATCCTAAGTCTAGCGCGTCTGCCAGTTCCGCCACATCCGCCTATAAAAAAATGAAATCCCAATCACTTGGGATAACTGAGACATCGGGGATTCGAACCCCGGACAACTTGATTAAAAGTCAAGTGCTCTACCGACTGAGCTAATATCCCATCTACAGTTGAAGTATAGCACTTCAAACAGGGCTAGCTGGATTCGAACCAGCGACTGCAGCAGTCAAAGTGCTGTGCCTTACCGCTTGGCGATAGCCCTAAATACTCTTCAGCATCTCATTTGCTGAAGGTGGATAAAGGGATTCGAACCCTTGACCCCCAGAGCCACAATCTGGTGCGCTAACCAGCTGCGCTATACCCACCATGTCCACTTAGGTTTTATACTTTGTGGTAAAATGTGCCAGAAGGGATTCGAACCCCCGACAACCGGCTTAGAAGGCCGATGCTCTATCCAGCTGAGCTACTAGCACATAAGTCTGAAACATTTTTTCATGACTTAAGCGGGTGATGGGAATCGAACCCACGTATCTAGCTTGGAAGGCTAGTGTTCTACCATTGAACTACACCCGCACATTTTCATGTTACATAATGAAATTTTATCTGATAACCTAAGGCTATCTAATCGGGGTGACAGGATTCGAACCTGCGACCTCCTGATCCCAAATCAGGCACTCTAGCCAAACTGAGCCACACCCCGAGGTGCTGATTTCCAAAGCAACATTCTCTATTGCCTACTTTGCATTATTTCCTTAACGCAAGAATGATTATATACTATAGCCAGCCTAAAGTCAACACTTTTTTTTAATTTTTTTTATTTTTTCTTAAAATCACTCTGAGACCCTGCAAATACAGCATTCAATGCCGCCTTCCTTATCAATATTCATAATAGCATACGTAGGCATTTTATCTTCTTGTCTTGGATAACTAATGCTTCCCGGATTAATTGCAAGTACATCTGTACTATCATCAATTACGGGTACATGTGTATGCCCAAACATGACAATATCAACTCCTAGTCCTTTTCCTGCCTCTTTAATTGTTTCTGTACCTGAATGTACTCCATAACGGTGTCCATGAGTAATAAACACTTTATATGGTCCTATCTCTACAATCTTTTCTCTGTCTATCTGTGAAAAATAATCATTATTCCCTGCTACCATATATACCGGATATGGTGCAATCTCTTCTAAATAATCTTCTGTTCCCTCCAGATCACCTAAATGAATCATTAAATCCACATCTTTTTCCTTTTCCATCACACGATTTAAATGTAGATTTCTCCCATGCGAATCGCTGACTATTAAAACTTTCATTTTTTCTTCTCCTTTTATTTTTTCACATTGTATTTTCCATTTCATAAAATGTTTTATAAGACATTTTAAATTCTGTCCATAGAAAATAAGCCATAAATTTTTACAACAGTTTTTTTATCTCCTGTTTTGCCTTTTGCAATGCTTTTCCTCTATGGCTAATTTTATTTTTCTGCTCCAATGTCAATTCAGCAGTGGTACAATGATATTCCGGCACATAAAAAATAGGATCATAGCCAAATCCATTGTTTCCTTTGGCTTCTGTTCCAATATATCCCTCTATGGCTGCTCTTGTTGTAAATGTTTCTCCATCTGGCATAATACCTGCAATAGCACAAACAAAACGTGCTGTTCTCTTTTCCTTATTCACACCCTCTAGCTGCTTTATAATATATCTGTTTTTTTCATCATAGGAAGTATCCTCCCCTAAATACCGGGAGGAATAGATTCCAGGCTCTTTGTTCAGGTAATCTACTTCTAGTCCCGAATCATCTGCTAGTACAATCGCTTTCTGCAGTTTCGCTACTGCCTGTGCTTTTATCATGGCATTCTCTTCAAATGTTTTTCCGTCCTCCACAATATCTATGTCAATGCCTGCTTCTTTCATGGATAGAATTTCACAGCCTAAATCTGATAGTATCATTTTCACTTCTTTCATTTTCCCTTGATTCCCTGTCGCAAATATAATCTTCATTTCTAATCTTTCCTTTCCTGTTGCTATTCCACACTGCCCATTTTTGACAACATTTCTAAAATCCCCTCATACATTCCCTTTGCCAGAGCATCCTGCCCTTCCTCGCTTTTCACAAAAAACAAATCGCTGGCATCATCTAAAAATCCCAATTCTGCCAATGCAACCGGCATATTTGCATTTCTTATTATGTATATATGATTACCTTTTAAAATCCTTCTCTTTTTTCTTCCTGTGTTTTCTATTAAATGATTTAATATTATCTTTGCAAACTTTTTAGATGCTTCCTTCTCTTCTCCTTCATTTTTATAGAGCACTTCTATTCCGCTTGCCACAGGTGCTTCGTCACTGGAATTGCAATGTACACTTAAGAACAAGTCTGCCCCTAATGTATTAGCAAGGGACACTCTGCCTTCTAATGATACTCCTTTATCTGTTAAACGAGTATAATATACTTTAATTTTCTCTTCCTGCTCTAGATATTTACTTAATCTCTTTACAATGGCTAAATTAATATCCTTTTCTGTCTCTTTTCCTGTTATCGCACCAGTTCCAGTATCTTTTCCACCATGTCCTGCATCAATAACAATAATACTATCGTAAACTTCCCTTAATGGCTGTACATTTATATAAATATATTCCTGGTCTGCATAAAGATCATAGGCATAAACTTCATTTAATTGTATTTCCACTCTGCAGCATACTTTCGCTGCCTCTATTCTTCTGCCTGAATTAGCAATTTCCAGCATTTTGTTGTAGATAACTTTAGAGTTTTCATCTTTCTCCAAACCAGTAAATATTTTTATATCTTTTACTATTTCCGGATATTTCTCGTTTTTTGCATCATAGCTATATTCTCTGCCTTCCCTGACCAAGCTGATATCTGTAGTCTTTATATCCATTGTATGTTCTTCTGACTGCTTGTCCCGAAATAAAACTGCTATTTTTTGCTGTTCATACATATCTACTAATGTAATATCTTTTATTTCCTGATCTGTCCTTTTTATTTTGATGTAATGTTTCCCCAGTTTTTTTTCAATCTCTTCTGTACGCTCCAGCTGTATCGTGTTCGTTGCCGCATTTTGCTGTATCTCTTTTAATGCTGCTGTCACAATCTGCTGCATACACTTTGATAGATTCTTAAGGTTCATTCCTGCATCCACATTGATCGTATCTGCTGCCTCTATGGAATAGTAATGATTAACATATATTCCACACATTGCCACAATCATCATAAAAATAACAGAATATGCTGCTAATTTTCTCAACTGTTCTTCATTCATATCATTACTCTTTCTGATAATCTTATCTTAATTATACACTAGAGCGTGTTTTTAAATTCATTGCCACAATCTTCATGCCCCACTTTGCGTACCCATTCGGTCATACCGCAGTCCACATGCCTATCCAGGCTGGCGGACTTTGTCCGATAAAGTATGTAAATTTGTTCCAAATTCATTCAATGCTGCCCGCTGCACCTCATAACTTTGGAACAAATCCCCCACAAATTGTGATACACATCTTGTGACAATCAATTTTCCAACATACTTACAGCTCTGTTTATTTCCTCTCCAGTATATCTGCACTCTGTTCTCCCCTTGTCCTTCTTGGCGGTTTTGGTCCCATATACTGATAAAAATATGTTTTCATCATTCCATTATATATTTTTCTGTTTTTTGTAGCTTTCTTTCCTATATAGTTCTGTGCCTCTTCAAAGGCTGTAATAATATAATACGACCAACTGTCCAGAGCACCAAATGTTTCTCCAATACTTTGATATAATGCAGGCATACCTGCTTTTTCTTCCAATCTTTCCCCATATGGTGGATTTGTAATAATAAAACCATATTTTTTTGGATTCCGCAAGTCTTTCATCGCTCTTTCCTGAAAATGGATATATTCGTCCACTCCTGCCTGCCTTGCATTTTCTCTTGCCGCTTTTATAATGCTGCCATCTATGTCATACCCTTGAATATTCATCTCTACATCACGGATAATGTTATTTTCTGCTTCTTCAATTACTTCGTACCATGCTTTTTTGGGAATAAGATTTGTCCAATCTTCCGACAGAAAGGAACGATTCATTCCAGGTGCAATATTAGCTCCTATCATGGCTGCTTCAATTGGAATTGTACCACATCCACAAAATGGATCTACTAATATTCTATCTCTTTTCCATGGGGTTAATAAAATAAGTGCTGCTGCCAGTGTTTCCGTAATTGGTGCTTTGCTTGTCAGCTTTCTGTATCCTCTTTTATGTAGAGATTCTCCTGTTGTATCCAGTCCAATGGTTACTTCATCTTTTAAAATACTGACTCGAAGCGGAAATTTTGCTCCATTCTCTTCAAACCAGTTTACTTTATAGCAGGATTTCATCCTCTCCACTACAGCTTTTTTTATAATAGATTGAATGTCAGAAGAACTAAACAACTTGCTTTTTACAGAAGCAGCCTTTGTTACCCAAAATTTCCCATTTTCTGGTATCCATTGTTCCCATGGAATGGCTTTTGTTTTCTCAAATAACTCATCAAAAGTTTCCGCCTTGAATTTTGCTGCCTTTAATAATACCCTTTCTGTCGTGCGAAGAAATATATTCGCACGACAGATGGTTTCTATCTCTCCTTTAAATGTTACTTTTCCATCTTCTACCTGAACGATTTCATATCCTAAATCCGTAAGTTCTCTTTTTAATACTGCCTCTAAGCCAAAATGGCATGGTGCAATAAATTCATATTGTTTCATTGATTTACTCCTTTGTTTTTTTCTTACTCCTACATTATGAAATAATTTTTACGACTCGTCAATGGATAATTCGCCTTTATAATTTTTTATTCCTCCATACATATTCATGACATGATATCCCTGTTCACTTAAATGCCATGCTGTATGCAGGCTTAAATTTCCTCTCTCACAATAAAAGAGGTATACTCTATTTTTACAAAGACAGATTTTGTCCTCTGCGATACATTCATAAGGGATATTTACTGCCTTTAGAATATGGCCTCGTTTATATTCTTCCTCTGTACGCAAGTCCACAATAACTACTACATTCCATTCTGCATATCTTCCCACCTGTTCCGGTGAAATTGTTTTAAACTTCATAAAAATCACCTTCCCACTTCTATGATATGCAGACATTTTCTTTATGTACCAAAAAGTATTACAGTTATGGTGCCCATCCTCTATCATAATTATACTATTACAAAAAGGAGCTGTCGCTCATCTGCCGGCAACTCCTTTTTGATATTAAAGTGTTTGATTTTGAATTTTTTTATTTTGTACAGTTTGATGCATTGCTTGTGCTATTCTTTGTTGTATTTTTTGTAGAATCTTTTGCACTGTTTCTTTCTTTTGTTGTATTTGTGGAATCTTTGTAACTATTTCTCTCTGCTGTGTTACTTGCATCACGATAGCTGTTTTGTCCTGTAGAGTTATTGGCATTGCGATAACTATTCTTGCTGCTATCTGTTGCATTTTGTGAATTTGATGCGTTTTGTGAATTTGATGCGTTTTGTGAATTGCTTGCATTTGAGGCATCTTTGTAGCCATCAGTATAATTTTTAGACATAATTTTTCCTCCTAAAGATTAATTTTTAGTACAGAATTTATTATGTTCATTTTTTTTCAAAATATTCATTATAAATTTTCTACAATTTACAACCAAAATTTGCACTATTTTTTTTGTTGCATTTTGTGAGGTTTTGTACTATAATAAAACACGTGTTAAGAGTTCACCCTTCAAAAGAATTCTAATTCGCACACTATATAACCCCTTATTAATTATTTATACTCCCCTCAATGACACTGGTTTGGCTCCCCCTTACCAGTGTCATTTTTTTCTAAAGAAGATACTCCATAGTATATAGAGCAGCAATAATGGCACTGCAATCTGAACGATCATCTTTGTGATAAAAGCTCCAATATAACATAAAACTGCCAATACAACCACAAGCATGACAATTCCTGCCGCTTTATAATACCACGGGAATCCCTGCACCATATAATCTGCTAACTTTTCCATATGTTTTCTTCTTCTGTCCATTTTTCTCTCTCCTCTATTATTAAATTCTCTTCCACTTTGGTAAAATGTTTCTTGATAACTATCTCCACTGCTGTCATAGGTTCTATCCGCTTCATAACTGCTGACAATTGTCCTTGCAATCCATTGCGGGCTTCCCAGTTCTTCAAAAACCTGCTGTTCTGTCCTTCCCCGCTGCATACTTTCCATAATATAGTCATTATAGTATGCCACATTCGCATTAATCTCATTTTCGGGCAATTCGCCCTTTAATGCACATCGAAGTTCCTCTAAAAACTGTCCTTTTGTCATAATGGTGCCCCTTTCCTTTGCCTGTCTGCTTTGGTGGATAAAGATTCTTTTCGACCATTATAACATAGAATACCAGCCAAATCCTATTAAAATCCTATTAAAATTTTATTTTCCAATACTCTTCCAATTAAATTTTGCTGCTTTTATCGTTCCTAACAAGAAAATCATTTCCAGTAACAAGACTACTCCGCCTGCCACAAAGTATACCTTTTTTGAGAGGTATGTTTCCTCACATTTATTTATAATGCGAAATGCCAAATCCCCCTTTACATCCTGACTGTTTATTTTTAAGATTCCGCTTTCATACTTATCTTCTTCTTGATAAGAAAGCATACGAAATGCCAGAAAATCTTCTTCCCCTTTGTATCCCTCGATTCTAATAAAAAATTGTTCTGTTTCTTCTTTCTTCGGATATATCTTTGAAAACTTTATTTTTAATGTCTTGTCCTTCATTTTTGTTTTTCTTCCAACAATCTTTGATACTAATCTCTCTCCATCTCCATTGAATATACTGATTTTATACTTTGCTTTTTTCTTTGTACTATATTTGTTATGCGGCTCTGTAAATACTATCAGTTCATCAAAAGGCTGATTTGCTGCAAAACCCTGTTCTAGTACTTTCCCTTCTTTTATCACATTTTTTATATTTTTAGGCTGCGGTTCCAGATTCACAATTTTTTTTGAATATTGATATTGCTCCATTGTATATGCCCTATAACCTGATAATAATGAAAGCATTGTCACAACAATCCCCATTCCGCATAATACAACTTTTCCCCGCCTTATAAATTGCATCTTTGTATCTTTATGAGCAGACCACTTATCCAATAATATTTCTCTTTCATTAAGTGTGATTACAGCACCTCCTGCCAAAAGTAACATTACATACTGAAAAGAAATTCCATATTTTTTATTTGCCTCCCATATAATAAAAAACAACATACTTCCAAATAGAGTAAGTGCATATGCAAAAATATCTTTTACTCTTTTTCTTTTCAGCATTTCTACTGCCATAATTACAGTCAGCGACAATGTGACCAGCCTGAAACTATTACAATATATAATAAGCCAGTCATTTTTTTCCCCATATACATAGAGATAGAGTTTTGTTTGTTTTTCTGCATAGGCTGCCTGCTGTGTGAAATTATCTACACCATTTCCATAAGTCCTTCCTAATTTTTTTACTGCATGAATCGCCAGCCCCACCGGACCTTTCTCCTTCAAACGCTGTTTTATTTTTATTATATCTGCCTGATTCTTTTCTTCTACTGTGTCAAACTGCAAGGTATAGTTAAGATCATTCACATTAAATCCACCCTCGTCTGAGACTCCCATCATAAGCCAGTGCGTAATTGGAAATCTGCCTTGACCGAAAGGATCCATCAAATGCGATTTTCTTACTACTGTAATCACTCCCGTTCCCAAAATTATGGCACACCCAAAACTTACCATCCAAATAAGGGTTTTTTTCAGATTTTCTTTGTCCATCTTAGCCCGAAACAAAATCTGCATAAGAAATACTGCAATAATAGGAATAATAGTAGTAGGACGCACAAAATAGCCAATAATACTTAATATTCCCATTCCAATCCCATAAACCGCCATGCCCTGTGTGCTCTTCGTATCTTTTGCATACAGGTATAGCAATAAAATTCCCATTACAAATGGAATACTAAATGTATTGGTGTAACTCCAGAATAACCATAAATATGTGGTAGGTGATAAAGCAGCCAGCAATAACACAACATCTGCCCTCTTATTTCCCCACATTTTTCGTGCAGCAAGATAAGAAAGCACAATGCCCAAGTCCAGCATAATGACATTTAATATTCTCGCGGCTTCTATAAATTGATTTCCTCCAAAAAATTTTATAATACAAAAATAATAATATAACAGTATCGTAAAAAAATGGTTATTTTCGTATCGTGCAAAATATCCCAGTGTAACTTCATCCGATACAAGATTATTCATTATTCCGCCTGTATTATTTGCCATATCTGCTGCCATATCTGTAACTTTAAAAGAATCCGATGTTAAAGTTATTTTTCCAAGTCCTGTAAGACAAATTATTTGCAACAAAAAAATCATTAGAATAATCAACATTCTGAAAAAGATTCTGGTTCGTTTCTGGCATTTTCCAATTACTTTTATATAGAAAAACAAAATTGCACAAACGAAAAAATAAATCTGTATTCCATTTAAAATCAATATAGATTTTTTCTGTACCAGTGTCATCTTTTCTTCAAATGTTGCTATCCCCATTACAAATGCAGCTACTGTCAACGCAATGAATGCATATAACACAAATTGTAAAAATATTTTTCCTGTCTTCTGATATTGTTTCATAACATTGTACTCCTTTTTATACTATATTTTACTCTTGATTTCTGAATCAGGTTTTAATATTTTTTCACTTTTTTCTGACTTTTTCCTTACTTTTTCTGACTTCCTTGCATAAAATGTTTTATATTTATTATAACTATTTAACATGAATATATTTAACAATGTATCACTATTTCAACAGCAGGATAATTTTGTCAGATAGGTAAGGCAGACAAAAATTGATAGACTCAAGTATAAAGAATTGGCTTTTTACTAGATTTTGGATAACAGTTCAGCCATGCAGAAACAGTTGTAAAATATGGACGTGGGAGCTTTCTCACTAAGAGCATATTTTACAATTGTTTCTATAGGGCGGACGCCCAACATGAATAATTCACCAGACAAACCATAAATTTTTTGGTAATAATGTACATTCTGGTAAATTATAAATGGCATGGCTAAACTGTTACGATTTTGGGATTAAATTCGAAACGAATAGAAATACAGACCGGCAATCTCATTACCACAGGAATAAAAAACAGATGGAACTGCCGCATTAAATTCAAATGATACCACATATCGTTTATAGCTGAGATATCATCAACTATATATGGTATGATTTTGACTTAATACGGCAGTCCCATCTATTTTTTTATTTTATTAACAAGACAAGTTATATTCATTTTCTAGCATCTTTTTTACATAGAACCTGCCTCTTTACTCTGCGATTTCTTCTATATAACGTTTTAGTGCATCTTCCCATGTAGGAAGTTTATGGAAACCATTTGCTGTTAACTTTTCTTTTGACATTCTTGAGTTTTTAGGTCTTGGTGCTTTTGCACCATATTCTTCAGTTGTAATCGCTTTAATCTTTGCCTTACAGCCGCCATATTCCATAATCTTCTCTGCAAATTCTGCCCATGAACAGATGCCTTCATTGGTTGCATGATAGACACCATACTTCTCTGTCACTACCATATCGCAGAGAAGCGGTGCCAGATCTTTTGTATAAGTCGGAGAACCAATTTGATCCCCTACCACTGTTATCTCTTCTTTTTCTTTTCCAAGCCGAATCATTGTCTTTACAAAATTATTACCATTTTTTCCAAATACCCATGAAACACGAATAATAAAATACTTTTCCAATAACTTCTGTACTGCCAGTTCTCCTTTTAATTTTGTACTTCCATATACACCTAATGGTTTTTTTTCATCTTCTGTCTCATAGAAATGTTCTCCATCCCCTGGAAATACATAATCTGTGCTGATATATATCATTTTTGCATCTAATTCTTTACATACCTTTGCAATGTTTTCCGGTCCCTCTGCATTTACTTTTTCACATAATTCCAGATTCTCTTCTGCCTTATCTACCGCAGTATATGCAGAACAGTGTATCACTGCATCAGGTTTTGCATTTATGATAAATGTTCTTGTCTGCTCATAATCTGTAATATCAAATTCTTCTATATCTGCACCTACTGCCTCTATGTTTCTCTCTGCCAGACACTTCATCACATCATAACCTAACTGCCCTTTCACTCCTGTCACTAATACTTTCATATTGCGTTCCTCCAGTTTATCTATATTTTTTGTTACTTGATTTTCCATTTCTATCATATTATGTTACAATTGCTCCAAGCCATTCCCACATTATTATTCTGCTGTTGCTTCTGGTGTTGTAACAACTTGTCCATCTAATACTTTTTCTATCTGTTTATCCTCTTCTGTCATAGTATGATTATTACTATTTTTCATTGCATCAAACACAATAAAGAATATAATAAGCAGACAGATAAGTCCCATAATCCTTTGCATCCATTTTTCTTTGTTTTCATCACTCATAGCATTTCCTTCTTTTCTTCCTAATATTTTCCGCTTACCAATCATTTGATGCCGGCCCGCTTGTTATGGTCTGTACATCAAAAGTAAGCTGTACATTTTCAAAAGGTCCATAGGAATTGTATTGTTCCATAACTCTGCTGGCAACCATTTTTCCATCTTCCTCTGATGAATTCATTAAAATAACAACAAGCTGGCTGCTGCTGTAATCTGTTTCCACATCACCACGGCGGATTGATTCTATTACAGATTTTTTCAAATAATCCATTGTATGAATCAAATATTCTAATTTGGGCAGATTCCCTTCAAAATCAACTAATGTAAACAGCAGTACCTGTACATCCTGCCCTGTTCTTGCAATATAACGGGATATGAAACGATATATTTTCTTAAATGCATCATACTCCACCTGATAAGCACCTTTTTTGTAACCTTTTTCCTGAATAAATCCTTTTAAATGATCTAAATCAATCTGCGTTACTTTGTGTTTCAACACTTTTGCTTCTACTGTCTGCTCTTCGCTGAAGAAGTGATAAGAATTTTTTCCATTCTGCTTTACAAAGTATAAGGACTTATCTGCCTTATTATACAATGTTATAAAATCAGTGCCATCAGCTGGTGCTGTTGCAATTCCGATAGAAACGGATACACTGTCTCCTGTATCTGGCTTAATCAGACAATTTTCTAATGTGACCAGTATCTGTTCTGCTTTTTCACTAATAGCAGAATGGCTGCATGCTCCTTTTAAAAACACAACAAACTCGTCTCCGCCAAGCCGGCATACAATATCATCCTGTCTTGTAAGCTTCTGCAGTGTATGACCAAACTTTATTAACATTTCATCTCCAACAATGTGTCCATATGTATCATTGATGGATTTAAAGTCATCCATATCAAGCATAAACAGCACACCATTGTTTCTTCGCTCAGACAAAAATTCATTGATTTTTGTTTCTGTATAACCACGGTTCCAAACACCTGTTAATGGATCTTTATAAACTGCATTTTTGATTTTTTCTGTGTAACCGGATAATATCTTGTGTATCAGTGCACTGCTTTCTCCTATTAGGCTGCCATCTTTAAAATAGAGCAGATCCTCCTCACAACACTCAAAACCATCTTTTATCATTTGAAGCATTATATCTGTAACATCAGGGTCAAATTGTGTTCCCCTGCCCCGTTCTAATTCCTGTATGACTTCCTGCACTGATAGTCTTTTTCTGTAACTTCTGTCTGTTGTCATAGCATCATATGCTTCTGCTACTGCAATAATTCTTGCCTCAATGGGAATCTCATCTCCCTTTTTCCCATCCTGATATCCTGTTCCATCATACCATTCGTGGTGGCTTCTAGCACACAGCGCTGCTTCTTTTACTGAATTAATATCCCTTAAAATATCCTCACCAATAGTAGTATGCTGCTTCATAATCCTGTATTCTTCCTCTGATAATTTCCCCTGCTTGTTCAGAATCGTATCAGGTATGCCCACATTTCCCACATCATGGAGCAGCGCAATGTAATTTATGGCAGTAATATCATCATCTGTCCATTTCATGCGTCTTGCAATCTCTGTTGCATATTTTGCAACTCTGAGCGAATGGCCTCTTGTCCATTTGTCTTTTGAATCAATCGTATTTGCAACTGCAATAATTGCCTGTAATGTCATGGTTTCCAGCTGCTTGCTTTTTTTCATCCCTTCTGCCTGCAGGAATTTTTTTTCCTCCTCTGCAGCAAAAATATGCTCCAGACGTTTTAAAGTACTTGTTCTTTGAAAGGGATTCACAATAACATCCAAAACTCCCTTTTCTAAACATTCACTTTCTAATTCCGAATGATATCCATCTAATGTGCCTACTATTGGTATTTTACAGATTTTATTCCATTTTCGTTGCATTTCGTCATACTTTTCACTTTGATTTTTTATCATTTCACATGAAATAAAAATTAAATCTACTAAATTTTGATTAAAGCATTTTTCCACATTGCCCATAGTATCTGTTGTAAGCACATGATAACAATCTTTTAACAATGCTTCGGCTGCAGATAAAATTTCTGCTTTCTCATCAACCACTAAAATACATTTCATCAACACCCAACTCCTTTATGCTGTCTTCAGGCTGTCCAACTATGTGTTACAACCTTGCCGCTTGTGTGTCTATTTTCCAAAATGCTCCATATCTTTTATTATATAGGTACATTCTCTTATCGTCAATGAATTCCCATTTGAATTTCATTCATTAAAGTTTTACTCACTACAATTCCATAATCAGACGACCACTTTGTGTATGTATCCTGAAACAATTTTACCTGTTCTGCTTCTATCATTTCTTCCTTTTTTGCTGTTGTCTTTTCTTTATCAAAATCATTTACACAATAAATAATATAATATCCCTTTGAACCTTCTACTATCTCACTGTATTGTCCTGTTTTCAGTGTAAATGCTGTCTCTCCAAAATCCTCTGGTATGCTGTCCTTGCCAAAAGTATACTCAACCTGCTTTAAGTCTGAATTACTTTCGGCATAAGAGGCAAAATTATTACTTTTCTTTCCTTCTTTTAAAAAGTTCTTAGCACGTTTTTTGGCTGTTTTCTTAGCCGTATCATCCATATCTATTATTTTTCCATTACGGTCTTCTCCCTGTGTCAGCACAGTTAAAACCTGTACTGTAACCTGTTTTGCTTCTTTGTCTGATATCGAAGTGTTTACCTGACCGCAGACAATATCATAAGTCTTCTGTGCCAGAGTATGTTCTTTATAAATATTTTCGATCATCTCCTGTGTAAAACCATATTTTTCCTGTTCCTCTTCTGATACAGTTTTTAGAAAATCTGCAACATTGGTCTTAGCTTCATTTCCCTCCTCTGCAGATAAAGTATACCCTGCCTTTTGTGCCTCAGCATTGATTATTTTAATTTCCGTAATTTCACTTGCAATCTGCTCCTTCACATAATCCTCAACCGTTTTATCTTCGTCCATTTGATAATGCCATAAACCTTTTCCAAATCCATCTTCATATTGTTTTTGCAGATAATATACATAAAACATTACTTCACGAAAAGATATCTTTTGATCGCCAACTGCCATTACTGTAGAATCCAGATTTATCTTATTTTGTTCTATAGATATATTCTGCGTTTCATAATCTGTAGTTCCACTTGCCGCTTTCTGCTGATTTCTCTGTTTTTGGCATCCTGTATGCAGGCTGATGCTGCTCCCTGCCAAAAACAATGCCAGTACCATGCTGATAAATTTTTTTCTATCTAATTCCATAATTCCCACCATGCCTATCAAACACAGAAACGTTTGTATTTGATAGGCGCAAACACAAAGGGTGAAAGATGTGTGCTTGCATACTTTCCTTTCTTCTATTTTTCTTTCACTCCTGCACTATTTTTTCTTCCAGTCTTTTTTCTCTATACAAATCCCATAATTTATACTATGATAAGTTATTTATCTTCTTCCGGCAGCTGTATTATTAATTCCTGCATATCTTCTAACAAGTCCTGCAATATTTTAAAAAATACCAACGGTTCTTTCCTCACATGAAGTTCCTTTTTCAGCCTAAATATAAAATATGGCATCCTATCCTTGACGAATTCCAGATTTTTTTCATATTTTTCAATAAATCCCTGTATTTTTCCTACATCAATTTCTGCATTTTCATATAGGGTTAGTTTTACCTCTTTCATTTTATGCTGTACCTGCACCATGTACGCTTTATGTGCCATAGCTTTTAACAAGGCAATATTCAATAAATTCACAACCGGCTGTGGCATATCACCAAAACGGTCTGTCAGTTCATCCTGCATATCAATAAATTCTTCTCTTGTCTCAATCTCTGCAATTCTTTTATACATCTCTAATTTCTGGTACTCATTTTTTATATATGCGGAAGGGATAAATGCATCAATATCGATATCGACTACCGTTTCATAACTGTCCGCTACCTTCTCCCCTTTTAATTTCATTACTGCCTCGTTTAACATTTTACAATACAGATCATATCCCACTGCCTCCATGTGTCCATGCTGTTTTGCTCCTAAAAGGTTTCCTGCACCGCGGATTTCCAAATCACGCATGGCAATCTTAAACCCGCTTCCTAAGTCTGTAAATTCACGCATTGCCTGTAATCGTTTCTCTGCCACTTCTCTTAACATCTTATCTCTCTTATACATCAAAAATGCATAAGCAGTACGGTTAGAACGCCCTACTCGCCCTCTTAACTGATAAAGCTGTGACAGCCCGAGACGATCTGCATCATCAATAATCATTGTGTTTACATTGGATATATCCAATCCTGTTTCTACAATTGTGGTGGACACAAGCACATCAATTTCCCCATTGATAAACTCATACATAATTTTTTCTAATTCTCTTGCACTCATCTGCCCATGTGCAAATGATACCATTGCTTCTGGCACTAACTTTGCCACCATATTTGCCACTTCTACTATACTATCCACTCTGTTGTATACATAGTATACCTGTCCGTTTCTTGCAAGTTCTCTTACAATCGCCTCCCTGATAATCTCTTCATTATGTTCTAAGACAAAAGTCTGAATCGGCAGACGGTCTATTGGCGCTTCCTCTAATACACTCATATCACGAATTCCCACAAGACTCATATGCAGTGTTCTTGGAATTGGTGTCGCTGATAATGTAAGCACATCAACATTTCCCTTTAACTGCTTGATTTTTTCTTTATGGGTGACACCAAATCTCTGCTCTTCATCTACAATCAGAAGTCCCAGATCTTTGAAAACAACGTCTTTTGATAACAGACGATGTGTACCAATCACAATATCCACAGAACCTTTTTTCAGCCCCTGTATTGTTTCTTTCTGCTGCTTTGTGGTACGGAAACGGGACATTAATTCTACCCTGACAGGAAAGTCCTTCATTCTCTGTGAGAATGTATTGTAATGCTGTTGCGCCAGAATTGTTGTAGGAACCAGATATACAACCTGCTTATTCTCTGTTACTGCCTTAAATGCCGCACGAATGGCAATTTCTGTTTTTCCATATCCTACATCCCCGCAAATCAGACGATCCATGATTTTCTTACTTTCCATATCCTTTTTTGTTGCCTCAATAGCTTTTAACTGGTCGTCTGTTTCCTCATATGGAAACAATTCCTCAAATTCCTTCTGCCATACTGTATCGGGACCATATTCATATCCTTTTTCCGCCTGCCTTTTGGCATAAAGCTGCACCAGTTCTTCTGCAATTTCTTTTACAGCACCTCTTGCTTTTGTTTTTGTTTTCTTCCATTCAAGGGAATTCAATTTATTCAGTTTTACTCTCTTTGCTTCAGAACCGGCATATTTCTGCAATACATCTAAACCAGTGGCAAGAACATATAAATTACTGTTGTTTGCATATTCTATTTTGATATAATCCTTTGTAACTTTATCCACTTCGACTTTTTCGATTCCTTTATAAATCCCCACCCCATGATTTTCGTGAATAACATAATCGCCTACTGTAAGTTCGCTAAAACTTTGGATTTTCTTCCCTTCATAAGAAGATTTCTTCTTCCGTTTCTTTTTCTTCTCTTCGCCAAATATATCACTCTCCGAGATCATGACAAGTTTAATGAGCGGATACTCAAAACCGTGGTGCAGATTGCCGTGAACCACCATAATTTCTCCATTTTGTATAATCCGCTCTGTATCTTCGTTGTAGAATGCACTTAATTCATAATCATTCCTCAAGTCTTCACTTAAACGCATTGCCCTGCTTTTTGAACCTGTAAATAAAATAACTCGATATCCTTTGTTTTTCCATTTTTTTAAATCTTCTGTTAATAGATCAAAATTTTTCTGATAGGAATTCAATGCCTGAACTGTAATGTCTGCCTTATATTGTGCCTTAAAAGCATTGACCTTAAAATCAATGGCAGACAATAATACAAGTGGAAACTGATGAAGTTTTGCAAATATTTCTTCATACGAAAATAAAATATCTGTCTGTCCCGGCAGCAGATATCCTTTCTCCATACGATGTGTCATGCTTTCCCTGAATTCTAATTCCACTGCCTTTCCTTTTTCCTCTAATCTGGCAGGTTCATCTAGGAAAATTAATGTATTTTCTTTGTTGAAATAATCAAAAAAAGATACTGTATTTTCATAGAAATAAGAAATATAACTTTCTACACCTGCCATGCCGCTATAGATATCTAAATTTTCTAAAAACTCCTCTATTGTAGTTTTTAAACGATATGCTTCTTCTGTTTTCATTTCTTTTCTAAGTGTTTCTTCTACTTTTTTTGCTTCCATTCTGATTTTTTTCAAACCTGCGGCTTTTGCATTTTCATTTAAAATAATCTCGGCGGCAGGATAAATCAATAATTCTTTTACCGTTTCAATGGAACGCTGGCTTTCTACATCAAAAGCACGTATAGTATCTATCTCATCATCCCATAACTCTACACGATAAGGACAATCCTTTGTCAAAGGATAAATATCTAAAATTCCTCCTCTAACAGCAAATTGCCCTGTTCCTTCTACCTGTCCTACCCGTTCATACCCTAAAAATGCGAGCTGTTTTTGGAGTTTTGATAAATCCACAGTGCCTGCTTCTTCTAACCTGAGTACGCTTTGTTCTAGATACTCTAAAGGAAGTACCCTGTCCATTCCCGCATCAATGGTTGTAATAATGGTCATTGGCTCTTTTTCTATAAAACGGCTTAATACTTCTAAACGGCTCTTTACAATCGCATTTCCATGTATATCTGCACTGTAAAAAATGATATCTTTTGCAGGATACAAATAGACTTCCTTTTGATATAATTGATACTCCCAGAATAATTCCTTTGCTTTCAAATCATTATGGGTTACAATAATTTTGCATGGATATTCTTTTCCCAAACCATAGATAAAATGGGATTTTTGAGAATCAATACAGCCGGTTACTTGCACCGGCGTATGCTTCTTTTTTATGTTTTCCTTCATATCATTGAATTCTTTTAACTCTGTTAGTGGTGCTAAAAATGCTTCCATGATACATCAATCCTTTTTCTTTTTTTGGTTATATCTATTCATGGCAGCAGCAATACCTTCCTGCATGATTTTTACACAGGCATCTGCTGCCGCGTTTCTGCCCTCTTCCACTGCTTCCTGTTCTTCAGCAGGGAATCTTGACAATACATAGTCTGCTAAGTCCCAATTGTTTGGTTTATTGCCTACTCCTACTTTAATTCTTGGAAATTGCTCACTGCCTAAATGTTGTATGATGCTTTTGATTCCATTATGTCCTCCGGCACTGCCTTTGGCTCTAATGCGGAGCTGCCCCACATCTAAACTGATATCATCATAAATGACAATGATTTCTTCTTCAGATACTTTATAGTAATCTGTTAACTCCCTTACACTTTCTCCACTTAAGTTCATATAAGTCTGCGGCTGTGCCAAGATAACTTTCTCTCCCTCTATTATGCCTTTTCCACAGAACGCTTTATGTTTTTTAAAGTCTAATGGTATATTATATTTTTCTGATAGTTTTGTAATGACATCAAATCCTATATTATGCCTTGTACCAGCATACTGGGATGTCGGGTTGCCCAGTCCTATGATAATGTACATGATTTTCACCTCTTATTTCAATCTCTTTCTGTTTTCTAACAACATTGGCATACCAAATTGATTCCCACACGCAGCAAGCCCGCTCTTTATACCTTTGGTAATGCAGAAATTCTTGCAGTTCCATTTCTGCTCATATCATTTTAAAAATTGTTCAATGGGTTCATTCTTATACATTTCTTTCAGTGTCTTCCCAAAATTAGGTGCAGCATAGTTTATATCTGCACCATTATCCAAAAGCAAATTAAAGATTCGTGATAAATCAAAAATTAATTCTTCTGTTAGTATTCGATCTTTACATAATTTCTCTTCTACATGATTATACCTTGGCAAAATTTGCCGTGCCTGCAGGCAGGCACGGCACAAACATGAGTTTCCGTAAGAATCCTTTGCATTTACATCTGCTCCTAAATCAACAATCCTTTTTAAAATTTTAAATGCCCTGTCTGCTTCTTCCTTTAAATTTTTTACTTTTAATCCACCATATATTTCTGAATTTACATTCCATCTGCTGCTCATAACAGCCGCATTAATGGCATCATGGATAACCGGTGCTCTCCACTCATTACAACAAGTATCATCCTCCATAAAATTTATATCGGCTCCTAAATCTAACAGATATTCTACAATATTAAATCTTCCAGTCTTTAATGCTGCCTGCAGTGGAGATTGTCCATCATCTTTTTTTGGTGGCTGCTTTGCAGTACATGCAATTAATTCTGGTTTTTTCTCTAAAAGCTGTTTTACTGTTTCAAAATCATCTTTTCTTATGGCATTAAATAATTTTCTCATAGAAATACCCTTTCTATAAAATAATAGAAACCATTCTTAATTTCTATTTGCGAAACAATTCTCATTTTTTCATTCCTGTAATAAAATCATCCACCTTTGATTTATCGGTCTTGAATATCTACAATACTTTTCATATTCAACGGAATATCCTTTAATTCTTTTGCAAAAAATCTTGGAAATACAATATAGTGTTCTAACTCTTCTATCGGCAGCCACACAAAAAATTCTTTCTTTCCATCCCCTGTATAGGAATCACAATTCATATGCTCAATCTGATTATCAGCCTTCATTAAATAATAAACAGATATTTCGTGGAAATGTTCATGGGTATCTCTTTCATCAAAAAACTGTTCGTGAAAAAATACTGGTCTGTCAATTTCCAGAGAGATGCCCAATTCTTCCTTAACCTCACGTTTTACAGCCTCTTCACAAGTTTCATTAAATTTAACTCTTCCACCAACACTATAATAATATGTGGAATTTGTATTCTTTGCAACAAGGACATTTCCGTTATTAATTATAATTGCTCCAACCCTATAATTAAATTTTCCTTTTGTTGTTTTAAAAGTCAGATCCATCTTTTTTCTCCCTTCAGATAATTGTACTATAGGTAATTGCGAAACTTCAGGTAACCGTTCACATGTGTGAAAACATATTTAATATTTTATCCTTTTATTTTTTAGAGTCAATATCCATTCTCTTTCAATTTCTCTTTCTTACTCATTCTATCATAATAATTTGACATTAACAATATAAAAACAAACCATCCTTTTTATATTTCATTCCACATGATGTAAATATTTTTGAAAACGGTCATAAGCAGCTATAGTATGTTTGAAAATTCACAATAACTATAATAGTTACAATTTGACAATGAGCATTTTAAAAGCAGCAAATCTTTTACATAAAATATACTATTTCCTACCAAACTAAAAAGCACCAGCCATAGGAATTTTCCCTAATGACTGCTGCTTTTGATTTATGAAAATTCTAATTTTAAAATACTTTCTAATACATATCAATCAAAAATACTTATTTTAGTACAATCTATGATTTTGCCAGGTATAGATGCTGTCGGAAAAGTACTGACATAGAAATTCAATTTATCACCTGTTTTAATATCATTAATTGTAGCAAATTGTCCATTTTTTGTAACCAGAATTTCATTAAAACGTAAGTCTAATGTTGTAGTAACCATTTCTGAAAACTCATCTCCTAAATACAAAATTCCTCCAGAAATTTGTTTTACATATAGAGGGTTTTGAAACCAAAATCCCTCACCTAGTATGTCAATCGTTGTATATTGAACTATTTTCTGGTTCTCGCTGTTTTCTGTTGCCAAATCAATTTCCGGATTCACAACTTTCAGCCTCATTCCCTCTTGTATATTGAAATTATCAGGTTTTTCCACTATATAAGGTTTAGAAGACGGGTTTGTTTCAGAAGAAAGATATACATTCTGTTCTGAAACCTTTGTCACAGTAAAAAACATAAAATGTGGTAAATCCACTGGTGTTTTATTGATATCCTCAATAGAAGCATATTCTGGAACCGGTGTAGGTGTCAACGGCACTTGGCTTTGTGTCAAATCCGGCACTTTTGATGGCACAGGTGTTGAAGTCTCTTGGATTTTTGGTAAAGTTATACTCTTAACTGCCGAAAAAGAGCCATAAGTCTTTTTTCCAGATTGTATTCTATATGCACGCACCTTGTAAGAATAGTTTTTTCCGGCTGCATAATTACTTTTTTTATAACTGCACTTGGAAACTGTTTTTATTTTTTTGTATTTCCCATTTTTCCCTGCAGCACAGTAAACTTCATATTTATTTGCACCTTTCACTGGATTCCAACTGATTTTGATGGTATTGTTAGCTGCTACAGATATTTTTACAGCTTTCGGCTTTTCTAATTTAATTGTAGCTGACTTTACATCTACCTCCATGAAAAAAAATGGCAATACCAGTATGACAGCAGTAAAAACAGCGATAATTCTTTTTGTTTTCGCAATCAGCTTCATCTCTACACTTCCCTTCTTGATTTGTTTTCCCAAAAAAATTTAGTTTTTCCTCTTTTGGGATAAAATTTATTGTTACAATTTCAAAACAGACATGCACTTATAACAGCAAATATGGAATTCTAATTACCAGCATATCCATTATCGATCAACCAACCAATTAATCCACTATCAATACGTCTTACAAGTGCATTATTTGTTCCATTTACAGGAAAGGATGAGTGTGTAAGGATACCAATTGCATATGGTCCGCTTTCTGCTTGCTCATACACTGGTGAACCGCTTTGTCCATAATATGCTCTTAAATTGCAGTTAAAATCATAGTCCCTACATTCTGTAATTGTACCTGAACACTCATACATTTTGTTCCCATTATTCAAATCTTGCGGATAACCTATCGTATTAACAGGCATACCTTCATAAGCAGCACCACTCATCCCGAAACGTCCAGTATAACTAACCGTATTTGTTCCCCATACAACAAAAGCCCAATCTTCCAAATTATTTGTAATTGTTGAAGTCGGATAATATAAATATCCAATAGAATTTTGTGCTTTGTAGATGTATGTACTTGTGTTGTTATTAAAGCCAAAATATGCTGTTACAGATGATGCCCATCCATCATCATTCTGTACACAATGCCTTGCTGTTGCAAGAAGATTTTTTCCAACAGCAAACCCAGTCTCGTTTATTCTGTGAATATTTACTTTAGTCTGTACTTTTTCCTAGGATACATACCATAATGTATGTTATTTTATATTGCTTATACCAGATTATGGGAATAAAATCAGGAATTACGAACTAGGCAACACCAGAGTGTGTTTGAAAATTCATTGCCCCAATCTACATCCCCCCGCTTTGCATAGATATTTACCCCAAATTCATTCCATGCAGCCCGCTACATCTCATGAATTTGGAACAAATCCCCCACAAACTGTGACACACATCTTGTAACAAGCAATTTTCAAACATGCCCTAGTGTCTTTTATTCATTAGCATCTACAGCCTCCTGACCTCCTTGCTCAAAGCTATCATCATGTATTTCGTTCTCTTGCATTTCTCTTTCACTGACCTCTGAAACAAAGGATTCAACTATAACATTTCCAAAGTTCTGCACTTTGGCATCTACAGCCTCCTGACCTCCTTGCTCAAAGCTATCATCATGTATTTCGTTCTCTTGCATTTCTCTTTCACTGACCTCTGAAACAAAGGATTCAACTATAACATTTCCAAAGTTCTGCACTTTGACTTCTGAATTACTACACTCCTCTATACTTTCTTCACTTGCCACAGTTTTCCTTGTATCACTGTTACTGTTTATTACAATATTCAAGTTGCTGTTCTTGCTTTTTACGTCTGTGCCATTTACAAACATAACACATGATGCACCCACACCAGCTAAAAATAAAACTCCCCCTAAAACTACTATTGCTTTTTTCATATAAACACTTCCTTTCTTCTCTTTGTTTGAGTTAGTTAATAATTCCTATACTGTCTTTCAACACGCTCTCCTTTTATTCATTATTTCTGACCATTTCCAAATTCCTTTGTTTCTTCCATACATCACCCCTTAAAAAATATAAGAACACTCACAAAACTTGCTGGTAGATTTGCATAAAACTATAAAAACATATTCTTCCTAAACTGGAAAATATGATTATACTGCTAGTTTATATTGAAATTACTTTTGTTTTCGACAATTATCTATGTATTTTTTATATATTTATATATTTATATTATCTAATTTGTATTATATTATAATTAATTTTTATGTTATCACATTTATTTATATCTGTCAATTTTTATATATTTTTATTATACTATAAATGTACAAAAATAAAATCCACAAAAGATTTTCAAAAACAAAAGTACTAAAAGATAATTTATTTAAAATATTTTTCAGCTCAAAGAAAACAACTCAAAAACAACATACTTCATTTTGTTTTCCCAAGAAGAACCATTTCAAGATATATCAGTAAATTTTACAATTTTTAGAAATAAAATATCCCGTTTCTTTCTTACGTTTATTTTGTGAATATTCATTTTAGCCCGTACTTTTTCCTAGGATACATATCATAATGTATGTTGCTTGATATTGCTTATACCAGATTATGGAAATAAAATCAGGAATTACGAACTAACTAACACTAGAGCGTGTTTGAAAATTTTTTCTTCTTAATAACCTCCATGCAATCACCATTTTCATCAAGAAAATACTTTTTAAAAATATACATAACATTTAATATATATAATACTTAATAATAATACTTTTTCCGTTTTAACCCTAAGAAAAATACAGTCAAAATAACTGCCATACATTCTGCCACTACAATGGAAATCCAAATGCCGTCGATTCCTAAAATCAAAGGCAGGAGCAAAATAGCTATTATTTGGAAAACCAACGTTCGCAGGAAAGAAATCACTGCTGAAGTCAGACCATCACTGAGAGCAGTAAAGAAACCAGAACCGAAAATCGTAAATCCCATGAACAGGAAAGACAAGGCAAAAATTCGGAATCCTGATACAGTAAGATTCATAAGTGCTGAATCATAACCAACAAAAAGTTGTCCCAATGGTACAGCAAGCAATTCTGCCGCCACTGCCATACATATACCAAATATCCCTACCATAATAAGGCTTTTTCGAAGCAATCCTTTCAGTTCGGTATAATTTTGGGCCCCATTATGGTAACCGATAACCGGAGCTGTACCAATGGAGTAGCCGATGAATGCTGCCGAAAAAATCATACTTACATACATCATCACTCCATATGCTGCCACTCCATTTTCTCCAGCATATTTTAGAAGCTGCATATTATAAAGCATAGCAACAATGCTCATAGAAACACTGCTCATAAATTCTGACGAACCATTGATACAAACTCTTAAAATTGCTTTTTTATCATAGCTTGTTTTTCCAAGCCGCAAAATGCTGCTGTTCTTTCGAAAAAAATAAAAAAGCGGAACCACGCCGCCAACCACTTGGCTCATTGCTGTGGCAACAGCCGCACCTGCAAGCTTGTATTCATGTGGCAAAAGAACTACAAGCATAGCATCAAATATCATATTTGTGATACCGGAGGAAACCGTTACCACAAGACCAAGCTGCGGTTTCTCAGCTGTCACAAAGAAACTTTGGAATAGAAGCTGCAATACATAAAATGGCAAAACCCCAAGAATGATTCGGGCATAAACAACACAGTTTTCAAGCAGCTCACCTTCTGCACCAAGCAATATGGAAATCGGGCGAATAAAAACAATTCCGAGTATTGAAAAAAACACTCCCAAACCAAAGACAGTATAAACAAAAAGTGAAAAATATTTGTTTGCCTTTTCCTTATCACCCTCGCCAAGGGTTTTTGCAACAACAGCTGTACCTCCTGTGCCAAACATAAAGCCAACGGTTGCAATAATAATCAGAAATGGCATAATGAGATTAACTGCTGCAAAAGCAGTTATACCTGCAAAATTTGAAACAAAGAAACCATCTACTACACCATAAATGGATGTAAAAATCATCATAGCAACAGATGGCAAAGTAAACCGTATCAATCTGCCATAAGTAAAGTGATCTGAAAGCTGAATTTTCATTATGTCCTCCTAAACCAGTGTGCTGCAAAGCCAGCAACAGCCGGTGCTAAATCTTTCATGTTCCAATCGGTCGTATTAACTGTTCAATGATAAGCATCTTGCTGCCCCATTCAGAGCGGATAAGATTGCCCAATCACACAATCTTTTCCAAGCATGGCAATCTCTCCAATGACACGCTTTTGTTCCAACAACAGATTAACCTTGCCAGATTACAGATGAGCAGATGAGCAAAGAGTAGAACGGAATGTAACAAAAAAGTTCCGCCATCCTTCTTCCCATCCCAAAACATTTGTGTTTCACCCTGCTGTTACAATTTCTCTATTTCACATTGGAACGAATCAACATATTTTTCCATTAAACGAATGTAGGTGTCAATCTCTTCTTCTGTCCATGATGCAAATGCTTCGCACTCTGCCGCAAATAATCGAGCCGCTGTCTTTTTTGTATAACTTTTTCCTTTATCGGTTAGATACACTCTTTTTCCTCTTCCTATGTCCCGTTCAAGATAAAGGATTTCACCGTTCTCTAATTTCCGAATGGCAGAATTAACCGTTTGTTTGCTGATACCAGATTGCTTGTAAATATCACTGAGCAGACAACTATCTCCATTATCATAAATCGTATATAGAGTGCGCATTGCACTGTCTGATATACCAAGTTTGAAAGAAGCCTGATGATACAAAGCATCCATCTCCGAAGCAAGGTAATTTATACGATGAAGTCTTTCAAATGCTTTCTTTTTCATACTGCACCTCCAATTGTACGAATTCATACCTTAACAGCATAGTACGAAATCATACTTTTGTCAATAGATTTCATAAAATATCAAAAATTGCAGCGAGTTTTTTGAACTGTGCAATCAAAGAAACAGACAAGCCCAAGATATGTCAGTTATTTTCCTACAGATTCTAAATAAGCACATTCATGTAATTTGCATATTATGTCTGGAACTCCTATTTATCTGAACATAAAAAATTCACAAACCAATCACAAATCTTCCACAGTTTTTTTCTAAAATCAGAGATAAAAACAGAGATAGAAGGGCAAGGAAGGTGGATTATGAAAAAAAACAGGGTCAAAATTTTCATGATATGTTTGGTGGTATTTATAATAGGAAGCGGTATTTATTTTATACCTAATATTAGCAAAGCGGATGATAAAGAAAAAACAAGTACAGTGGAAGAATATGTACAAAGAGGAAATTTAGAAATCACTTCCAGTGCCAGCGGAACAACTACAGCCGGTACAGATTATGAATATCTAGATATTAGCATAAGTCCGGATATATTATTAGAAGTAGAAGAACTATACACAGAAACAGGCGCAGAGGTTACTACCCAAAGTCCAATTTTAAAAGTGACAAAAAGCAGTTATGATACGACAAAAGCAAACTTGGAAAAGACACTGAAACAAGCAGAAACTGCCCTTCAGGAAGCAAAAATCACCTATAAAACAGACTTGCTTACATTAAAATCAAAATACACATCTAATCTTTCTACTGGAGAAATCGCAGGCGAAAGTTATGAAAATACTTTAGAAAATTTAGATTTACAAATCGAGCAGGCGAAAGAGGAATATGAAGAAGCACAGAGTATTATCTCGCAGTATCCCAGCCAAATAGCAAATAATGAGAAGAAAAAAAATCAGAAAGAGGAAACATTGTCCAAGTTAAAAACACAGCTAGAAAAAGCTGCAAAGAAAGAAGAGGCAGCATCAAAGGAATATGAACAGGCAATGACTGTATTTGAGAATACAGCCAAGAAAAAAGAAGAGATAGAAATAGTAAACAATTATATCAATTCTTATCAGGGCATAGAGAATTCTGGAAACCAAAGCAGGCAAAATGGTGGAATTGAAGCAGAGGAACAAGTTACATACATAGAAAATAATAGTATAAATAATCAAAGTATTGAAAAGGAAAGGAAAGAGGAAACAAGTATAAGTCAAAATTGCGATTTACAGATTTTTATGAAAAAAGTAAACAGTGATAGGAAAGAACGAGAATTATCTTATCAGACTGCCCAAAAAGATTACACCACAAAGAAAGCAGCTTTAGAAAAATGCCAGCAGACTGTGGAAAAGAAGGAAACATCAATCGAAACAAAGGAAAAAGAAATCGAAACATTAGAACAAACAATAGAAAAAGAAAAAGAAGAATTAGCAAATGCAAAAAAACAGGTCAGCAGTTTACAAATAACCTATGAGCAGGCAGTTTCTAACAGAGAAAAACAAAGTATTACAGAAAAAAAGAAACTAGAGCAGAACCTTTTGACTAGTCAAGGAGCAGAAGTGTCCTATGAAATAGAACTTGCAGAATTAGAAAAAACTCTTGATGCAGCAAAGGAGCATTATGAGGAAGCAAAAGATACATGGAAGATATTTAAAAATAGTTTCAAAAATTATACATGGTATGCCAAAGCAAATGGTACTTTGAACTATATAGGCTATGAAAAAGGGGATTATATAACAAATATGAAACCTATTCTTGGATACTATAATGGGGACACCATTTCTATAGAAATTACTATAGACCAAAGTGAACGGCCAGCCTTATTGGTAGGAGACGAGGTGACTGTGGTAACTAGTTCTATGCCACGAGGAACAAATGGAGTAATCTCTATGATTGCAAACAAAAATAATTCTGCCAGTGCATCAAAGGTAACTTATGGAGTAACAGTTTCTATTGATAACACCCAGGGAAACATTGGAGCCGGAGAATATGCTACTGTGACCTTTGCCTCAAACACATTAGAAGATGTACTTTACATTCCACAAAGACTGGTACAAAGTGATGAAAGGGGAAGTTATGTGACCATAAAAGAAGAATCTGGAGCAACCAGAGAAGTAGAAATTATAACAGGGCTGGAAACGGGAACATTTGTAGAAATTAAAGATGGTTTAGCAGAAGGAGACTGTTGTGTAGCCGCTAATACAACGGAGGTGCATAAAAATGTCAAATAAAAAGGCAATCATTGCAGCAGGATTAATAGCAGTAATTGGAATAACCGGAACAGGAATATATTGTGGAACAAAAGAGAGCACAGCAGAAGTTGCAGTCAAGGAGACAACAGTAGAATATGGTAATCTGGTAGTTGGTGTTACTGAGAGTGGATCGGCAGCTTTGGGAACAGTGGAGCAGTATTTTTCCATAAATTTATCCGAAAGCGAAAACAGCAGTACAACAACTACCAGCCAGAATACAAATACTTCATCTAACATGCAGACAATGAATGTGGCGGCCGGTAATAACAGTGGAAACAACAGCCAGAGCAGTTCCAATAGCTCTAGTAAATCAGGTAGTCTGCAAATAGAAGAAGTGTATGTTTCAGAAGGCCAGGTAGTAGAAAAAGGGGACAATCTTTTAAAATTAACAGAGGAAAGTGTAAACGAATCCAGAAAAATCTTAAATGATACAGTAAATAGTGCAGAGCTTACCTTGAAAAAAGCAAAGATTAACAGAAAATCTACAAAGGTTAACGCAAAGTATGAATACGAAGAGAATATTGCAATAGGAAAAAATGCAAAAAACGATTATAATAACACATTATCATCCTTACAAAATGCAGTGAATGAAGCACAAAATGCTATCGATGAAGCAGATGAAAGAATAGCTGTTATTCCAAAAGAAATAGAAAAATTGCAGGCACAAAAAGCATCTGCTAGTAAAACCACCTCCACTAAGAATACCAACATGCCTTCAGGTATAGAAGCAGGAACGCAAGGGACACAGCAAAATGAAAATATAGGCAATTCCTTAACTAGTAATAGCGTAACAAAAAATACAGATACCAGCAGTGGGATTGATAGTCAGATTAATGCTTTAGAATCTGAACTTAGTTCTTTAAAAAAGAATTATTCCAATTTAGTAAACCGGCTTTCTCAGGCAAAAAGTGAACAGGTTTCCGGAAAAATTACAGCAAAGGAAGCCTATGATCAGGCAATATTAAATTATGAAAATGCAAAGGAACTTTATGATATTGCCATGAATGGAATCGACGATGAGGTAAATGATGCAAAGGATGCCCTTGCAGATGCAGAAGAAAACCTGGCTGAATTTGAAAATTCTGTGTTGGATGGAATGATTGCAACAGAATACGCAGGAACCATTTTGTCAGTAGGATATGAAAAGGGAGATACTTTGAATAGTGATACGGCAATTACTACTTACGCAGATGCTGAGGCAGTGTCTGTGACGGTC
>CAYRAV010000009.1:0-74184 GCA_964422365.1 uncultured Lachnospiraceae bacterium | reverse complement strand
TCGTTTGGGTTCAGCTTGAAGTATTCATATAAAAAATCCAATAATATTTTCGTACATCCGCTTATATTTTCAATCCAAATTATACTCATCAGATTTTTATCTATCCAATCAAATTCGCCAATATATGGATCATGAGAATATAGATCCAGCAGCAATTGCTGTGCTCCTGGTATGTCCTCATAGGTATCTGCTATGTTGACTGTTGTATAAACTCCACCTTCCATAATATTATTATATAACTTTGTGTCTATTATAGGTTTTAAACCTGCATGTTCTGCCATCAGTTTTACATCATGAATCAATTTATATATGTCTATATTCTCTTTCTTTCTTAAAATTATACCTACTCCCATTAATCAAACACTCCTTTCAGTTCTTCCAAACCATTTACTATTTTAACACCCATTTCCTTTAACCGAATTAATTTATTAGCATCAATACTATTAAGATTCACCATTGGCTTATCAACATATACAACAACTTTTTTATCTAATACATTCATATATTTCTCATAACTGCTGTCAATATACTTTTCAATCTGCCCAATTTTAACTGAACTTATTGAACTTTTTATCTCTATCAATACTTTATCTGTTGCACAGTCAATATCACCAACTTCTTCTGCTTTTGAAGAATATTTTACCTTGTTAGAAAAATCTGTCAATTCCAATCCCATTTCATTTTTTATAAAATCTGCGACCTTTGCCTCCACTATGTCTCCATCATCAGTGCCACTCCGTTTTGAAGCAATCTTATTGTCAATCGCTTGACTTGACTGTTTTGGTATGCGTATTGTCTGTCCGGCATTGTTTTGATAGTCTATATATTTCTTGGTTTCTTTCACTATATTATTTTTGGCGGCACTACTGTCCAGCAGCCTTTTCACTTCTTCGGCACTGTGTCCGTCTTTTACAAGCAGATCCTTTGCCCTTTCCGCATGATATGGTGTCTTAATTCCATAATCCGGGTACTTACTTGGACTAATCCCTTTTTCCAATAATGCCTGACTGATATCCAAAGAGTATCCATCCTTAATCAGCTTCTTTACTGTTGCTCCGTCTACACCTTTGGCAATGAGATTCTCTGCCTTCTCAATCCCTTCGGCTCCCTCTCTTTTTATTACCTGCCTCAACAGGTCATCCTCTACACCTGCATCTTTTACTTTCTTTATCAAAGAAACCAAGTATTCTGCTTGTTCCGGTCCGTAAATGCCAAGGTTTTTATAGTTCGATGGTTCTATTCCCATTTGAGCCAGATATTTAATATCCCCTGTACGGTAACCCTGGCCGCCTATCAGGTATTCTATCCATCTTGCTTCTGTTGGATTGCTGATTCCATACTCTGCATACTGGCTTGGATGAATACCCAAGTCTAACAGTTTATCGATATTGCTTAAATCATACCCTTCTTTTAATAAGCTTTCAAGGGTATCCTTTCCAACTCCTTTCTGTAGTATTTTCTCCAGGGCATCCAGTCCCTTTACTCCGCCCTGCTCTGCCACTTCTCTAATCAGGTCATCCCCAATGCCTCTTCCTCTTATAGATTCCACAAGGGTATCTGCCTGTCTTAGGGCATCATCTCCTCCATGCTTTAAAATTGCACCGGCAATGTCATCTCCCAAACGTGCCACTACATCCGCTGTTCCATCTATCCGGTTAATGATATTTTTAAACAGTCCTCCTATCGCTGGTACCGCCTTTTCCATCAATTTGGTCAGCCCAAGCGTGGCGATATTCATCACCAGATCTCCCAGTACCTTTAGCCCATATTCATACTGTCCTGTTGAAAAGTACATATTGACACTATACATTGTATCAACAATTGTCCACATGGTCAAAATGATAAGGGAATAATAAGCAATAAACAAAAATGGGTTGGCTGCCGCCAGCAAAAGCCCCATCAGCATATACATATCTACCATTGCCCACACAATGCTTACAACTGCTGAAACCGTAACAACAAGGTCAAATGCGGCAGAGCCTCCCGCAATTCCCCCGCTAATCATATAGCCTGCTGCACCTGTGGACGCATCATAAACAATATAGCCGCTTCCGTTCCATTCCCCGTATGTAATTTCCTCTTGAGGTATCATCACTGTTTTTCCGCCTTCTATGGCATCTCTTACATCTGTTTTTACTGTTTCCGACACCTGCAGTTCATTGATTCTGTCTTTGTTTTCCTCACCTAATGTATAGATTGGAATTCCCCTGTTGTTGGCTTCATCCAGTATCTTTATTGTGGATACGGATGGTGTCCCTGTTGTCTGCTCAAATATTCCATGTTCCATGGCAGAAGCAAACATCCCCGCCTGAAGCATATATGCTGTTTCATCTTCTTTATTTCTGCTGTTGCTTGTTACTGAAACTGCATCATGGTCCACATCAATATAGAAAGAACCACCTTTTAACTCAGCTGGTGTCTGAAACAAATACAATACTTTAGGCTGATATCCTGTCATAGCCTCACTGACCAGACGGTTTACCTGTACATCTGCAGCACTTTCAATAATGGCATTGCAGGCATCCAGCTGTGCAAAATATGCCTTTGCCATATTGTCCAGCACCGCCCCTAGTACTTCATCACTGGTTTTGTTCTGTTCTGTGACTTTGTCTGCCAGACTTTCCAGTTCCGCTTTCCGCTCTTCTGTTTCTGTAACAGAAACAGAACCAAAATCCAGCCCCACTGCATAGATACCTCCTACAATAACAGGATTTTCTATTTCCTGCTTATCCATCCCTGCATGATGCATAGTAATTGTAAACTGTTGTCGATATCCTGCCTGTACCGGCTTTCCTGATGCTGCTTCCTCTCCATCTATTTTTAACTTTGGTATCAGTCTGACCAGATAAGACGGTGTCTTGTCCAGACCGCCATAACTTTCAATGATTTGACTGTCCTCTTTTGATGCTGCTTCCCATTCCAGAATAATCCGTTTTCCATAAAGTTCATATGCGGAATAATCAACTGTAAAATCTTGTTCCTCTCCAAAGTTTAAGGAATATGCCTGTGCACCGCCAATAGAGAAAGAAATAGTCTCTTTCTGTTCATTTGGTATCAATGTATCCTCTCTTTGTACATAAAGCACTTTATAAGGCAGTACATTTGGCAGAATACCCAGATGCTCCGGTACAATTTTTTTGCCCCCTGCTATTTCTCTCACATCAGCATCTTTCAATCCATTGTCCTTGATATACGCTTGTGCTTTCTCTTCTGCTTCCTGTAATAATTCCTGCCCTTTCTGATTATTTACATGTGTGATTGTATATTCGTCTGCGGATTTTTCACCATTCCCAAAAACACTTGCCTGCATATCCTCTTTGGATATTCCTGTAATCTCCTCCAAGTCCAATCCCTCTATTATTTCATACTGTTTAAAACTTGGATCCAGTGGAATCCACAGACTCTCGCCTTCTGATTCTTTCATGCCCCTGTAATATTCATAAGGCACATAAGTTTCCGTCCATGTATGCTCCATTCTCACAGATTGTATAGTTCCGCCCTGTTTTACTTCTGTCACAGGAATGCCAAGGGATGCCATGAGTTCAACTGCTGTTTCAGCGGAAGATGTTCCTGTCCATTTCATTACCTTATCTATGGATACTTCTACGGTTCCTGTTACATATCTGGCGGGATATCCCGCTTGACGAAGCAATGTTATCATAAGGGATGCCTGATCTATGTCATTGCCCGCTTTTTCATATAAAGTACCGGATGCACCTTTTCGTGAGCCATAATATGGCTCAAAATCTATCTCATTTCTTACATACTCATAGATATCAACTGGTGTGTTTATTGTTTCTGCCAGTGCTCTTACATTATCTTCTGATTTTGTTTCCTCTGACAACACAGTATCTTCCGGCTGCGGCTGTATTGTGCCTGCCTTTGACGATTTTACAGACACATTTCCATATGCTGGTATTATCCCTTTCTTCATAGACGGTATAACAGAATCCGCCTTTAGATTGACATGGGGAAGTACCTCTCCTGTCGCCTGTTGCGGCTGTTCCGGCTGATACAGATTTTGAATGTCCTGCCATTCCTTTGCCAGCTTTACATTATTTTTATCACTGAAAGAATTCTCTAGTTTTTCTTTAAAAAGCGACAGTTTTTTCTCCAACTGTGTAAAATTTTTCTCCATTTCCTCCACATATTTCTTCTGTCTCTGCACCCCTGTTTCCAAACCAAGTCCGTGGAGTTTTCCGATTGTGTTTTCAGAATCTTCTTTTACCTGTTCCTGTAATTTCTGTATTCTTTCCTGAAATACAGAAACCTCTGCTTTTAAATTCTCTTTATCACCCATCTTCAATGAAGTACTGACTTTTTCTAACAGTTCCTGTGTTTCTTCCAGCTTTGTACCTGATTGGGTCGCATTTACAGGCATCTCATAAGCAAAATCTTTTGCTCTGTTTTTTTCTGTTACTGTCTGTTCTACTCTCTTTGTGCAGTCAGCATAATATACATTTACCACGGCAAGTACTACAACCATGATTTCTGCAATATGTTTTTTTATGTTTTTTAATTTCACAAGAATCCCTCCCTGTCTATCTTTCTATCCGGCAGTAAAAGTTATCAATCATATGGCTTTGATTCACTCCTCCTGTACCCCCGCTAAAACCAGTAAAACGGTTGGATATATCCAATTCACCTGTCCAGTCTATGATTTTTTCATCATCCAGTAAAACAGTAACTTGATCCTCACAGATATCAATGAGTACCCTATGCCATTGATTATCTGTCAGTTTCTTTCTTACTTTTTCATCATTATTAAATGCCAGTACTGCTGATGAATAACCTTTTGTACTGTTTTTTATGAGAGCAATGTGCGGTGAATCTTTTTCTATTTTTTCATCATTTGAGCCATTGTAAAAACTATCAAATTCAATTCCATATCCGCTGTTTTCTGCAAATCCCATACTCTGCCCTACATCACCTAACTCATTGCCTTTTTTATAAAACATATAAGTAAATCCGTCTGCAGAACCACTGCCTTGCTCCATCTTGAAATCAAATTCACTTGTAAAGCGGCTACTGGTTTCTTTCTTAAGCCACATGGCACCTGCTGTCCAATCTTTCTTTTCTGTCAGCCTTGCATAACCATCCGGTTGGTATGATGCATTTCCCATATAATTCCAATATCCTGTATCAGTTGTAAAATCATCTCTTATTTCTTCTATTACCATATTGATGTCTTCTTCAATTCTTACATCATCAATATAATGATATTGTGTGCATCCTCCTGTTGCCGCTGCAAAACCTAAACCACTGTAATTTTTATCAAGCGTTCCTCTCCAGCTCAATATCTTATCTCCATCCAAATACACTGTTACACCATCTTTTCTTACTTGCACTTCTACATCATGCCACTGGCTGTCATTTACTTTGTCCACTATATTTTTATCCGTACACAAATCTAAATGTGGTATAATTTCTCCTTGTTGGTTACTGGAAAGTCTGTCCTTTACCAATGCAATATGCTTTCCTTGATTGGCATTATGTTCCCCCTGATTCTCATTGTAGAAACTGTCAAACTCTACACCATATCCATTTCCCGAAGCAAAGCCCAGACCGCCACCATTATCGCCTATTTCATTTCGTTTTTTTCCAAACATAAATACCAGACCATCTGCACTGTTTCCTCCGCCTGCCTTGTATTTGAATTTAGCATTATATGGCGGAGATACTACCTGGTTAAGCCACATCGCCCCTGCCTGCCAGTCCTTATTTTCTGTCAGCATTGCGTATCCTTCCATACTGCGTGATGCACTTCCCATATAGTTCCACATACCGGTTTCTTCTGTAAAATCATCTGCAATTGTTTCCGATTTGATTGTTGTATTTTCCCGAATTACTACATTATCAATATAGTGATTATCATTTTCTGTTCCTGTTGCTGCTGAAAATCCAAATCCATCAAAATCAAATTGTATCTTCCCTTTATATTGAATAGCACGCTCTCCATCTACAAATACTTCCATTCCGTTTTCTTTCACACGCACTTCTACATCATGCCATTCGTTATCTCCAATCTTATCTGCAAATTTTTTCTCCAAATTTACTGCCAATGGTTTTAATAGTTCTCCTTCCTTTCCTGTGGATAATTTATCTTTTACGAATGCAATATGCTTTGTATCAATTCCGCAATGCTCACCATGATATTTGTTATAAAAGCTGTCAAATTCCACACCATAACCATTGCCTTCCTTAAATCCCATTTCTCTTCCTTCATTACCCAGTTCATTTGCTTTCTTGCCAAATAAGAATACAAATCCATCTGCACCGATTCCACCGCCATTTTTATATTGGAAATTTACCACAAAAGGCTGATCTATCCCTTTCTTTAACCACATAGCTCCCAGCTGATGATTTTTATTATGGGTAAGCACAGCATATCCCTTTTCATTGCGATATGCATCTCCCATATAATTCCACATATCTGTATCATCTGCAAAAGTGTCCCTTATATATGAAACTTTAAAATAATCTGTACCCAGAGGGATTATTGTTTTATTTTCAGTAATTCCTTCATAAATAACTAAATACTCGCCTTCTTCTAAAGAACTTTGTCCCCACGTTGTTGTATTTGTATCTGTTCCATCTGCACTTAATGTGGAATGGAACTCAAAACGTTTTAACTCTGTTTTGTCAGATACTTTGACAATACGAACGGCAGTCGGCATATCCTCTATTCTTTCATTTGTTTTATTTACTAAAGTTGTCTGTATATCCAATGTATCCGCCGGGCTGATATCATGGCTGGACACTTTTACTGTTCCTTTGATGCCTGACATAGTATTTTTAGACGATTTTATTATAAATTCTTTCTTATCAGTACATCTAAGTTTTCCTTCTTGTGTAATAGAAGATATTACTTCATATTTTCCAGACTGACAGAGGGCGGTATCAAAATACTCTGTTTTTTTCTTTATCGCACCTGGAAGAATATCCTCTAAATTCCTGTTGATTTGTTTGACTTCCGTTCCCTCTGAATCTAAAATTCTTATTTCCAGTTTCAAATTTTGCTCTGTATGATTATCACTTGTATTTCTTATCTCATTTGAAATAGTCACCTTATCATTTATAGCATATTCTGTTTTATCTAATGTTAATCCATTCTGAATCGTTCCATTAGGAAGTATCCTGCAAGTTACTTCAGACTGAGAAATTACTTGTTTCTGCTCCTTCCAGTTCATTTTTATTGTATACTCCCCTGCCGGATACGAGGCTGTCTCCCATATATAATCCTCTTCTTTTTCTTCATTTTCTAACCATGTCTGTTTTATAGAATCTTCAATTATCTCCACTATATTACCATTTTCATCGTAGACCGTAAGACTTCCATTCAATGTTGTTTCATAATCTCTTAAATTTTTTGTCTGGTCTGTGATAACAACAATATCATTACTTTCATATTCCTCATAATCTGTTGTCAGATTAGAATCTATGGCATATTGGTTAATTGGAATAGACAGATTTTCTAATTTCTCTTTTCTTTGATTGCCCTCTTTATCAATATAACGGACTTTTGTATTTTTAGTGACAATTATATTTTTTCCAGAGGGCAGTTCTTCCCCTTTTACACCTAAACGAAACTCTTTCTTTTCATCTATGAAAAGCTGGTCTAATTTCCATTCAATTGTCTTTGTACCATCCTCATTGGTAACAATATTTTGTGGAATAGGATCACATCTATCCTTGTCAATAGATAGATACTCTGAATCTATGGTAGTTTCTAAAACAATGTCTTTTGCTGCAATATGATCAAGCAATTTTGGTACAAATAACTTCCGGTTCACAGTTTTTATTTCCTGTCCATTCACACTGAAAATAACAGAATACACTAAATTTTTATCAATTATGGATGGATTAGCAATTACATTCCATGAATTTTGTGCTTCACCTAATGCTAATAAATCTCCAAAGTTTTTTATTTCTTCCTCCCCTTGTGCTAATGACAGTCCCTCTGGTAAAACTATTTTTCCCTCCACATTTTCCATTGTGCTATTTCCCATATTACAAGCATATGCAGTTACTAAAAATGGATTCGGAGTGTATTCATTATTTGCTGTTTCCAGTTTTGTCACACCTGTCACTGCTGTTGTCAGATTCCCTTCTATTCCCTGATTCAGTTCACCACAACCATAATAGGTAACATATTCCCTTGTCTCTCCTGCTTCTAAAGATATAGGATTCCAATATATGTTCACTGCACTATCCCCTATTCCGCCAGAAGAGATAGGACAATACCAAGCATTATTGCTTGCTTTTCCCCAATTGACAAACTGAACTTTATCTGGTCTTTTTTGCTCCTCCAGATACAACGTTCCTTGTGCAACTACATTGGGCTGGCTAAGATTATCAAATACCTGATAATATTGCGGTATATCTTCCCCTGTTAATTCTTTTTCTGTTGTCAAACCTCCTATTCCTGGAACACGGAATGGTGCACTGTCATTACTGCCTAATTGGGTATCCATCATAATTCTGATTCCCACATTATGACTTTGAACATCTTCGTTTATAACAGTGTATTTCATCTCTACAATATCATCTCTTCCTGTAATAGGATTGGATATAATGGTATGTTCCTGTGTAATTCTTATCTTACCATTCCATAACTGCTCTGTTAACAGGCTGCCTTTTTCTAAATCAACAGTTGTATTTTTTACATTTGGGTGATATTTGGATATATTATCATCTATATTTAAAGTCACATAACTTGTACGTCCTCCCGGATGCCCATAAATTAAAACTTTATTATTGTCTATTGTTGTTTCAGGGTCTCCTTCTCTTGTTCCAACAGAATATTGCCCGTTACCCGTAAACAATTCTATATAATGATTATACAATAATCCATTTTGATACAAGAAACCACCATTTTCCTCACCATTGCTGATTAAATTTTCTACAGAAAACGCCTTCAGTCCTTGGAGAGTTGATTTCTGTTGCTCCGTTCTCTGTTTTCCTTCCAATCCAAATGTAACGAAAAGACTATCCTTTCCCGGATATAGTATCGTTTTGTTCATATTTTGTGAAAGGTCTGCTTTTGTATTTGGCATGTTTTTACTTACTGTAAATACTGTTTCTGCTTCCTTTAACAATTCCTCTTCGTAATAAAGCTGTACAATGATTTGATAACTTCCCTCTTCAGTTGTATCTGGTGTAAATGTCAAAATATCTATTTCATATTCTTGTTGTGTTTTTTGTATTTCAACTATTTCTTCTCTTTTATCCACAATTTCATTATTTTTCAAAATCTGAGTTTTCAGCTGAACTGTTCCATCTATATTTCCCTTATAGATAAATTCATCTTTTAATGTTGTTTCAACTGTCTCTCCCACAATCGCTGCATCTGTTGTTAAAAATACTTCCATATCCGCTATAATTACTGTAGGTACGATTTGAAACTTTTGTTTTTGTTCTACAATGACATTCCTGTACGCTTTATCTAATATCTGTCCATGTAATGTATAACACCCCGGAACAATATCTTTTATGTTCCAAATGCCTTCTAAATTATCATTATGGTATACAACTCCTCCTGTTTCATTTGTGATAAATATGCTTACTTCCGTTCCTTCTTCCTGTTCTCCTCTTATTACATACTTTAACTGTTCATTTCCATTGAAAGTATTTGTTTTCTCCTCTTCTTCTCCATTTATACGAAACAGTTCTATAGATTCAATTGTTCCATTGGGCATATTCTCTCTTTCCTGTACTGCTTCTATGTATAATGCGGTTGCATAACTGTCATCATAAATACATCCATTTTCTGATTGCATATCATATAATCTTTGTTCTAAATCTGCTGTGTATTGACTTCCCTTTACTTTTAATAAAGCACGGTATGCTTGTATAAATGCAATTCCTTCTGATACAGAATTATTTTCATGATAGGATTCCTGTAATAAATATTCTGCCGCTTTCCTCTGTGATTCCTGTACAGTAATTATAAATTCATTATTTCTTTTTTGCATATACTGATTGAATAACAAAATCACTTGTGCTGTTAATACAACAGACACCTTGTCTGATGTCTCGAAAGAAAACCCTCCGTCTTCTCTCTGTTTCTCCATAATGTAAAAAAGTCCTTTTTGTATTATTTTTTCTGAAATATCATCTTTTTGCATCAATACTTCTAAAGAAAGTAATGTATCCAAAATATCACTCTGAAAATTAGGACTGATTCCGAATCCGCCATCAGAATTTTGCAGTTCTAATAATTTTCTCTTTTCCTTTTCTGTACATAATTCAGAAATCATAGACTTTCTTGCCAGATAATCTGTATTTTCTTCCTCTTGTTTCTGAGCCCATTGTATTCCCTTTTTATATACAGAATCGTTTTTTTGTTGATCGCTCCGCTGTAAAACTTTTAAGACCTCATATGTATACAATCCATAGTTATTTTTTCCCCATGTTCCATCTTCATTTTGCTGTGATACCAGCCATTTCACTGCCTTACTAACACAATCTCCTTTTATTGTTCCATTTTCAGCTGCATACACATTTTGTACTGGCAATAAAATATCAATTAGGTAAACTATCATCATAAAAAAAGCCATTATTCTCATTTTCAAAATAATCTCCTCCTTCACTCCTACTAATTTGTATTGTTTTATCTTATGTTGATACCATATCCATAAAAACATAACCTGCTATCTCTATTTTATTTTCCCTCCCTTCTGCTTTTAGCTATATAAGTATTTACGACACTCTAAATTGTTTAAAAATACTAACCTCCTTATTTATACTTAATATCATTTCCTAAAAAACTTTAATTTTCTCGCAATTATAGTTTTTTTCATAATAAATGTCAATGCTTTTTACCTATATTACACTTTTTTTGATAATTTGACATTTTAAGCTCTCTTATTCAATCAATTCACAATATTTCATAACAATCTAAGAAGTGCAAACTCCTGGCAGATTTCTATAAAATCATGAATAGATCATTCTTTGTCTGCCTACTCCACTGCTTCTGCCTGTCTTTGGTATATAGTACAACCATTGGGTCATATATATGACCACAAAGGAGGTGCTGACTGTTGAAACATAGAGAATTTATTTATGTTGGTAACCCTATTCCGGAAATAAATGCACAGGAACATGCAGAATTTCTTATGAATATACAAAAATCAATACTTTTATCATTAGAAAAGAGAACACTATTAACACCTTCCCAACGAGAACACTGCCTGCACGAACTGGAAAAACAATATTCTCAAAGCCAGAAAGGTAAATGCCATGCATAAAATGGCTTGGTATTTTTACATTATCAAATGTGTAGTTTTGAGATTTTTCATAATTGTCACAAACACAAGATATACTATAATACCTAAGTGTGTCTAAACTGCAGTCAAATAAAAGAAAGGGGAAATCATAATGCCTGCAAATCAATATGAAATCTTAAACCTGGAAAGAAAGCCGGTTGATGCTAAAAAGCGCGTAGCTGCCTACTGCCGTGTTTCTACAGACAATGAAGACCAGGCAAATTCTTTTGAAAGCCAGCAGCGTTATTTTAGACAATACATCGAACATAATCCCTATTGGGAGCTTTATGAAATTTTTGCCGACGAAGGTATTTCGGGTACCAATACAAAAAAACGGAAAGAATTTAATCGTATGATTACTTGTGCTAAAAATGGGGACTTTGATTTGATTATCACAAAAGAAATTTCCCGCTTCGCAAGAAATACCCTTGACAGTATCTACTACACCCGTGACCTGAAAAAACATGGTATTGGTGTCATTTTTATGAATGACGGCATCAACACCCTTGACGGGGATGCTGAACTTCGTCTGGCTATTATGTCCTCCATCGCACAAGAAGAGAGCCGTAAGACTTCCGAACGTGTAAAATGGGGACAGAAACGCCAGATGGAACAAGGAGTCGTTTTCGGCAGAAGCATGTTGGGCTATGATGTCCATAATGGACAAATGTTTATCAATGAGGAAGGTGCAAAAATTGTACGCCTTATTTTTCATAAATTTGTGAAAGAGGGAAAAGGTACTCATGTGATCTGCCGTGAACTGCGCGAAGAAGGAATAAAACCGATGCGGGTAAAAGAATGGCAGAACACAGTTATTCTCCGCATTATACGCAACGAAAAATATTGTGGTGACTTAGTACAGAAAAAAACTTATACACCAGACTTTTTATCTCACGAAAAGAAGTATAACCAGGGACAGGAAGAATTTATTATTATAAAAGACCACCACGAACCAATTATTTCCCGTGAGCTATTCAATGAAGCAAACCGCATTTTAGAAAAACGCTCTCTATCACAGAAAGGCAAAGCAAAACACAGCAACCGTTATCCTTTTTCCGGAAAAATCAAATGCGGCTGTTGTAATGCAAGCTATGTAGCAAGATACAAAACCCGGCAAGATAGCAGCCGTTATAAGGCATGGCGTTGTTATGAAGCAGCCAAAAACGGCATCCCTCATATTGATCAAGCAGGAAATCAAGTTGGCTGTACCGGGCTTAGTATTCGCAATGAAGATGTCACACATATTATGTGCCTTGTTACCAAAAGCCTAAAATACGATAAGCAGAAAATCGCAAATAATCTGATTTCCATAATTAAGTCCACTATTGCTATTGATCTGGCAGGAACAGATACCATAAAGCTGGACACACAAATGAAAACCCTCACCAATCAGCGTATGAAACTAATTGATATTTATATTTCCGGTGATATAACCAAAGAAGAATTTACCTTAGCACATTCAAAATGTAATGCTGAAATCTCTCAGCTCCAATCTGTTATCGACAACATGGATAAACGGCAGACGATTGTAAAACAGCAGCAAGAACTTATGTATGAAATAATGGAAGTAATCAATGAACTTTTGGGCGGTGTAGAATATGAAGACGAATTCTATAAGTATCTGCTTGACAAAATGGTAGTACAAGACCGCAACAATATAGATGTATATTTGAATTTCCTTTCTACTAAATGGAGCTATACCCTTCTGAAAACAAATCCCAATATTTGATAAACTAGAGCGTGTTTGAAAATTGCTTGTTACAAGATATGTGTGTCACAATTTGCAGGGGATTTATTGCGAATATATGTACTGCTAAATTCCATGAAAAATGATATGTCATTGCCGATATTAAATTATCATTTGTACAATCCATTAAGAAACTATATATATAACTTTCAATGATACAACTAATAAAAAATAATAAAATTGACACTTGTATCCCATTCAGCAGGAAATAGTGATAATGCCACAAGCACCACACTGTACCTACAATAAAAGGCACTATCTGCTTACAAATATATTTCTTTTCAAACAAAAGTTCTAAATATCCCTGTATAATTTATTCACCATACTTCACCTCGTATAATAAGTTTGTAAGCATAATGAATAACTTACAGACTTATTGTTTTTTTATAGGTTGACCACAACAGGTATAGGAATCAGGATATCTAAGCGGAACATTACCGATGCTTCTCTGGGTACAGAAGAACTAGATCATTTAGAAATCGTTGGAGCCATCGTTCACCAACTTACCAGAAATCTTACACCTGATGAAATCCTCCAAAGCGGCTTTGATAAATATTATGTTGACCACACGCTTGCCATATGGCCTCAGTCAGCAGGCGGTGTTCCATTTAATGCCTGTGAATTCCAATGTAAGGGTGATACCATTACAGATTTGACAGAGGATATGGCTGCTGAACAGAAAGCCAGATCCACATATGACAATATTCTACGCCTTATCAAAGACCCAGACGTTTGTGATCCAATTCGTTTCTTAAGAGAACGTGAAATTGTACATTTCCAGCGTTTTGGAGAAGCTTTGGAATTGGAAAAAGAAAGTCTGAACTCTAAAAACTTCTATGCATTTAATCCTCAGATAGATTCAGCAAACTGTAAGTAAAAATATAAAAACTACTTGACCTGTCGTAGTAATTATGGTATATTAACTTTACTACGTCAGACGTAGTACGACAGGTAAAGTAGTTTTTACTAAAATATGTTTGAATATTACAGATTTGACACAAAATAAGGTGTTCTGATTATACAGCCATTTCTACATAACTTAAGCTGTAACAAATTTTCAAACACATTCTAAGTTATCAAATGAGAGGAGGAAATATTTTGATTAGCAGTGATGTGATACGCGGATATAATGACACCATTATTTTATATCTTTTGTTAGAGGAACCCTCTTATGGATATGTTATATCAAAAAAAATCAGAGAGTTATCCGATGAAAAGTATATTATCAAAGAAACAACATTATATTCCGCTTTTACCCGTCTTGAAAAGAATGGTTACGTAGAGTCCTTTTATGGAAATGAAACCAATGGAAAACGACGTACCTATTACCGCATCACCGAAACAGGACGGGCATATTATAAAGAAAAATGCCAGGAATGGCAAATTACCAAAGAAGTAATTGAAAAGTTTATTTATTCATAGGAGGAGTTACATATGGAAACCATTCAAACTTATCTAAATAATATGTTCAGCAATCTGCCGCAAACACCGGAAGTGCTGAAGGCAAAAGAAGAATTATACAATATGATGGAAGACAAGTATAATGAACTAAAAAACAAGGGGAAAACAGAGAATGAGGCCATTGGAATCGTCATTTCTGAATTTGGAAATTTAGAGGAATTGGCAGAAGAACTAGAAATCGACCAATATATGAAGGGCGGCATCTCTCTGGAAAAAAACACTACTCACACTATAAGCACACGTGTAATCGGTTTAGAAGAAGCAAAAGAATATATTAATATGACAATAAAAAACTCTTTTAAAATCGCAATTGGTGTGCTGTTATGTATCTGTTCCCCTATATTTCTCCTTCTTACTTCAATAATAGAAAATGGAGAAAATGAAACTCTTATGTTCTGTGGTATATTGTTATTACTCATTATGATTTGCATTGCCGTCAGTTTGTTTATTATTTCTGATACCCATCTTGAAAAATATGAATTTATGAAAAAAGAAATATTTCAAACTGATACTGTAACAGCAAACTTTTTAAAAAATGAAAGAGAACGATTCAATCCTATCTTTGCATGTTCTATTGCCGTTGGAGTGGGACTTTGTATTTTAAGTGTTGTTCCTCCCATTTGCGGAAGTATGATAATAGACCCAAAATTCGGAAATGAATTTGGAAGCACAATTGGTTTTGTATTTCTTTTATTTATGGTTGCTATTGGAGTCTTTTTCTTTATTACCAGCAGCATGCGAAAAGATGCTTATGAAATTTTATTACAGGAAAAAGAGTATTTACCTGAAACCAAAAAAAGAAAATCATCCCTTGATACAATCGCATCGATTTATTGGACTTTTATCACTGTACTCTATCTCGCATGGAGTTTTATCAGATTTGACTGGGGACATTCATGGATTATATGGCCGATTGCAGGTGTTCTGTATGCAGCAATCTATAAAATATGCAATGCAGTAATGACAGATAAGAATAACCATTAGGTCATGTCTAACATGCATTACAATTATTTTTTAACACATTGTAACTATTTTAAAATATAAAACAACATAGAAAAAAGAACAGCTTATACAGATTCAGCAGATAAACTGTTCTTTTTCAAAACGCTTCTTTCACTCTTATTCCTCTAAAATCTTTCCAAGCCGTTTTATTACTTCTGGCATTTTCTCTGCATCGATTCCGGAATAGTTTATAATCAGCACATGCTCCCTGCTATTTTCCTGATTGTGATAATATTGTGACAAACTTGTAATTCTAATGTTTTCCTGCCTTAATTTTTCCAACAGCTCTTCGTCAGACAGCTCTGTATCCACTTCTAACAAAAAATGAAGCCCCGCATTTTCTTCTTTGATTTTCATTTTGTAATACAGCGAACTGTTTTTCATAGCAGAGATCACAAGATTTCTCTGGGACTTATAAAAATTCTTCATACGGTTAATATGCTTTTCATAATAACCCCTCTGCATAAAATTTGCCAATGTGTACTGCTCAAAACTGGATACCGTACACGCATAAAAACTCATTTCTCTGTTGAATTTTTCTAATAGATGCATTGGCAGTATCATATAGCTGATACGAATCGATGGTGCCAGGCTTTTAGAAAATGTATTGATATAAATTACCTTTTCATGCCGGTCAATACTTTGCATGGTCTGAATTGGTTTTCCCAAAAAACGAAACTCACTGTCATAATCATCTTCAATAATATAGCGTTCCTCTTTTTCATATGCCCATTTTAAAAGTTCCTGCCGCCGCCTAATTGGCATAACAACCCCTGTTGGAAAATGATGCGATGGTGAAATATGCACCACTTGTGCATTGCTGTTTCCCAATTGCATCATAGACATTCCCTCTGCATCCATAGAAATATACTCACATTTTACTCCATTACTTGCGTAAATATATGCAATTTTCTTATATCCTGGATCTTCTACAGCAAAGACTTTATCTCTCCCTAATAACTGTATAAGAAGACCATATAAATACTCTGTTCCTGCTCCAATAAAGACCTGCTCTTTATATACTTCCATTCCTCTGAAATGATAGAGGTATTCTGCAATTGCCTCCCTTAATCTCTCCACCCCATTGTATGGCATGCTCTGCAGCAATACAGTATCCTTTTCAGATAAAACTTCCCTCATTAACCTAGACCAGATGCTAAATGGAAAACGTTCCGAATTAATATTATTTGTCTGGAAATCTGCAAAATATACTGTTTCCTTATACTGTGCGGTTTGAGATTCTATTTTTTTTCTATCGCTCTTCTCCCTTAAATCTGTTTCCTGTTTTATTTGGGTTATCCTGTTCTTAGCCTCGTGATTCCATATAGGTTCTTCCACTTCAGAAACAAAATATCCCTTCTTTTCCCAAGAATAAATATACCCTTCAATCTGCAGCTGTGCATAGGCACTTTCCACCGTAATAACGCTGACATCTAAATGTTTTGCGAGGTTTCGTTTTGATGGCAGCCTTTCATCTTTTTTTAACTTGCCCTCTAAAATATCCTGTTTGATACAGCGATACAAATATTCATATAAAGTAAGTTTTCCTTTCTCCTCAAAACTATATGTCAGCATATGCAGCACTCCTAATACATAATTAGTTAAGTATATCATGTATCGTAATTATGGTCAAATAATTTCTCTAAATTTGTGTACTTTTTTATATGGCAAAAATGTTGCATATTTTTTATTTTTTATTTCATAAAATAAAATATACATTTTACTTTGGAGGCTGTTATGCTGGATTTTATTCAGAATTTAAATAATCTCTTGTGGAGTTTCCCATTACTTTTTCTACTGCTGTCTACACATGTTTTCTTTACATTTCGTTCCCGCGGTGTGCAGAAATATATTTTTCGTGCAATTAAATTATCAATTACCCCAGAAGCTGAGAAAGACATGACGGATTCCAATCACAAGAACTCTCATAATACAAAATCCAGTTCTCACTCTTCAAAAGGTCTTAGTGGTTTTGCCGCACTCAGTACTACTTTAGCAGCTACTCTAGGAACCGGTAATATTATTGGAGTATCTACATCTATTATGTTAGGAGGTCCTGGTGCGGTATTCTGGTGCTGGCTTACAGGAATTCTTGGCATGTCCACTACTTATGCAGAGTGTTTTTTAAGTGCTTCCTATCGGCAGCATGATACAAAATATGGATTCTACGGTGGTCCTATGTATGTCATGCAATATGGCTTAAAGAAAAAAGGTCTGGCTGTATTCTATGCATGCTGTACTTTATGTGCTTCTTTTGGGGTCGGCTGCAGTACACAGGCAAATGCCATTACAGAAACTTGTTATAATTTGTGGCATATTTCTCCTTATGTATCCGGAATTATAACTGCTGTAGTAGTTGGTATTATTTTAGTAGGCGGTATTCATTCGATTGGAACCATATGTCAAAAACTAGTGCCTGCTATGGGAATTTTCTATCTAATGGGATGTATGATTTTACTTGTGATGAATGGCTCTTTCGTTATACCTGCCCTTAACTCTATTATAAAACAGGCTTTTCTGCCTTCTTCCATTACCGGTGGTATCATTGGCTCTACAATACAGACTGCCGCACGATATGGCATTTCCAGAGGGCTTTTTACAAACGAAGCAGGACTTGGTTCGGCAGGTATTGCTTCTGCTGCTTCCCATGTGAAAAAACCCAGAAACCAAGCTCTTATTTCCATGACGGCTACTTTCTGGGATACGGTAGTAATGTGCTTTATTACAGGACTTGTAATTGTGTCACATTTAGAAAAATATAAAAATACTATCTCTCTTACAAATATTTCCCAAACAGGGCTTACCTCTCTGGCTTTCTCTTCTATCCCCTATGGAGAAGTAATTCTTGGGATTTCTCTTATCGCTTTTGCTATATCTACTTTGATTGGATGGTCATACTTTGGCGAACAAGCAGTCTACTATCTGGCAAAAGAAAAAGGAATAAAATGCTACCAATTCATCTATGTTTTCATGATATTTTTTGGCGGCATTCTATCCCTTGATCTTGTCTGGGAACTTTCAGACTGTATTAATGCATTTATGGCATTTCCTAATCTGATTGCCCTGTTCTGTCTGTGGAGGGAAGTGGAGTAAATGTCTAAACTTACAAAACAATGTACTAAAGTGTGTTTGAAAATTGCCTGTTACAAGATGTGTGCCACAATTTGCAGAGGATTTGTTCCAAATATACATACTTTATCGGACAAAATCCGCCAGCCCGAATGGGTACGCAAAGCGGGATGTGTAAATTGTGGTAATGAATTTTCCAACACGTTCTAGAAAAAGCTGCACCCAGTCTTTTTCTAATCTTGCTTATATTTGTTATTTTGAATAGTGATATACTACTTTTTCTTTCATTTCCTCTGCTTTCTCTCTTCCCTGAAAATGTGCAATAATTTCACATCCAAATTCCAACGCGGTTCCAAGTCCGCGGCTTGTGATAACATTTCCATCTGCTGTTACTGGCTGGTATGTTATTTCTGCTCCAAGAAGTTCCTCTTCAAATCCCGGATAGCAGCAGGCTTTCTTTCCCTTCAACACATGATTACAGCCTAATACCAATGGTGCTGCACAGATGGCACCTAACATTTTTCCCTCTCTATGGAACTGCTGTATCTTTTCTGCTAACCCTTTATGTGCCTGAAGATTTCTTGTTCCTGGCATACCTCCAGGTAATACAATCATATCTGCACCATCAAAATCTGCATCTTCAAACAGCATATCTGCTTTTACTGTAATGTTATGCGAACCTGTCACTTCAACATTTCCTGTAATGGAAATCATATAAATATCAATTTCCGCTCTGCGAAGTAAATCTACTACCATTAACCCTTCTACCTCTTCAAAATTTTCTGCCAAACAAATCATTACTTTTGCCATGTTTATGTCCTCGCTTTCTATTTTGTTCTCTTTTTATGTTTGCCCTGCTGCATTTTTGTGCCACGATTCTCATACACAAAAATTAATTTCCTATATTATTATAACCATTCCGGTCTTTTATCTCAAGCTTTTCTTATTGCTTATTCATTACAAAGTAACAAGTTCAGCCACACCATTTTGTACCCATTAAATTTCAGTAACATTTTTCATGCCCCCACATATACTATTACTGTAAACGATAATTCCCCCTAGAGTTTACACTATAGAACAGGTACATAAAATTCGCAGTCAAATCATTCTTTTTCTACATGGCATACCGCCACATTCGTTTTCTGTGAGATGTCATTTATTAAGGAAACAGTTCCGTCTCACGTCTGCTTCGCGCAGTTTATGTACCTGTTTTCTTTTGTTTGTTAGGTAAAATACTTCTTTTTGACTGCTTTATATAAATAACCTCCTTTGAATGTTCCTTCATTCAAAGGAGGTTTTCTTACTTTTCCCCTTCATACATTGTCTTTCAATTATATACTACTTTCAGATTCGTTTTCCTTTATGCTATTCAAAGTTCCAGAAGACAATTTTATGGCTGTATCTTTGTTATCTTTTGTTTCTGGTGCCAGCTTTGTCTTCAATGCATCCATAAAATTAAATCCTGTCATTGCCTCAATTGTTTCAGGCAGCTGGCTGACAATATCTGTTACATAACCTGTTACTTTAGAAGCTCCGCCGCCCTGGCCTTTTTTCCCGCTTTGGTCTACAATAACAATCTTTTCTGTTTTTGCAAGAGGCTGGGCTACTGCATTCGCAATCTCAGGAAGTTTTTCAATAATCATCTGTGCTACTGCAGCTTCATTATAGAGTTTATATGCCTCTGCTTTCTTTTCCATAGTTTCTGCTTCTGCATTACCTTTTGCTAAAATGGAAGATGCCTCCGCTTCACCTCTGATTCTAATCGCTTCCGCTTCTGCTTCTGCCTTAATCTTAATTGCCTGGCTTGCCGCCTCTGCTTCCTGTAACTGGGCATATTTTTTTGCATCTGCCTGTTTCTCCGACTTATATTTTTCTGCATCTGCCTGTTTCTCTGCCCTGTATTTTTCTGCATCTGCTTGTTTATTTACTGTTGCTAACAGTTCTCTTTCTTTTCGGAGAGCTTCCTGTGTCTGTATTTCTGTTTCTTTTTCTTTCTTTGTAATCTCTACTAACATGGCAGTTTCTGTTACTTCTTTTGCCACACGGTTTTTCTCAATTTCATAAGCTAAATCCGCTTTCGCTTTTGCAGTTTCCTGTTCTTCACGATAAGACTGTACTTTCAATTCTTTTTCTTTGTTGGCTGCCGCCACTTGGGTTTCTGCCAGAATTTTTGCTTCTGCTCCCAACCGTTCCGATTCTGAAGTTTTGATCTGTGTTTCTTTTAATGCCTCTGCTTCAGCAATGGATGCATTTTTCTTAACCTCAGCAATTCTTGGTTTTCCAAGTGCTTCCAGATAACCATTCTTATCAGAAATATCCCGGATGGTAAATGCTTTTAATTCCAATCCCATCCCTGCAAGTCCTACTGCTGCCACTTCCTGTACCTGAGAGGCAAACTTCTCCCTGTCTTTGTAGATTTCTTCCACTGTCATTTTTGAGATAATTTCTCTTAGTTTACCTTCTAATACATCTTTACCAGTATCTTTGATAATATCAATAGTCTGTGATTCTTTTCCTGTGTTAAACTGCTCTGTTGCATTTAAAATGCTCTCCTTATCACTTTTTACTTTAATAACAGCTACACCATCTGCTCTGATGTCTACACCCTGCTCGGTTCTTGCACCGTCAGTACGTACTTCAATTTTCATGTTTTCTAATGAGATTTTGTCTGAGCGTTCCAACAGCGGAATAACAAATCCACCGCCGCCGGAAATCACTCTTTTCTTAAGTCCTGTAATAACTAAGGCTTTGTCTTGTGGCACTCTTTTCCACATGGTGGATACCAGAATAATCATTACCAAAATAACTGCAATGATAATACCAGCAATAATGATTGCATCTTTCATTTTCTACTTCCTCCTTATGTATTATTTTTGTAAAAGTGTATTGCTTCTATCTATTTCTATAACATAGAATACATAATTCTCTATCCAGCAAATGGTTACTTCACATCCCTTTTGAACCTTATGCCCATCTGTTGTTCTGGCAGGAGCAATATAACTGTTTCCATTTACTACATACGAGATTTCCCCATAACCATTTTCAGGAATACTCTCTTGTACTTTTGCAAGAACTCCAATCAGTTCTTCCTGCGCAGGAGCACTCGTGTTTTGAGCTTTTTTTAGTGGAATAATGATACCTCTGTAAAAACCTGTGGAAATTATAATGCCTGTGAATATGGCGATTACTAATATAATAATTGAAGATAAAGACGGGCACACTTTTAATAAAATCAACCCCGTACCACCGAATACAGTACAAAACAAAACATAGATCATAGGACTTAATGGTAATAGAAAATCGATACCAATGTCCCCTATATCAAAACCATCTACACCAAATATGTCAGAAAATTGCCCTGTTATCAAAGAAACCAATGTCAGACCAATTCCTACGAAAAAACAGATTTCAAATAGTAATGTCATATGTATCCCTCCCCACTATATTCATTTTGGTTATATTTTATTATAACATTTTTTTCACAAAATGGCTACCGTTTTATAGAGATATATTCCATGACGGCATTGATTCCAGCCTCAAAAAGTTAGACAAAAATTGATGGAAGGGAAGACGAAACATTGAATACAGGAAATGATTGACAATTGACAAAACAGAATAACAAGTTTATAATTTTTCCCATTGCAATTATCTTATATTTTAATTACATTACAATATGTAACTATTTAGAAGGTGCGAAACCATATGTGCAAATTGTATATGAGAGCTTGCTCATAAATTACAATTTACACATATGGTTTCATAGCTGGTAACAACATCATGAACAAAATAACCAGCCAAAATGTTTTGGTGAATATGTATATTCTGGCATTTTGTGAATGGCACCTTCTGAATTGTTACACAATATTTAAAAATAATCTCGAATAATTATTACTTCTTTTGAGAATGAATTTAGGGGTTAAGTAATAATTTGAGAATTACTTTCTAGAAATGGAGATTACATATAATGAAAAATACAAAGATAAAAAATCCTTTAAAAATATACTTGTGCGATGACCAAAAAGAACATATGAAACAAATATATAACTGCTTTGCTGATGTGTCCAATGAAGTTCCAATACAGATCACCCCCTTTTTATCTCCTGTCAGCTTGTTGGCGCAGCTAAAAAATGAGTCAAACGAAAATGCTGCAATGCCAGAGCTTGTGCTGTTAGATATTAAAATGTCAGAGATGGATGGTATTTCACTTGGCAAAGAAATCAAACAAGCCTTTCCGGATATTTGTCTGACATTCATTACTGCTTATGAAGAATATGCCATCAAGGGATATGAGGCAAATGCTTTTCGATATCTTTTAAAACCAATCACAAAAGAGCATATTTTAAAATTATTAACCGATTTAAACAATGAACGGAATAAAAAGAAAAAAATAGTAATAAAAACCAGAGAAGGAGAATGTTTTCTGCCTGTACAGGATATTATCCATATCAGTGCAGAGGATAAATATACAGTAATCTATACAGAACATCAGCATTATATCAGCGATTGCAGTCTAAAAGAGTATGAGGGGCAATTGACACCTTATGGATTCTTCCGAATTCATAGAAAACATTTGATTAATATGTACCATCACAAAATAATCAATGGAAACAATATTGTATTAAGCAGCGGAATCTCATTACCAATCAGCAAAAGAAAAATAACTGCTTACCGCAGCAGGCTTTTTTCCTGTTTGAAAGAGGATTTGATTTGATAATTGTTTTTCGAATATCATCTTATATAAAATGAATAAACTTTTCATAAATCATTGCGATTTGAAACGTAATTCCCGTTTGTCGGGAAAATACATGCTTTTGTCGGATGGCATGAAAAAAAACAATAAATTATGATAGAATGGGCATATATGTTATGGAGACAAAATCCAATGACTTTATTTATCTTAAGGAGGAAATAATTTATGATCAATATGAAAATCAAAAAAATTGCAGCTATTTTACTCACAGCAGGAGTAATATGTAATCCCTATAACATCCCTTCTACAACACTGATACATGCAGAGGAAGCTAAGATTTATGAACAGGCTTCCGTAGTTTCCATTGACAATCTGGATGAATACAATACAAAGGCAATATTGTCTTGGAGCTGTGAATTGGTTAGCACAGATACAGAAAAAGTTTCAAGTTACTCATCTTTTACACTAGAAGAAAATAGTATTGTGAAAATAGGTGTAAAATATACAGATATAACAGAATCATATTATATGAAATATAATATGTCCATATATAGTAATGAAGCAATGACCAAAAAGCAATTAGAAATTAATTCGTATGAGAAAGAACCAAAGACAGTATATTTGCCAGCAGGCACTTATTATATAGAAGCTATGGGTGAAGGTTTTCTAACAAAGACTAGCGCAGTGAGAACAGATGTTTCTATTTGTGCACTTTCTGCAAACAAAACACTATCTGTTGTTTCTAATGAGGATAAAAATAAATCAAAAGCTACCATTACAGTGACACAGTCACTTGGTGCAGATTTAAAGAATATCCAGTATGTGTATGGAGCTTATGATGAGAAAGATAACACAAATCACAACATTTGGAAGACACCTATCTATAACGGCAGTAATTCTTATTATAACCATATTGCAACAGAGCTAACAAGCGGCAACACATTTACAGTAAATAAAAATGGAACTTACACCATCCGGGTGATTACCAAAGACGGGACTGCCTACTCTATTCAACATAAAGTAAAAGGATTAGACAATACCGCTCCGAAGATTACAGGCATAAAAAATGGCAAAACTTATAAAAAAGCTGTAACAATACATTTTTCTGATAAAGACAGTGGAATTAAAAGTGCTAAATTAAATGGAAAAACAATTATATCAGGAAAAAAAGTTTCTAAGAAAGGCAAATATACTTTAAAAGTAACAGATAAGGCAAACAATACAAAAATTGTAAAATTCAGTATTAAAAAATAGAATATTTTGCTGCTCAATAATACAGTTTTCTTTATGATGTTAGCGGATTACAAAAATACATAAAGGACACTGTATTTTTATTATATAAAATATCCCTTTAGCTCTATTGATAATAATGTTTTTGTTATATAATAACTGTTGTATAATAAATCTTGTATATTAACCACTTTTGTTATGGTGGTGCCTGTGTTGGCAGATGTGATTGTTTACTTTATTACTTAAGGAGAAGAAAATGAACATGAAAAAAATTACAGCTATTTTACTTGCAGCAGGGTTATCATTTAGTTTTTATAATATTTCTTTTACTACTTTCATTCATTCTAAGGAAACTACAGTTTATGAACAGGCTTCTGTAGTTTCCATTGATAATTTGGATGAATATAGTTTTAAGGCAGAATTATCTTGGAGTTGTGAACTGGTTTCTCAGAACATCAGAGAGAAAGTATCAAGTTATGCATCATTTACATTAGAAGAGGACAGCATTATAAAAATGGGGGTAAAATATACAGATATAGGTAGTGGTTTTACAGATACAAATGTATTTATATATAGCAACGAAGCAATGACCAGCAAGAAATTGGAATTTGACAACTATGACGGGGACGGCAAAGAACAAAAAAATGCATACTTGCCTGCAGGCACTTATTATATAGAAGCAATAAATGAAAAAGTAACAGGAGGTACATTTCAGGAAATAGGAGTAAAAGTAGATGTTTCAATTTGTGCCCTTCCTGTCAATAAAGTACTATCTGCTGCTTCCAAGCTGGATAAAAATAAATCAAATGCTACCATTACCATAACACACGCATTGGGTTCGGATTTAAAAAATATCCAATATGTGTATGGAGCTTATGATGAGAAGGATAACACAAATCACAACATTTGGAAGACACCTATCTATAACGGCAGTAATTCTTATTATAATCATATTGCAACAGAATTAACAAACGGCAACACATTTGTTGTCAATAAAAATGGCACCTATACAATTCGTGTCATTACAAAAGATGGGACAGCCTACTCTATTCAGCATAAAATAGAAGGGTTAGGTAATACTGCTTCCAAAAGTACAGATATAAAAAATAACAAAATGAATAAAAAAACCATAACAAGTCCTTTTTCTGATAATGGTATTGAAATTGACAATAGATTTGTCATACTATCTGTGATGGCATTTCTTCTTATCACAAGCGGAATGGTTACTTTTACTATTGTACATCGAAAAAAAGCCCAATATTATAAAAAATTGTCCGAAGATTACAAAGAACAATTCACACAGGAATATTCCTATTTTCAAGATTATAAAGAACAGCAGTCAGATATCGTTAAATTTCGTCATGATTGGAAAAACCACATGCTCTTATTACAAGAAATGCTTAATCATGGAGAATATGAAAAAGCAAAAACATATTTTACAAAATTATCCGAAAAAACGGTACAAAGCAAACATAAAATCCTTACAGGAAATGAAATTGTAGATTTGATTCTCGCATCTAAGACCGATGAATTAAAGTATAATCAGATTAAATTAACCTGTACTGGAAGTTTAGAACCTTTTGCCTTTATGGAAAATGTGGATTGTTGTATTTTATTTTCTAACCTGATTGATAATGCTATTGAAGCAAACCTGAAATTAGAGATGGGGCGTTATATTACTATAGCAGCACACAGGACAAACCAAATGTTGTACATAGAAATCAGTAATCCTATAGAAGATATGGCAAAAATGATAGAAACAAGATTTCAGACAACGAAAAAAAAGCCTGAAAAACATGGAATAGGGCTGAGAACTGTATATGAAATTTTTCGGAAGTATCATATCGAATATTATATTATAACAAATGAACATGAATTTTTGATACAAATGTTAATAGAAAAGACAGGATAACCTCATTTTGAAGTTCCTGTCTTTTCTATTTATCATATCACATAATTCTTTTTTCAAGCAGGCTGCAAATCCTTGACTGCTTTCGCTTCCTCAACTGTCAGTTCTAAACATTGCACAATTTCTTTCAATGTTAAACATATTAATCAAAATTCATTGTCATCCCTGCCAGCAAATTAAATATGCTGCAATATATGGAATCACATTAATTACAAGTATACTAATAAAATTGACAACATTATTATTTACTATTTTTGCATCTTTATGATTTAAAACCATCACTATATTAAAAACCAGACTAGCAATTATAGGTACAACAATAATAGTATAACCCAATAAAATATGAAATCCACTATTGTATTTATTACCAAAAGCAACTGTAATATTACCAATAATAAATGTAAAAAATGAAATGACTGAAATTAATACGTTAACTATAATCAAAAAATTTTTTAACATACAAATCACCTACTCTGTTACAGAAGCAAGAAAATCCTGCTTTCCCACTCATGGTTTAGACATCTTTTTAATGGATAAGATGTGTTAATTTCTATTAATTCAGACTCTAAATCATCATTGGAAATTTTACTTTCTTTTCAGACACCCTTTAGAACAACATATCCTCCATGTCCTCATCTAACACTTCCAATTCAGACTTATCAATCTTCTTCATAGCCTTTCTATTGAACAAATCATACATTACTGGAATTACAAATAATGTCGTAATTGTTGCATATAGCAATCCGCCAATGGTTACTATGGCAATCGGCTGCATCATATCAGAACCCATGCCTACTCCTGCTGCCATTGTGGACAGTCCTAGAATAGTAGTCAATGCTGTCATAAAGATTGGACGCATACGTGTCTTTCCTGCCTCAATAATAGCTTCTTTCTTCTCCATACCTGCCAGCCTCAACTGGTTAATATAGTCCACTAAAACAATACCATTGTTAACAACGATACCTGACAACATGACAAAACCAATCATGGCAATGACACTGATTTCGCATCCTCCAATAAATAATCCTATGAAACCTCCTGTAAATGCCAGTGGAATGGTAAACATAACGATAAACGGCGATTTCAATGACTGAAACTGTGCAACCATAATCAGATAAATAAATGCAATTGCAAGCAGTAACATTTTCATCATCTGTATCATCGCTTCATTAATTGTTTCATTTTCCCCATCAAATTCCATTTCAAAACCATTTGGCATTTCGTGATCTTTGAGTACCTTCTCTACTTCAGCACTCACAAGACCTATATTATGATTCTCATCTACTGCTGCCGATACTGTTATGTATCTTTGCTGACTTTCACGTTTGATAGAAGACATTGTTTCTGTGTCTACTGCCTCTGCTATTTTTGATAATTTTACTTTCTTTTTGCTGCCTTCCTGATCAGTGGCTTCTATTTTCATATCCTTAATATCATCCAAGGTCAGCTCTGTACTTGCTTCATCTTTAATCACAACAGAATATTCCTCTCCATCCTGTGTTAAAGTGGTAGATGTTTTAGAAGAAGCAATCTCACTTTGTACCTGCTGGTAAACCTGTGCCACCGTCAGCCCCTTAAGCATGGCTTTTTCTTTGTCGACTACAAGTCTAAGCTCTGGTGTAGTTTCTCCGATACCATCTGAAATATCTGTTAAACCTTCTACATTTTCTAATTCTTTTGCCACTTCTTTTGCCAATGAACGTAAAGTATCAAGATCATTTCCCTTAATGTTAATAGCAACACCAGAACCGCCCATAGCACTCATATCCATACTAGAACCGCTTGCACTAATTTCACAATCAAAATCTGCACACAAATCATTAATTTCTGCTGCCACTTCCTGACTTGTTTTCTTTTTATTTTCTTTCAAAATGGCATACATGGATACGGCATCTGTTGCACTGTTTCCAGTCCCCATGCCAAGCATGGCACTAGTAGAACCTGCCAGCATGGCACCTACTGTTTCTACATCTTCGATGGTTTGAATTTTTTCTATCACTTTGTCAGACATTTCAATTGTATCCTCTAACGTAGTGCCTTCCGGCATCTGCAAATCAATGCTAACCTGTGTACTGTCCATTGATGGCATAAAACTGGTTCCCTTGCTCATGGAAGCATACATACTTACCACAAGGATTACAACAGCTGCTATTAATACTAATGGTTTAAATCTTAATAGTACAGAAAGAAGTTTTTCATATCCTGTGGTAAGAACATTTAATAATTTATGCTCTTTTTCTTTCGTATTTTTCAACATGCGTGAGGACATCATTGGTACCAGTGTCAAAGCCACAACCAGACTGGCAATCAGAGAATATGCTATTGTTAGTGCCATATCCTGAAACAACTGTCTTGTAATACCTTTCACAAACACAATCGGGATAAATACACCAATGGTTGTTAAAGTAGATGCGGTAATTGCTCCCGCTACCTGTACTGCACCTGTTACTGCTGCTTTAATTGCGGATACACCTTTGTTCCTCAAACGGTAAATATTTTCAATTACAACAACGGAGTTATCCACCAGCATACCAACACCTACTGCCAGACCAGACAGCGAGATAATATTCAATGTAATGCCCGAGAAATACATCAGTATAATGGCAAATATAACGCTAATTGGAATGGAACATGCAATAATAGCTGTCGGTTTGATATCTCTAAGAAAAATAAATAAAATAATAATAGCCAGGACACCACCCATTACTAAGTTGTTTAATACTGCATTGACAATCAGGTTAATATACTCACCCTGATCCATCAGGTAATTAACCTGAATGTCCGGATTCTCACCTTGTAACTCTTTCAGCCTTTTTGCCACACGCTCACTGACATCTGCAGTAGAATAATTTGTCTGTTTCTGGATAGACAATACAATCCCATCATTTCCATTGATTTTTGCATAAGTTTCTGCTGAATTGTCCACCATAGTAACATCTGCCACATCTTCTAATGTGACTGGGTCCATATCTTTATCCCCTGTATCAAATAATACAAGTGCTTTTAACTCATTGATACTTTCCATTTTATTTCCTACACGCACCAGATAATCTACTCCATCCTGTTCAATATATCCTGCCGGCATAGAAAAATTCTCTGCTGTCAAGATGCCGGAAACCATATCCTTTGTAATGATTTCTCTTACATCTGCGGCCGCTAAGGCATCTTCTTTGGCCTTCTTAAAATTTTCTAACTGGGTATCGATTTCCTTTTCCCCTGTCATAATCTGGATTGATGCGCTAGAAAGCTGGTTTTCTACTTCACTTTTTGTCTTTGCAACTTCAGATTCCTTGTCTGAAATTGTTGTTTTTCCAGTTGCAATCCCTGTTTTCCCTGTTGCAATTTGTGTCTTTCCTGCTTCAATTGCTTTTTCCCCTTCTGCAAGTTTGACTTTATTTGCTTCTAGTGTTTTCTTTGCTGTTTCTATCTGTTTTAAGCCATCCTCTACAGTTTTTTTCTGCTCTTCTAACTTCGTTTTTGTTTCAGTTAATGTAGTAAGACCCTCATTTACCTCATCTAACTGTCCCTGCAGCGGGGCAATGGCTGCCTCTTTTTGTTCTTTTGATAACATACCATTGTTCTGAATGGTCTGAATAGCAGCTTCCAGCTTTGTCTTTGCTTCTTCTAATGTTACTTCATTTGGTTCAATCTCTTTTAAAGCTTTATCAATTGTTGTTAAACCAGCCTTTGCCTCTTTTTCCTTAGATTCTAATTCTTTTTCTGCTGCTTCTAATTCCACTTTTGCAGCTTTTAATTCTGCTTCTTTTTCTGCCAGTGCGGTTTCACCGTCTGCTAACTGAATCTCTGCTTTTAACAGTTCTAATTTTCCTTCCAAGATGCCCTGATCTGCTGCAAGCATTCCTGAATCAAATTGTTCCTGTTTTTCTTCTAATTCTTTCTTTCCATCTTCAACTTTTTGTTTTGCCTTTTTGAGTTCTTCTTCTGCTTTCTTTAATTTATCCTCTACAGAACGCTTCACTTTTTGATTCGCTTCATCTAACTTATTTTGGCGTATTACGACATTTACTTCTTTTTCCACCTCGCCGCTGACACTGACACTTGCCACACCTTCCACACTTTCAATTTGTGGAATAATCTTTTCATTTGCATATGTAGTAATCTCTGATGCAGACATTCCTTCTACATCCAGTGCTGATACCATAACAGGCATCATATCCATATTCACTTTCATAATAATAGGATTGCCTACAGAATCACTCCAATAACCGGAAATACTATCTAATTTCTCCCTGATATCTATTGTAACAGAATCCATATTGACATCATCATTAAACTCTAACATAACCATTGATACATTTTCACTGGACGTTGAAGTAATATTTTTGATATTATTGATGGTTGCCATAGACTGTTCCACTGGTTTCGTTACCATCATCTCTACTTCTTCCGGACTTGCACCAGTATATGTTGTTACAATAACTGCATATGGCAGATTCATATCCGGCAGTAAATCAGGTACCATCTCTGTAAATGAAACTACACCTAAAATAAGTACAAGTACCACTGCTACAACTACAGTGTATGGTTTTTTTACGCTAAATTTTGCAAACATACTTTCCTCCTCTTTTATACGCACCCAAACTGCGAATTATAAAGTGCTGCATAGAATCCATTTTCTTTTATTCATTCTTCCTCTTCTTTCAGAAATCCAAATACACGCTCCACTGCTGCCAAAGCAGACTGCGGCATACTAGAAACTTGTGCTAACTGCTGGATATACTGAATAAAGGAACGGATCTCACCTACTTCAATAACTCTTCTTTCATAATTTCATAAATCTGCTCCATTAAATTTCTTAACTGCAATACACGTTCTTTTCCCATTTTCTTTATAATTGATGCACCTAACTGGTCTCTTTTTTCCTTTTGCTGACTTAAAACGGCATTTCCCTTTTCTGACAAAAGAATATAAGTTATCCTTCTGTCTTTTGGGTGAGCTATTCTTTCTATATACCCTTTTTCCTCTATGCTCCGAAGCTGTTTTGATGCTGCTGATAAACTGGTTCCTAATATTTTTACAATCTCTGTTGTCGTAATTCCCATGACTGTTTCATCTTCCATCCGTCTTTCTTTCACAGTAACCCCTATTGTGAACAGCATACAAAACTCCGCCTGTGACAATTCTCCAAAATATTTGTACTTTTGATGCAACAGGCGAAACTTATTCATCAAAGTAAAGATCTCACTTCCTATTTCACAGTCCATTTTTTCACCTCCTGATATTTTATGGAGAATAGAAATAGTTTACCATCTCAACTATTTCTTACATTAGGTATTGATTATACTCTTTTCCTTTTTAAAGTCAATAGGATTTAGAAAAAGTTTAGAAAATTTGTAACAGTTCAGCCATGCAGAAACCGTAAATTTTTTGGTAGTAATATACCTTCTGGTAAATTATGAATGGCATGGCTGAACTGTTACGAAAATTTGGGTTCACCAGCCTGCTCTGCATAAAATAAGGGCATCACATAAGTCTTTATTATGGCTCATATGATACCCGTTCTCTATCTGATTTCATTTATTCTTTTTCCTGCACTGTTACTACAATCTTCTTTGTCTTTGGTTTGCCTGCCGTAGTGTCAATGACTGTTACTCTAATCTCATCCTCTACCTGATATTCTGACAGAATACTATAATAAGCAATCATAGAAGTCACTGTTTCACCATCTATTTCTGTAATCAGATATCCCGGCTTTAATTCCGCATTATATGCAGGTGAATCTGTCACCACTTCCGTAATATAGATACCAGATGCCACTCCAAAAGCAGATGCATATTCTGCCGTGATATCATTTCCGATTACTCCTGTATACACTTGCTTCTGTTTATTCAGCATCTTTTCGATAATAGGCTTTAATCTGGATATTCCAAGAAAAGTATGCAGTGTTTTATTTCCTTCTTCTGAAAAATTGTGAGTAATAACCCCAACTATTTCGCCGTTTAAATTCACTATAATTCCTTCTCCTTTTTCGTGATTCTGCATACTGGTGTTATATAATTCCAGCTTGTAATCCACAACATATTTATCCTGATAATCGCCGCTAATGAAACCAATGTCCATAGAATATATGTGACCATTTGGGCTTCCTAATGCCATTACAATTGTCCCCGCAGTGTTATTATAAGAATCGCCTAACTTTGCCTCTTTGATTTTCTCACTAATTTCCATTGGAATTTTATTTAATGGAACACCAACTACTGCTAAATCTACCTGACTATCTTTTCCATAAAGTTCCGCCTTTACTGATTTATCCCCCTGAAAAGTAACTCTTAACTGCTTGGCATTTTTTATTTTTGTATAATTCGTCAAAATTAACATATCTTTACTATTACTCGCAATCACTACACCATAGGTAGCATTTTCAGACTCTATGGGATTACTAAATAAATCTTGTGATTCTGTTAAACCTGATACTGTCACAATAGACTGATTGATATTTTCTGCCAGTGTACTCATTGCAGAAAATGTCTCCTCATAACTTCCTATTGCAAATGCTGCTTTATCCCATTCTTTTTGATTGTTTGTTTTTCCATTACCCACTCCCTTGGGTTTCTCTGTTTCTTCTGGTTGTTCTGTCTGCTGTGGTTTCTCTGTTGCAAATGATATTTTCTTTTCATCTGTATTGTGGCGAAAAACACCAAGAAAAAAAGAACCAGACCAGGCAAATATCAAACCACCAAATATGCCAAATAAAACTGCTGAAACAATCGTTTTCACAATCAGTGTCATCCACTTTTTCCTTTTTTTGTGTGCGATTTCTTCTTGTATGAACTGATATTCTTCTTTTGAATCTACTTCACCCTTATCATCCTTCGTTTCTATTGTCATAAACATCAAATAAATTTACCTCCATATTATATCTGATTCTCCACCTCTTACATCTTACGATATTTTCAATTACATACACATATTATCACATATTTATGACGATATTATGAACAAATTGTTAATAGGAGCTGCAAGAAACCTGCTAAAAATAAAACTGTTTTCATTTTCCTCCAAATAGGTTACAATAAACTTATACACAGTCAAATGGATATGCAGATATTTCTGCATTACCAAGGATATACAGAGCAGGCTTATTGCTTGTGTGAATAAACAATAGAAAGGTCTTAGTACAATATGAATAAAAAAGTTTTTAAAACATTAGAATACTACAAAATTATAGATATGCTGACAGAATATGCCTTCTGTTCTATCAGCAAGGAAAAATGCCGCAAACTCATTCCTATGACTCATTTAGAAAACATTCAGACCGCCCAACAGGAAACCTCAGCAGCTTTAAGCAGAATCTTAAAAAAGGGAAGCCTGTCTTTCTCTGGTGTCAAAGATATTGGAGCGTCTCTGATGCGTCTGGATATCGGTTCCACCCTCAATGCGGAAGAACTGCTAAATATCAGTTCCATGTTAAATGCAGCACTCCGTGTAAAATCTTATGAACAAAAAGAGGCAGACAAAACTTCTTGGGACTCTTCTGACAGCAAGGAAGATATAATGACAGAGGCTAACAGGGAAGGTGATATTTTAAATGCCAGATTCCTCGCCTTGGAACCACTATCAAATCTGAATAATGAAATCAAGCGCTGTATCATTGCCCCTGACGAATTTGCAGATGATGCCAGTTCTGGTTTGAAACAGGTCCGCAGAAGCATCAAAAATGCAAATGACAAAATCCATGAACAGCTCAACTCCATTGTAAACTCCCAGAATATGCGCAGTATGCTACAAGATAATCTGATTACGATGCGCAATGGAAGATACTGCCTTCCTGTCAAATCAGAATATAAGAATTCATTTAATGGTATGGTGCACGACCAGTCTTCTACTGGTTCTACTTTATTTATGGAGCCAATGTCCATTGTAAAGCTAAACAATGAACTGCGTGAACTTGCAGTAAAAGAGCAGGAGGAAATCGAAAAAATACTTGCTGCTTTAAGTGCCCTGGCAGGGGAAGAATTGGAAAATCTCCGCATGGATTTATCTATCTTAACAGAATTGGATTTTATCTTTGCCAAAGCCTCTCTTTCCAAACAGCTTCGTGCCACAGAACCTGTATTCAATAAAAATGGTATAATCAAAATCAAAAAAGGCCGCCATCCATTGATTGATTCAAAAAAAGTTGTTCCGATTGATATTGAACTTGGTACCACTTTTGATCTGCTGGTGATTACAGGTCCAAATACCGGTGGTAAAACAGTTTCTTTAAAAACAGTAGGTTTGTTTACTTTAATGGGACAGGCAGGACTGCACATTCCTGCATTTGATCATTCTGAATTAAGTGTATTTGATGAAGTATATGCGGATATTGGTGATGAACAGAGCATTGAACAGAGTTTAAGTACATTTTCTTCCCATATGACGAATACTGTGTCTATTTTGAAACATGCCAACGAACATTCACTTTGTCTGTTTGATGAATTAGGCGCAGGTACAGACCCTACAGAAGGTGCTGCACTAGCCATGTCCATTCTTTCCTATCTGCATAAGAAAAAAGTGCATACAATGGCAACAACCCACTACAGTGAATTAAAAGTATTCGCCCTGTCTACAGAAGGTGTAGAAAATGGCTGTTGTGAATTTGATGTGGAAACTTTGCGCCCAACTTACCGCCTGCTGATTGGAATCCCCGGAAAAAGCAATGCTTTTGCTATTTCTAGTAAACTTGGGCTTCCTGACTATATTATCGAGGATGCCAAACTGTGTATTGGCGAGCAGGACCAAAGCTTTGAAGATGTGATTGCCGATTTAGAATCAACCCGCCTGCAGTTAGAAAAAGAGCAAGCAGAAATTACCCATTATAAAGAAGAAATCCTTTCTTTAAAACAGCAGCTAAAACATAAAAATGAAAAAATTGACACTGCAAAGGATAAAATTCTCCGCGAAGCAAATGAACAGGCACGTACCATTTTACAGGAAGCAAAAGATTATGCTGATTCTACCATTAAAAAATATAACAAATGGAGCAGGGAAAGCGGGCTGAATAAAGCAATGGAGCAAGAACGGCAGGAGCTGCGGGAAAAATTGAATAAAACCGAATCTAAGCTTGCACTAAGAAACCAGAAAAAAAATCACAAAAAACATAAAGCCTCTGACTTTAAGTTAGGGGATGCCGTACAGGTATTAAGCCTTAACCTGCGTGGTACTGTAACCAGTCTGCCTGATTCTAAGGGAAACCTCTTTGTACAGATGGGGATTCTGCGTTCCCAGGTGAACATAAAGGATTTAGAATTGATTGATGAAGAAGTAATCAAAACACCACATCTTAATAAAACAGGCAGTGGTAAAATTAAAATGTCAAAGTCTTCCTCCATCAGTCCAGAAATTAATCTAATCGGAAAAACTACTGCCGAGGCAATTCCTATGCTGGACAAATATTTAGATGATGCATATCTGTCACACCTGCCGCAGGTCACTGTTATTCACGGCCGTGGAACAGGCGCACTTCGAAATGCAGTTCATGCACATCTGAAAAAGTCTTCTTATGTGAAATCATTTCGCGTAGGAGCCTTTGGAGAAGGAGACCATGGTGTAACAATTGTAGAATTTAAATAATTGTACAATCAAATAGAACAGCAGGATGATTGCTTGCAAAAATGAAATATGAAGTAATTGGCAGTTAAGCCCGCCTATTTTATGATAAGGGAGGAACCATAAATGGCTGAAAAGCAAAAAATACTAATTGTCGATGATGATAATAACATCGCTGAACTAATTTCACTATATTTGACAAAAGAATGTTTTCATACACAAATCGTAAATGACGGAGAGGAAGCACTATCTGCTTTCTCCTCCTACAAGCCGAATCTGATTTTATTAGATCTGATGCTGCCAGGAAAAGATGGCTATGAAGTATGCCGGGAAGTTAGAAAAACTTCTTCTATACCAATTATTATGTTATCGGCAAAAGGAGAGATATTTGACAAAGTACTTGGATTAGAACTTGGAGCTGATGATTACATTATAAAACCTTTCGACTCAAAGGAACTGGTAGCCCGTGTAAAGGCAGTACTCCGACGTTTCCAGCAGCCGGTACAGCCGTCTGATACAGAAACCACCTCACCTGTATCTTCTGCTTTAGAGCCTACTGGGAACTTTGTGGAATATCCTGACTTACTCATTAACCTGACCAATTATTCTGTTATCTATAAAGGAAACACTTTGGAAATGCCTCCAAAGGAACTGGAACTGTTCTATTTTCTTGCATCCCACCCTAATCAGGTATTTACAAGAGAACAGCTATTAGACCATATCTGGGGATATGAATATATTGGCGACACCCGCACTGTAGATGTTCATATTAAACGTCTTCGTGAAAAAATCAAAAACCACAGTCAGTGGGAGCTGGCAACCGTCTGGGGTATTGGTTATAAATTCGAGGTAAAAAGATAATGCGTTTTTCTTTATTTGCAAAAATGTGCCTTTGCTACTTTATTATTGTGATTGTTTCTTTTACCGGTCTAAATACGATTGGACATACCCAGATGAAAGCCAGCATCATCAAAGAACAACGCAACCTTATGTATAATGAGGCACAACAGATTAAAACAACATATTACAACAATTATATGAATGATAATAGCACTCTGCTGAATTTTAAAAACCAGCTTTCCACTCTGCAGTCTTTTACCCGCCACCGTATCTGGATTGTAAGAAGGGACAGTTCCATTGTAGCAGATTCTAAAAATATCATATCAGATGATACATTAATTACAGATTATGACAAAGATTTTCTCTCCCATACTTATCATGTCAATACAACATTAAACGACCTATTAGATGAGAAATCCCTTAGTGTCATTTTCCCCGTTTCTGCCAATTTTATGGTTCAGGGATATATTGTCATACACCAGCCTATGTCTAATATCACCAGCAGTATTACAAAAAATATGACTTTCCTGAATTATTGCAGTATCTGCTTCTGCGGACTGTGCCTTCTGTTTTTAGTGTGCTTTTATGTGATTGTAATTATTCCTTTGAACAAAACAATCAAAGCTGCAAAAGAATATTCCAGTGGAAATTTCAACTATCCCTTTCACTTACATACAAAAGATGAATATGAAACTTTAGGTGAAACAGTATCCTTTATGGCAGGAGAATTGAATAATTTAGATGATTACCAGAAAAAATTTGTAGCAAATATTTCCCATGATTTCCGTTCACCATTAACTTCAATCAAAGGATATGCAGAAGCTATGTTAGATGGCACAATTCCCCTGGAAATGCATGAAAAATATTTAGATATTATTTTATTCGAAACACAACGCCTAACTAAATTGACAACCAATCTGTTAGAGCTTAACAATTTTGAAAACAGGGGTGTGATACTTGATATCACTTCTTTTGATATTAATAAAACAATCAAGCGTATTGCTGCTGCCTTTGAAGGTGCTTGTATGAAAAAACATATCCAGTTAAAATTAATTTTTTCAGAAAAAAGTTTGTATGTGGATGCGGATCCAGACAGAATCCAACAGGTTCTCTATAACTTATTAGATAATGCAATTAAATTCAGCTACCCAAATTCCAAAATTCATATCTCCACAGAAGCAAAAAATGATAAAATCTTCGTTTCTGTAAAAGATTTTGGCATTGGAATTCCAAAACAAAGCCTGAAAAAAGTTTGGGAGCGTTTTTACAAAACAGATTTATCCCGTGGAAAAGATAAGAAAGGAACCGGACTCGGGTTATCCATTACAAAAGAAATTATTACCATGCATGGGGAAAATATTAATGTAACCAGTACAGAAGGCGTTGGCACAGAATTTATATTTACATTGTCACAGACTTCTGATACATAAAATACTGTGTGCCGCCAGGTCTTTCCGCAATGATTTTTGCCAGATATAAATGACAGGCGGCACACAGTATTTTATTCTGTCCATGTTAATCGGTGTAACTCTCCTTCTGTATTCATATGTTCAAATCCCTGCTGCCGCAATGCTTCATACAAAATAATGGCGGCTGAATTTCCAAGATTCAGGGAACGAATATCTCCCACCATTGGGATTCGAATACACTGCTCTTGATTTTCTACCAGTATTTCTTCTGGTATTCCAGCACTTTCTTTTCCAAACATAATATAAGCATCTTTCTCATAAAACACATCTGTATATTTATGTTTTGCCTTAGTTGTTGCCATATATATTCTGGCTCCCGGATTTTTCTCTAAAAAATCTGCATAATTATCATATATTGTCACATCTAATTGATTCCAGTAATCCAAACCTGCTCTTTTGACAGATTTTTCATTGATTCGAAACCCCATTGGCTCAATCAAATGCAGTCTTGCACCTGCTGCCACACAGGTCCTTCCAATATTTCCTGTATTAGCTGGTATTTCCGGTTCCAGTAAAACAATATTTAACATATCTCAAAACTTCCTTACTTTATTTTTTTGATAAACACTTCAATCCTTGCCAATGCCTTCTTCAAATCCTCAATAGAATATGCATAAGAAATACGAATAAAGCCTTCTCCTCCTGCACCAAAGGCACTTCCCGGCACTACAGCTACTTTCTCTTCCTCTAACAGTTTTGTAGCAAATTCCTCTGATGTCATACCAAATTCCTTAATACTTGGAAATATGTAAAATGCCCCAAATGGTTCAAAGCATTTGATTCCCATATCCCTTAATGCCTTTATCAGAAACTTTCTTCTCTGGTCATATGCTGTACGCATCATCTCCACATCCTTATCCCCATTTCTAAGGGCTTCCACTGCTGCATACTGGCTTGTAGTTGGTGCACACATAATGGCAAATTGGTGTATCTTTAACATCTGCTCTAAAATCAAAGCTGGTGCTGCCACATATCCCAAACGCCATCCGGTCATAGCATAGGCCTTGGAAAACCCATTGATTAAAATGGTTCTCTCCTTCATTCCCGGAAAAGATATCACACTTTTATGCGGTTTCCCATAAGTTAATTCTGAATAGATTTCATCTGAAATCACATACAAATCTTTTTCTATGACAATATCTACAATTGGTTTTAAATCTTCCTCTGTCATCACTGCCCCTGTTGGATTATTTGGAAATGGCAGTACAAGAATTTTCGTCTTATCTGTAATATGCTCTAACAGTTCCTCTTTTGTTAATTTAAATTCATTCTCTTCCTTCAATTCAATTGGCACAGGAACACCATCTGCTAATGTGACACAGGGAAGGTAAGATACAAAACTTGGCATTGGTATCAGTACTTCATCCCCTGCATCTAACATGGCACGAAATGCAATATCAATTGCCTCACTTCCTCCTACTGTTACCATCACTTCTTTTACCGGATGATATGTAACTTTGCATTTTCTCTCTAAGTATTTTACAACCTCTTCTTTTAATTCCTTTAATCCTGCATTAGAGGTATAGAATGTTCTTCCCTTTTCTAAGGAATAAATTCCCTCCTCTCTAATATGCCATGGTGTATCAAAATCCGGCTCTCCTACACCAAGAGAAATTGCATCCTTCATTTCACTTACAATATCAAAGAATTTACGGATTCCGGAAGGTTCAATCTCTACAACTTTTTTTGATAATGGATTTCTCATGGTGTAATCAACATCCTTTCATCTTCAGATTTTTCATCAGTTAATGCAAGACCATGCTGTTTGTATTTCTTTAATACAAAGTTTGTTGAAGTGCTTAATACTGATTCAATTGGTGCCAGTTTACTAGATACAAAGTTTGCAACTTCACGCATGCTTTTTCCCTCTATCATAACCGCCAAGTCAAAACTGCCTGATATCAGAGATACGCTTTCTACCTCGTCATATTTATAAATTCTCTCTGCAATCTTATCAAATCCAAGACCTCTTTGCGGTGTTACTTTTACTTCAATCAATGCGCTTACTTTTTCACAGTCTGTCTTATCCCAATTGATTAATGTAGGGTATCCACAAATCACTTTCTCTTCTTCCATGGCAGCAATTTCTTTCTTTACATCCTCTACATCCTTCCCTATCATGGCAGCGATATCCTCTGGCAGCATCCGCCCCTGTTTATTCAAAATCTGCAATATTTCATTACGCATAATAATCCTCTCCTTTTCCAATCCTTGTACTGCTGTTAAACTTTGTTAGGAATTATATCGTACATAACCCTGAACCTTATGATACTGCTCCCTTCCACACTTGAAATAATGGCATGAAGCACTTGCCACAGTTCGAACAGCATCCATTATTCTCTTATTCTATCTCTTTTGCTCCCTGATTACAATACTTAAGTTTGCGTATTTTTTATCTATACACTCTTTCCCTCTTACAATACTTTATAAATCTCATCCATCCTTACCGGCTCAATAAACCTTCTCTCTTCTTCATGAATCACAACCTTATCATTACTATTGGTCACCTTCCCAATTACAGATGCAGGGATTCCTGCTTTATAAAATTCTTCCACCAGCTTTTTCCCGTTATTACATCCAATAAGCAGACTTCCACCCGATAACATCTGATAAGGGTGCAAATCAAAAAATTCACTAATTTCTATTATCTCCTGTTTCATAGGTATCTGTTTCAATTCCACTTCTACACCCACATTAGATGCTGCTGCCATTTCCCAAAGTGCACCAAAAATTCCTCCCTCCGTTATATCATGCATTGCAGACACACCAAATGCTTTCGCTATCTTTGCTTCCTCTAATACAGAAAGTTTTTCCATCATCTTTTGTGCTCCCTCTAAAAATTCCATGCTGTAACGGGTATGCAGCTCTTTCTCCTTTTCCACAGCAAGAATAGCAGCAGCTTCCATGCCTGCCCATTTTGTCATAACCAAATCCTGTCCTTGTGTCAGATTTTTACTGTGTGTCAATTCTTCTTTCTTGCATTTTCCAATTCCTGTTATCGTAAGCAACGGCTGATTGACTGCTCTTGACACTTCTGTATGTCCACCTATTACTTCTATGTTTAGAAATTTGCAAGTATGTTCTATATCTTCCATAATTTCTCTTAATTTTGATTCTCTTGCCCGCTCCGGCAGTAAAATAGACACAAGTACACCAACTGGTTCTGCTCCTGATGCTGCTAAATCATTTACTGTGGTATGAATAGCTAAGATACCAATATTCTTTCTTGCAGTAGTCACAGGGTCTGTAGACAATACTGCCGCTTCATCTTCCTCTAACTTTATGGCAGCACAATCTATTCCTATCCCAGGCCCCAATACTACTTCCTCTCTTCTATGGCCAATCTTCTTTAAAACAGAACGCTTTAACACTGTTTCTTTTACTTTTCCAAAATCCATTTTGTATACATTCCTCTCATTCTAATTTACTTTCTGTCACAGCATCACACTTTGAAAATTTTGCATCAATTGCAGATTTTATGTCTAAACTTCCAAAACTTAATAAATGTCCACAATAATGGAATGAGAATCATAGGAAATTCCCGATTATTGTAAGAAAGCGGGGCAGGTTTTTACATAATTTATGCAATTTTTTTCACATATTGGCGAATGGCAGGCAATTTTCAAACACGCTCTAGAGTGTGTTCGCAATCTTTCATGATAAAAAAAGTACCACACTAAACAGCTTTTTACGATTGCTTAATGTGGCACCTTTGCTTGAAGGTTGTACTGCTAAACAGAAATTTACAACATCTATCTCTATTTTTTATCCAACAATTTCATCACTTTTCCCTGGTTGCTCAACTGCAGGTGTGTCTGTCTTCTTTGGTGCTTCGGTCTTTTTCGGTGCTTCGGTTTTCTTTGGTGCTTCGGTTCTTTTTGGTGCCTCGGTTTTCGCTGGCGCTTCAGTTTTCTTTGGTGCCCCGCTCGGATTAGGACTTTCTGGTCCTTTTGTATTCTGAGGTGTGTTAGACTTTGTACCTTTTGTAACATATCGTGGTTCTGCAGCATAATAACTTGAATTTATCACTTCCCTGCTTTCCTCTTTTCCATCTACTGTTACAATTTTCCAAAGCTGTGCCTTATAGCCGATATGTGCAGACTGTGTTACTCTTGTATACCCCTCTGGCAGAGTAGGATCTTCTACTATTTTATCAGCTCCTGGCTGTATTGTTTCTAATACTTCTGATTTATATTCTACTTTTCTATGCTTTGTATCTCTTGTTTCTTCTCCATAAATTTTAAAAGTAATCTGCCTTCCTTCGGTATATGCCTCAATATATAATGGAACATCTGAAGTATTCTTAAATTTCAAATCCTTTACCCCTTCGGAGATTGCTGCGTCCATAGAAGGTTCTACATAAGTAACAATCATCGAATGGTTATAACGTTCTACAATTTCTACCTCTGCCCTTAATAAAGCATTATATAAAGTAGTAGAAGCCTGACATACTCCACCGCCTACACTGTCAACAACTTGTCCCTGTGAATATGCTGCAGCTACCTGATATCCATGTTCTACTGTAAATGGTACCAATTTTTCACTTACAGAAAATGTTTGACCTGGATATACAACATTACCATTTAATAATTTTGCTGCATTGGCAAGGTTTTGTGCCCTGCTTGCACTAGAAGAAGCATAGCTTGTGGTATAACTTCCTAATACATCCTTACATTTTTCAAAATTTTCACTTGTATATTTTGGTTCTGATTTATTTATAATTGCTTCTACTTCAATTCTGTTTTCATTCCATCCATCTGCAATCACACTCTTTATTTTTTCGATGGTTTCATCTTCCACTACTTCTTTTCCGCTTTCAGAATCTGTTACAATAAATTTTCCGTTTTTCCGAGTCAAGGCAGCGTTTACCGGCTTAACATTATATTTTGCACATTCCTCTTCTACAAATGTTTTTACTTTCTTTGTATCTAAATCAAATTCCAGATGATATACAACTGTTTCATTTTCTACATCTTTTAAATCTTTATATCTTTTGATGGCATTTCCTATTTTCCCAAAATGAATCACTTCATCTACCACCTGATCTGAATTACAAGAATATCCTAAATCCTCTAATGTTGTTTCTGCTTTCTTCTCTCCTACTAAAACTGTGACTTTTTTATCTTTCATCTCTGCCACATAACTGTCAATGGCTGCTTTTACTTCATTGGCATCCATACCACTGACGTCTACATCTTCTACATGAATATTATTGCATGCTTTCGAAGAATCTGCTTTTACTGTCTCCGCTTTTATATTGGAATAATTTTGTACTATCCCCATTCCAAGACAAGCACAGATGAATACAATTCCTAATTTTCTGCTTACATTTTTTTTCATAATTTTTCCCCTTTGAAATTAAGACTATTATTTGACTTTTTATTTTTCATTATGTATAGTTATGGTAGTGTCTTACATAATACCTGATGCCGCCACTGTTATTAACATAGATGCTATAAGTGCAACTACAATGACACCTGCTACCACTCTTTGAAATTTTTTGTTGTGGAAATTCATTTTTTCACCTCTTTACATTTTTTATTCCTGTGAGCAGCCTGCTATAAGCATGACAGCCTGACCAACTTTGGCAGCTGACACTGTCCTCACAAATACCTTTGCTTTTTATAAAGCAATATATCTAAAATGATGAAAAAGGCTGAAATCCTTTTCACCATTGATTCACTTGTTAAAAATAATTTTTCAGAAAGGTTGTATTCATATGCCCGTTATGTTTTTATGCATTATTGTATTTTTATTCTGGCTCAATTACGAAATCCGAAAGGCAAATCGTACCCAAAAACAGACAGAAGAAACTTTCTACGAGCGGGAACGCAGAGCAAATTTTTCACGTCCTGCTGACATTTCCCATCTGGATTATATTACCATCCCGGTTGACAGCCTTCCATTTCGACAGACAGATGATACAAAATTAAATGAAATACAGGATAAAATCCTTGATCTATCACAAAAAAAGATTTTAAATCTTACTGGCTATTCCAATACAGATCTTAAACTTACTTATGGCTCTGTTCATCTTCCTGAACTTTCAGATTGTGATTACAATTTCACTCTCCTTGCCCGCACTTTGCAGCAATGGGCAGATTATCTTTATCAGCAGCAGGAATCCGAAAAGGCCAAAGTGATATTAGAATATGCTATTTCCTGTAAAACGGATGTCAGTAAAAGTTATATCCTGCTTGCTTCCATCTATCAGGCGGAAGGAAACTATATAAAAATTAAGGAATTAAAACAAACCGCCAGCTCCCTTCCCACACTTATGAAAGACCATATTGTAAAGGAATTGACTTTAATCTTAAAGCACTAATATATCTTTCCATAGTGTAAAATAATATAATCTATCAGTTTGGAGGCTTTGCTTTTGGTTAGTTCATCTATGGAAGCTGTATTTTCATCTAATACTGCCTCAATCTTGATTTTATGACATTTTATTAAATCTAGCAAGTACTTTTTTTGTTTTATTGTAATTGCCTCCTGCCTTTTTACCTTATAGTGCATTTCCTGCGGATGAAATACCTCTGGAACTGTAGTTTGAAACTGCTTTTTCATCTTTTCAAAAATCTTCGCAGCAGCTTCAGCATCTTCATAAGCACGATGTGCCTGCTTATTTTTCACGTGATAATAATCACAAAGGCTTGCCAGGCTTCTACTTGAAAGCTCTGGCAGAACATGTTTTGCAATTTTTAATGTATCTATACCAAATGGGTTGACTTTCTTACCAATCTTTTCCCCATTGACTTTTAAAAAGCTGTAATCAAACTTCAAATTATGTCCCAACAGAGGTTTGTCTCCTGCAAATATAAGAAATCTCTCTAACACTTCATGGATTGGCGGCCCGCCCTCTACCATACTATCATCAATTCCTGTAAGTTCTGTTATCTTTGGTGGTATCTTTGCTGTTGGTCTTACAAGTTCAGAGAATTTATCTATCATTTTACCATTTTCTACAAGAACCGCACCAATTTCCAAAATTTCGTTCTCTATGGGAGATAATCCTGTTGTTTCTAAATCTACGGCAATATATGATTGCATTTTCTTTTGTTCCTTTCTATCATTTTTGTCATTCTATTATCTGCTATTTCTCTTTTACAATTGTCTGTTCCATTTCTTCCTGTGTAATGATAACAGTCCTTGCACTATAATGCAGAAAATCCCGCTTCTTGTAATCAAAAATTACAAATTGTTCTCTGTCCACTGCCTTTCCGGTCTTTGCTGTTTCTTCTATATCATAATTGAAATGCTCTAAGTGTGTCATTCTGGCAATCTGCTTTGACTGGTATTCTCTGTATTCAGGCAGATAGTTCTCTATCATCTCCATATTACGGTAAAATTTTCGATATACATCTTTATATAAATCCTGATCCTTTGCATAGGAAGGACGGCTTTTTAGATTTTCCCTTAGATACAAATCATAAACTAAAATTTCTCCAAATACTTCCATTCTATCTGGGAAACGCTCTTTCACAAAACCTAACAAAATTTCATATCTTGCCATTCTTGTATGACTTAAATACAGCCATCCATTTTCTTCATAGTAATTTCCAAGCTCCAGATAAAAATCATATGGATTTTCATAAAAATGTTCCAAAAACCCAATGGTATTCACAAACTGGGCACTGTTATAGTAAACCTCTACCATATCCTCCACCTTTTTTAATGTTAACACATCTTCATAAGTAAGCCAGTTTGTATAAAGTACTTCATAGGGTGTCTTCTCCTGATAAACCATTCCATGTGTTTTTTGTTCCTCATACATTTTAGAACCCTTTAATATTTTTAGAAATCCAAGCTGCAACTGATTCGGCTTCATTTTATATACATCCGCAAATGATTGCCTGAAGGAAGTAATGTCTTCATAAGGCAGACCTGCTATCAAATCTAAATGCTGGTGAATATTTCTTGCAGCTCTGATTTCATGAACTGCATTTTTTAATTTTTCCAAATTCATGGTTCTATGAATGGCTTTTATGGTTTTAGGATTAGTAGACTGAACACCGATTTCAAATTGTATCAACCCTTCCCTCAATGTCTGTAATAGTGTGATTTCCTCTTCATTGATCAAATCTGCTGAAATTTCAAAATGAAAATTTGTAGTGCCGTTGTCATTTTTCTTTAAAAACTGCCAGATTTCCATCGCACGTTTATGGTTACAGTTAAAGGTTCGGTCAATGAATTTCACTTGTGGAATATTGTGATCTAAAAATAACTTTAACTCTCTCTTTACCAAATCCATATTTCTAAATCTGACACTCTTTTCAATCGAAGACAGACAATAGCTGCAGGAATACGGACATCCTCTGCTTGTTTCGTAATAAATGATTTTATTTTCAAATCTTGTTATATCTTCATAGGGAAATGGCAATGCAGTAAAATCAACCATTCCAATCTGATAAGTCCCATATATTTTGTTCCCATCATCGCACCTTATGTTATCTTCTATATCGCATGTTCCTTTCCTGGCACTGACACGATACTGAATACATTTGATATCCTCTAATTTTATAGAATTTTCCTGATAGTACTTCATTAATTTTAAGAAGGTTTCCTCTCCCTCCCCAATCATAATTCCATCAATATATGGTTCTTCTAACAAAAACTGCTCTGTTTCATAAGAAACTTCTGGTCCTCCCAGCCATATTTTCACAGCAGGTAAAATTTTCCGCAGTTCTTTTAAAATATCTTTCACCATATCTATATTCCATATGTAACAGGACACTGCAATCACATCTGGTTTTCTTTGGTATAAGTCCATTAAAATATGCTCTTTTTGATGATTGATGGTATATTCAGCAATATCTATCTGCTCTCTGTACTTTTTTGCATATGCACTTAAACTATAGACTGCCAGATTAGAATGAATGTATTTTGCATTGACTGCTGTAAGAAGCACTTTCATTTGTTCCATCTGTCCTTTCATTTTCATAACTATTCAAAACCACAGTTCTGAATAATTACATCATAACATTTATTGTACTTAATATCCACACAAATTTTTTCGCAGTTCCGCTATGCCATCCATCCCCTTACCTTTCAGTGCGAAACACATCCGTTGTGGTAACTGAGACTGTAAAAAAGTATTTTCAACTTTGTTATCTTCCATAATTTACAATCAAAAAGTTATGAACAATTTGGCAAGTTATTCTATGTATTGACAATTGATTTCACTCTATGATATAGTTTTGACATATAATGATTTTTTTCATTGTATTACTAGCTATGAATAGAAACCCCAGCCAAATTATTTTAAAGGAGAATATGAAAGATGACAAATTTTAACAATGATAATGAAGACTTCAACAACTCTTCAGGTTCTGGAGAATTTTACACGAATTCTTCCCACTATGCACCCCCTCAACCAGAAAAACCTTCAAGGAAACCAAAGATTCTATTCCTTGTATTAGCAATTGTGGCAGTTCTTCTTGCTGGAAGCATTACTGCATTTGCATGTGTACCATCGATTTCTAATCAAATCTATCTTACAGTCTTGAGTCCAAAAGACTATTATTCAAAGGTAGAGAAAAAGTCCATAGATGCTGCTATTCATTCTATTTCTTCTGCTTATGGAAAACAGATTGACAAAATTAAAAATAAAACTACTTCTCCTAAAACAGTATCTGCAAATGTGAAAGTTTTACTAAATGACAACTTTCTTTCTACATTGGGTCTGTCTGAACTTTTTCCAGTCGAATTAAAAACTACCGTTTCTTCAGACCCGGAAAGTAAAAAAGAAAAAATTTGGGGAGAGTTATTGCTTTCAGAGGAATCTCTTGGCAGTCTTAATTTGCTGATGGATCTTTCAAAGGAAAATTTAATTTCTTCCTATTTGCAGATTCCTGAAATGAGTGAATATTACTTGTACATGAACCCTGCTGAAACGATAGCTCAAATACAGCCGGAAATGGATGATGCAGATGATGCCACAACAAAAGCACAGCTTGTGAAATCTAAGTTCTTAGAAGAACCAACTTCTGAGAAATTGTTAGAAACACTTCTTTCCCGCTATGGCAATATTATCACAGAAAATATTAGTATTGTTGAATTAGAAAAAAATTCAGAGGTTAATGCAAACGGTGTTACTGTCAAAAACACAAAGATTATTACAGCAATTACTTCAAAGGAAATGAAAAATATTATAAAGGAAGTTGCAAATACAGCAAAAAATGATAGTGACTTAAAAAATGAACTGCTCAGATTAGGGGTATGTACAGAAGAAGAATACAATACCTCAATGGAAAATGCCATTGCTGAAGCAGAGGAAATAGATGATTCTGATGAAGGCCAAATCCTTATGACAGTATGGATAGACAACAATGGAAAAATCACTGGCCGGGAATTTACCATAGAATCACCTGGTAAAAACCCTGTTATTGTATCTTACCATAGCGTAAAAGAAAAAAATACAACTAATTTTGAATACTCCCAGACTTCTGACAATGTTACAAGTATTATATTGAAAGGTAAAAATATAAACGAAAAAGGTGTATTTAATGGTGAGATCACTGCTGAACTAGGCGGTGGCGGTGCTTCCAACTACAGTGCTGTTATCTCTTATGATAATGTGACACAAACATCAAATAAAACCGGCTTTTTTAATGGAAACTTCAACCTAAGCATCACACAAGTTCCAAGTGTAAGCCTTAAATTAACCGCAACCGGAACTGAGAAAGAACAAAAATTATTATTTGAAACACTTGCATTTGGTACAAATGCAGGGTCTTTGGAAATCAACTTAACAGAAGAAGAATTTCAAGATTTTACATTCCCAGATGCGGATAAAATTTACAATATAGACAATTCTGAAGACATGGAAAACTATATAAAAAATGCAAATCAGGAATATATAGAAAAAGTTAAAAATAAAATAAATGAAATTTTGGGAGACGGTTCCAGCTTACCTATTATTGATGATATCATTGACGGCTCTGATGATACAATTCCAGACAATACTGATATACCTGAACCAACAAATAATCCTGATTCTACAAATAACAATGATAACAATACCAGCAAAGATTTTTCCATTAACAAAAATCCGCAGACAAAAGCAGACTTACCTGATAATGCGGACATAGATGATAATGGTTATTATTCTTATGAGGTAACAGATGAACAGGTAATGGCAAACGGAGAACCTTCTACTGTAGTTCCCTGCTATTCTTCTCTTTTATTTACAGATGTGAAGAAAGATTTATACAAAGTTATAACAGATGCAACCGATAAAAAATGGAAAGAAAATAAAACCAGAAGTTACAATTCTGTAAGTGGAGTATTAGATAATCCTGATTCTTTCCGTACATTCTTTTCTACCACAACAGAATGGAACAACTCTTCCGATTCCGTCTACAGGTATTTTTCTGTAGATTATGATACATACAGCAAAGAAATTTCAGAGTTTACAATATCTGGCACTACAAAAAAAGAAACATACAAAATTATAAAAAAACTTCTTGCTCTGACGGAAGAAAATTTCTCTGATAAAGATTTTGAAAAGATAAAGAAAAAACTGAACAAAGTAAAAAAAGGTGATTCCGACTCTTTTGACTTTGGAAAAAGTTATATTTATTATTCTGTATCGAATGATGGAAGTTATTATTGCAGCATTGAAGCTGCCCGTACCAATTAATCACACGTTTCACTTGCCTGACAGGCATAGCAAAACACCCGCCAAATAAACCTTTTTTGGCGGGTGTTTTGCATCCTTCTAAAATTTTTCTTTTCCCATTATTCCACTATTGCACTGATATTCTCTTCGCTTTTCATGTGTCATTAGATCTGCCAATCTAGTTGGTAATGGTATATGACTTTCATTATTGACCATATTTTTTATCACTTCCATTGACGTTTGAAGATCTACCTTATTGCCAACCGATAGAAAAATCGGTTTGACATTTTTCTGTGTTCGTAGTGCACGTCCAAATACCTCATCATGAATAACAATATCTTTATATGCAAAACACTCATTCTCTGGTTCTGTATAGTCTACATTTTCTACTTTAAAATATGATTTTGCTACACCTATACTTGGCTTATTTAATAAAATACCTGCATGTGTTGCAAGCCCCATGTGTCTTGGATGCAGATATCCATTTCCATCGAATACATATAAATCTGGTTCATCTTCCAACTCTCTTACTGTTTTCATAACCAATGGAATCTCTCTAAATGCTAAACATCCTGGAATATAAGGCACTGCTATCTGATCATAATCATATTTTCTTTCAATTACCACTTTAGTATGATAATTAAGAACTACAATACAGCATACCGCATATTCTCTCTCATTTTCTTTCCAATACGCCAAATCAACACCAGCAATCAAATGTAACTTGTCTGTATCAACTTGGTTCTCTAAATCAAGCTGTAATAGTAACTTATTTTGTTTATGAATATAATAATTTTCCATATTCGATTGGTCTTCCATACTTTAGTGTCTCCCTATTTAATTTTTCCCGATTATACTTTTCTCGTAATTCTGGTATTTTTTGTGCAGCTTTTCATTTTCAAACACGCTTTAGTATTAATATTTTAGTACGCTTATGGCATAAATTACGTTTCCAAATTAATCTTTATTAGTACCCTTCCAAATTTTTCATAAAATGTTACAACATTGCCATTACATACACATCTGTCAAATATATGCTCTTGTGAAATATTGGCTGGTTTAGGTAACATTCTATATTCCTTTATTTTTTCCTTTGCCTGTTGTACTCTTAAACACCACATTTCACCCTCTTTGTTAATTTTACGGTAAACACGAAATTTTCTATTTTCTTCATTTATAGCATACTTCTTTATTTCCTTTTCTAATTCAACTCCATTTCATCCTTCATTTTTGTAAATCCATATTTCTCATACAGTGGGCGGCCCATATCCGTTGCTTCCAAAGCAATTTGCAAAATCCCCTGTTCCTTCGCATCCTTTACAAGTAAATCCAGCGTACGATAAGCAATTCCCTGTCTACGATATTCCGGCGCAGTATACATATTCATAATATAAGCCTTTTTACCACTTGGATTATGATAAGTGGGCATAACCTGATAAAAACTCACACCTCCTGCACCAATAAATTTTCCATTATCATATACCAGATATGCAATATGCTCTCCTGTCTGCAACGCACGCTTATAATACTCATACGATTCCTTTTCAACTTTAGACATATCTTCTTTATTAGAAAGTTTATTTGCTGCACGAAGAACAATAATTCTTGTCTGCACCAATTCTTCTATATCTTCTAATTCTGCCTTTTTATAATGATACATTGTATCAGGTAAGCAATTCAAATACATATAAAGTGCATCTGTGTTTTCTGCTTTTTCAGAATTCATTTTAGGAATAAACATTTTTTCATCATCACTAATGTGTGTAGAAACTTTACAAAGTTTCTTCTCCATTATTTCATAGGCAAGTACCACCTCATTTTTCACAAGATACTTCTCATGCTTGACTGTACAAAATCCTAATTTTTCATAAAGAACTGCTGCTGGCAAGGATGCCTCTAAATATGCTTTATCATAGTTTAAAGCAATCTCCGCCTCCATATTTTTCACAATAAATGTTCCATAGCCTTTTTTCTGGTATTCCGGCAGCACATACACCCTTGTAATATGATTATCAAAAAAACACCCTGTTGCTATAATTTTATTATCCGCTTTAAGAACACTTACAAAACCATTTTCAATATCCCTCAATATTGCCTCTTCACTATGATGTTCACAGAAAAAATCTACCACTTCTGCCGGGTAATATTTCGGGTATATACTTTTTATCGTATACTGAACTATGTTATAAATTTCTTGTAATTCATGCTTAGCTGCTAATTCATATATCATAATCTTTGCTCCATTCACATTACATATCTATCCACTGGATAAACGCCGTCTTGTCAGAACTATTGTATCCAGCGTTCCGGTAGAATTCTAAAGTTGCCTCTTCCTTTGAACCTGTAAGCAGCATCATTTTATAGCAGTTATTATTCTCTGCAATCTGTTTTGCATAATTTAAACATGCTGTTGCATAACCTTTCTTACGATAGTCCTTGTGCGTTACCACATTTTCAACAAATGCATATGGTCTAACGTTTCTTGTGAGATTAGGTATTATTACACAAACACAAGAAGCTACAATTTTATTATCCACTTCACAAATAATAAGATGATGATTATCATCATTTACAATATTATCCCATGTTTTCCTTAACTGTTCTGAATCTTCCGGCACACTTTTTTCATGAAGAAACAGATATAACTGCAAAATTTCTTTTAAGTCTTGTTTGTTCACTTCTCTAATCATAATTAATCCCACTAACCCTTTCATCTTGTATGTCACTCGCTCTTTGGGCTTGTATGCTTCTGCCCTTTTATCGATATTATCAAGCTTTTATACCTGTTCTTTGCATCAGACACAATCCTATCCTCCATACCTTTCAGTACAAATGTCAACTTATAAAGATCAACCACTTTTTTTCATCTGCTCTATCACCCACCGCATCAATCTTCCGTCATGATCATCCGCTGCAACAAATCCTATATTAGGAACAATAACACATTTACATTCTTTTGTAAGAAGCTTTATTTTTGCATCGTCAACATAAATCAGCCTTTCATTTGAGAGATGCTTGATAATGTCCTCAGCACTTTCGTCTGTTTCCAGCAGATTTTCCTTAAGTTCATTTACTTCAACATATTCCTTATTACAAAGAATATTAATCAATACATTTTCAGCTTCAGATAGAACTGTTGGCGACCATTCAGTATCATTATCCAAGGTTTTCATATTCTCATTAGAATATGGTATTACACTATATAACCAACCTTTTTGTGAACCCGTAGCTGTGAGCAAAGGTATAAGGGCTTCCTGTTGCAACTCATCACCAAATATACTCGTAGTTAAGTCATAAAAATATGTCAGCCTCGTCCAAAGAAGCTCCAAAAACAATATCAGCGGATTTCTTCTATATGATGCAATCCAACAGTATTCATCAATATCATTAATGGTTAGACTATAAGGCATCCCATTTGTTTTTATAAGAGCACAATCACCGGCTACGATTAGATTAGGAAGAGATGTGGCACCAAATCCTTTAGCACAATTACAACCTGTTGGAATATTACTATTTATATATTCCACAAATTTATCTCTCAGTGCACGCTCATCCTTAAATCCGCCATATCCAAAAATCACTCTCAATGGTAATACTGCTTCTACTACAAGGGAATGGTATAGCATCTGATCTTTTATATCCAAACTTTTTATCTTATCTAAATTGGGTAATGGTTTTCCGCTTATTGCCCTGAAAGCATCTTCTATAGAATCAAGTTTCAAATCACGTGTAGGTTTCTGAAGATTTGTTACACTTCGAAGATTATCATATCCATCAGACAATTCTTTACTATAAAGATTTTTCTTTACTTCAATAACCATGATGACCTGAGCAATGTCATAAATATAATCTTGGGTAAAAGGAATCTCTGTTCCTTCGCCAATCACGATCATACAATCAATCTGTTTGCTTAATTGACCATCAACTTGATTTGCAATTTTGCCAGATACCACCTTTAAGTCCATTCCATCGAACAAAGACTTTTCAATTATTTTTTTAGTTAAACCTTCATACATGTCACCAATCATGGGATTATGTCCAATTTTTAAGAATGGTTCGATTTCTTCTATCCCCTTGTTTTTTATTTCTGTAAGCAGATGATTAATTGTTTTTATCATTTCCGACTCCTTCCTTTAACGGAATTTCCAACTCACGAAACAATAAAATCTGCTGCAGCTTTTCCAGTGCCGTATCGTCATACAGTCTGTAGCCCGACTCAGTATATTTTGCAAGATGCAAAAGTCCGATTTTGTCATAATATTGCAGGGTGCCTATACTCACTCCTGTCAATTTGCTCACTTCATTTACTGTCATCATGTTTTCTACCTCCTCGTGTTAATCCCATTATAAACTATGACGTAACATAGGAGTCAATATCCGTATGTGAATAAAGAGTAAAAATTAAGTGAAAATTATAAAAACAAAACGTCTGGAGATGGTGGCTGCGAACCATATGCACTAACTTTAGGAAAAGCACCACCGAAGCGATGCTTTCAAGTATCTGATATGCATAAAACTAAAAACATGCTGTAAAACAGAATATTTATAAATCATTTTGTCTGCTCGAAGAGCCAGTCTCTGACAGCGTCCAGCCTGTACCCGTAATTAAAGGATGCCATATGCTCCATCCCGGTTTTCCCTTCTTTAAACACAGTCCCGGTTTCAAAACGTACCATGTTCGCATCAAATCCAAGGCTTACAAGCCGCCCTGTTGCCGCCGACTGTTCTTCCTCACTGTCCTGTGCACTCCATGTCCCATAACTGTACGAAACGCCGTCTGCGTCAAACATTGCCATAACCTCATCCTGCCCGCCGGACGCTTTTTCGTCACCGCCTGCCGTAATGTAGAAAAATTTCTGCCCTTCCATCCCTTTCAAGACAGACACGTCCCACTGCCCTGATACATACATGCTTGCCGCAAATAAATCAGGATATTTACTGTTCAGGTAAAGGGACGTCATGCAGCCCATAGACTGGCCAGTGGTATAAATCCGGCTGGAATCAATGCTGTATGTGGACTGGAGGCTGGAAATCAGGCGGACTGCCGTCTCAACCTGCCCGGAAACATTCCAGTTATCATCCACAACCGTTTCCGTGAAAGCCGGAACCATAACAAAAGCCGGATGTTTCTGCTGCTCTTCTTCCGTTACCCAGACAGCCGCACCATAGTACTGTTCCACAAGCTGCCTGGCACTTTTCCCGGAACTGGTAGCATCCGGGATAAACATGATAAGCGGATATTGCCCAGAACTGTCATAGTTTTTCGGAATATACAGGCTGTATTCCAAGGCCACGCCCGTTTCCTCATCCTCAAATGTAAACTGTTCAAATTTACCGGCATTCGCATCCAGCACCTCCTGGATTTCGGGATCATTTTCAATTGCCATCCCTCTGGCATTACCTCCACGGCCACCGCCGTTTCCTCCCTGCATCCTGTCCTCCGTGCCGCCATTAAAACCGCCGCGGTCCTGCTGCTCCCCATTTTCACGGGGTTCAGAATTGCCTGGTCTGGCATCTGCGCTTTCCAGGGGCGTTTCTATTTCGGAAACATCCTCCGCTTTATCCTGTGCGGCATTCCCACAAGCCACCAGTGACATTGCCAAAAACACGCTTATAACCATGCAGGGCAGTTTTCTTACTTTTTTCATTTCACAATACCTCTCTAACCTCCATATTTGGATTATCTTATAATGCGGGCTTCCATTCGCAGCTTCTATAAGTGTGCTGAAAACCACATGGTTAAGTTTAACACACCTTTGTGAATTTTTAATGAATTGATTACCATTAAAATATTCCATGCCATATAGTAATATGCATCCCACTCAGTTCATCCCGTCCTGCATCTCCTGCATGGAAAACAGCATCCTCCCAGAACTTCTGCAGGCATTCCGCAGATACACTCACTTTTGCGAAAAAATATCCTTTCGCCAAACTGTATATCTCCCTTTCTTCAATCCCTATCCCCCTAGGTAAATCAGTTTCCCTATTGCCATTTCTGCGGAAACTGAAACACACATCCATTTTTCCCTCAATCGGCAGAAACCTTTAATTTACTGGACTTTTCTCGTCAGCAGAGCAACGTCTCAACATGAATACCAAATTAGAACATATCCCCACAAAATCGCGGAAATACGGACATTTTTCTGTAGCACTAACACTGCTCGTGAATCCCTTTTCCCACAAAAACATAAATTCCAACAATTTTGCACCACCTTGATGCAAAATTCTAATTGATTCTTTTTTCAGTATCTTCAATCGATGGCAACTTGTCCTGCAATTCTTCTGAAATATAATTGGAAGGTTTGTATTCACTTACTCCCATTGGTTTGTTTATATCTTTCAATGCATATTCTGCTACAATTTTGTCTTTACCCATATATAATAGCAATCCAATCGTAGGGTTATCATTCAGCGACTTCAATTCTCCATCAACTGCTGATAAATAAAAAGACGTCTTTCCATAAAATGTTCAAAAGCTCTGACCATTTTCAATTCTAAACAATTTTTCTTGCTGTGAAAGTTCTACTGCAATATGTGCTTTGTCTAATACAGCCTCTGGTAATTTATCCTTTAATATAGAAATTACTAACTGAATATTTTTATTTTGTACAAATTCTGCAACTTTAATCAATTGATTATCATGCATAAGTTCTTTCTTATCATTGAGTAAAAAATGTAAACATGGAAGTCGTTCCTTATCAGCAAACAATAAATATGCCAAATCAAAACATAAAATTTCTCCCTGTTTCTTACCAGAACTCATATTAGCATTAAAGGCATTAAACTTATAAAATTGTTGCTCTTTTTTGTTTGTTTCTTTTTTAAACGTAAGTGCATATTTTTCTCCATATAATTCTTGTGAAATATTAGAAAATATTTTATTAAATTTTTTAACCTGTTCCTTTAACAGAATTTCAAAATCTCCAGAAAAAAGATAATTATCTATGCTATCAATTTGCTCATTAAGTGTATCAATATTTTCTTCAACTTCATTTAATTGAGAAATTATGCTTTCATACTCACCTTTTATTCTATATTTTTCATTCAATTCAAAAATTATTTTCTCTAGTTCTTCAAAAGAGTCCCCTTTAGCAACTTCATCTGTCAATTCTTTTTCTTTCCTTAAAAGCAGAGATAATTCCTCTTGTGAATCTTTCAACTTCTGTATTAATTCAGGCAAATCTTGAGAAATATACTTTACCTTTTCTATTACCATATTATTATGAAAAGCAACTAAATCCTCAAATGTTTTTTGGATACCAGAAATGTTCTCCGTCACTTCTTCATATAACAATCTTAATTGTTGCAAATCAATATGCGAAATACTTCGTTCTAAATCTCTCTGAGATTCTTCTATCAAATTCTTACGAATTTCCAGTTTGCTGATTAATGCACTTGTTCTATTAATATTATATTTAACAATATTAAGTTGCTCCAAATCTTCTTCTAATGTCTCATTCAAATTAAAAGATGCCTTTTTTTCATTAAGAGCATCAATTTCATCATTAACCAAATCTATTCCCTCTGTGTTTTGTTTGATAACATTAATATTTTTTAACTCATATCCTAACAAGTGGTTCATAAGCTCAGCAAAAAATGTCTCAGAATAAATATTTAAATCTAGTAGATTTATTTTGCCTCTACTTTTTATACGATATGATAATATATTTATTTTTTCTTCTATGTAGTTAAAATAATTACTACGATTCATTCCAGCCCCTCCCATCAGAACTCACGCTATCCATAAAAAGAAAATAGACATCAATCTCTAATGCATCAGCTATTTTTGCACATTCCCAATGCAATACTTGCTTTTTCACACTTCTTTGATAAAATTCTACCACTGATGAATACAATAAGTCAACCTATCAATACTTCGTAGGATATCAATAATACCCTCCTCCTTTTTTGTCCTAAATAATTAACCCAAAATGCTTCAACGCATCTTTAATTGCTTCCACTTTCTCCGCTGTCGGATGTTTCAATTCCTCTACCGCATTAGGAGCATCATACATCGGCAATCCTAAATCTCGTTTTACCTCTGCAATATATGCGGTATGTGCCTTGAAGCCATACTTCGCTTCTATGTACTCCTTAATCATCTTATATGTAACTCGCTCTTTCGGCTTGTATGCTTTGGCTCTCTTGGCAATATTATCAAGAGGCACTTTGCTCTCGCCCTCGCCAAACTCGACTTTTACGTTGATTACGCTATCAGTTTTTTTGTGGGAAAGCATTACAACCGTCTCCACATGCACACTCTCCCCAAACATGTCGCACCCTCTTACCTTCTTCACTTCATACCCTCTCTCTGCCAAATACCTCAAATCCCTCGCCAATGTTGCCGGGTCACAACTTACATATATTACTCTTTTCGGTGCCATCTGCACAATTGTATCCAACAAGGTCTGCTCACACCCTTTTCTTGGCGGATCCACCACAATTACATCTGCAGCCATCTTCTCTTTGCTTTCTTGATACTTTTCTGGCAGCACTTGCTCGGCTGCTCCCACAAAAAACTCTGCATTAGTAATACCATTAAGTTCTGCATTTCGTTTCGCATCCTCAATTGCCTGAGGCACAATCTCTACACCATACACCTGCTTTGCTTTTTGTGCCAAAAATAGAGAAATGGTACCTATCCCACAATACAAATCCCATACAATTTCATCTCCCTTTAAATCTGCATAACTAAGTGCAGTCTCATACAACTTTTTTGTCTGTACTGGATTGACCTGATAGAAAGAAAAAGGGGAAATCTGATATTTTACCCCTCCAATATAATCTGTAATTGTATCCTGTCCCCAGATTGTCTTACCTTCTGTTCCAAGTATCACGTTGGTATGTTCCCTGTTAAAATTTAAACTAATACTAGTCATGTGTTGTATCGTTCGAAGATGCTCTACCAACTTATCCTGATAGGGAAGCTTTGTCCCATTTATAATAAGGCAAACCATAACTTCTTCTGTAACAAACCCAACTCTTGTTAAAATGTGTCTTACCAATCCAGTCTGCGTTTCTTCATCGTAAACTGTAATATTGTACTGCTCCATAAAATTTTTCACAATTTCTAACACCTGACTGCTAACTGGTGTCTGAATACAACAATGTGGTGTATCAATAATATGATGGGTTCTTCCTGCATAAAATCCAGCAATGATATTCCCATTCCGATCCTTTCCCACAGGATATTGTGCTTTGTTTCTATAATAAAATGGATTCTCCATGGAAAGAATCGGCTCCATCTCAATTGTATCCATATCTAATTTTCCAATTTTCGTCAAACAGCCTCTAATTTTATCCTCCTTAAATTCCAACTGCTTTTCATAGGACAGATGCTGTAGTTGACAACCTCCACACTGCTTTGCTGCCTGACATTTTGGCACAACACGTGAAGGAGAGGGTATAATAATCTCCGCCAATCTCCCATATCCATAATTTTTCTTCAATTTTGTAAGTATCACTTTTACCACTTCACCTGGAAGAGCATCTTTTACAAAAACTACATACCCATCAATTTTCCCAATCCCTTCTCCTTCCGAAGTCAAATCACTAATCTGCAGTTCTATTGTATCATTTTTTTTCAAAGTTTTTCCATCTAAAACAATGCTTCTTGCCTGCACTTTTCGATTCTGTTTTCCCATATATAAAAACCTTTCTGTTATTCCCATCAATATCTTACAATATCTTCCTAATAGTCCATAACCTTTATTCTTTCAAACACACTCTAGAGCGTGTTTGAAAATTGCTTGTTACAAGATGTGCGTCACAATTTGTGGGGGATTTGTTCCAAATTTATGAGTTGCAGCGGGCTGCATCAATTAAATTTGGGGCAAATAGCACACAAAGTGGGGCGTGCAGATTGCAGCAATGAATTTTAAAACACGCTCTAGCAGCTTTACAAAAGATAAAAATTATTATGGAAGAAACTATTTTATAGACAATTTGTTTTTATTTTGAACTCCTGCGGATATTACTCTCAAACATGCGATTATATCCCAGCCATTCTGTCGTATCCAGTGAATTTCCAAGTGCCTCTGACATAGTCTGCATTTTTGCATCCATATTATCTGCCAGACTAAGCGCAAGTGCTTCAATCAATGCAGGCTTCTTGGGAGAACCATATTCTAACTCTCCATGATGTGCCAGAATACAATGGCGTAGCTCTGATGAGAGTTTCCTTGGGAAATTAGGAATTGTTGCAATTGCCTGCCCTAATTTCTCTGCACCAATAAAAATATGCCCCAGTAACTGTCCATCATCTGTATAATCGTTTTCCGGAAAACGCGACAATTCCTCAAGTTTTCCCATATCATGAAACATTGCTGCACACACCAGCAAATCGCGATTAATAAGCGGATAGTGTTGTGCCATATATTCGCAAATTCTTACTACTCCTACTGTATGTTCTAGTAAACCACCAATAAATCCATGATGTACACTTTTTGCGGCAGAGTGATATTGAAATGCCTTAGCAAACTCTCCATCTTCTACAAAAAATATCTGGGATACTTTCTTTAAATACGGATTTTCCATTTTTTTAATGGTATTTAAAAGTTCCTGATACATCTCTGCCACATTTTTATCAGTCATTGGCATATAATCTGCTGGATTATATTCCCCTTCCCTGCATTTTCTTACACGGTCAATGTTTAACTGAAGTGCTCCTTGAAAACTGGTAATACGCCCTGATACAAATACATAATCCATAGAAGAAAATTCCTCAATTCCTCCAGAACCAGTATTCCATACTTTTGCATCTAATGTTCCTGTTTTATCCTGTAATGTCACAGCAAAATAGGTCTTCCCTGCTTTTGTTAATAACTCCTGTTTTTTCTTGCAAAAATAAATTTCTGATATAACCATATCTTCTTTTAATTCCGCAATATATTTCATATTTATTTCCTCCAATCAAATTTTTTAATTTTGGTTTTGCTCACCTTTTATTCTTCTAACACAATACAATGATATTTCCTACATTCTTCTAAAGTAAATAATATTTTTTCTTTAATTAATTGTAATCAGCTTGTTTCATTATACAAGATAGCTGAAAAAGTTGCAATAATATATGATTTTGAAACCGCTAATTTCCTCCTGCTTTTTTATAATTCCAAAAATACTATACACTATGATAAACAATACTCCAAAAGTCAATGATTTATATCAAAATTACATTTTTTCTTGCTTATTTTACACTTAATGATACTATTTTACAGTATTATACAATAAAAATGTAATATAATAGAAATTTCTTCTCTATTTCCTCTCATTTATACTTGTAAAAATCATTTTTTTACTTTCTATAACAATCTTACACTTTTTTTTGCTTATTCTGCATCTTTTTATTTTCAAAATTTGCTTTTTTACACTTTTTTAACCGATTCCTATCATAAAATTCTAAATATTACTATTTTCTTCTAGAATACATATGTTATGAAATTTATTCCCCCAAACAGCAAGACTGCCGCTCTGCATGTTTCCAATAATGCAGAAATGGCTGTATTTGCGCTTGGCAGCGATGGAGAAAATCCAATACATTAAATTTCAATTATTCACATATTTTGTTCAAGGAAAGATGAGGTAATAAAAATGAAAAAAACTTTATTAAAATTACGCAGCATGTTTGGAAAATCTTTTGTACACTATTTTGCTTTATTTGCCTTAATTGCTGCACGTACTAATAATTACAAATGTCTTTTTTATTTTGGAGAAGCAAAAAAAACAGATAACGTTACTCTTGAAAATATAAATTTGCTTTTAGATAAAAATAGATAATTTCTTATTATTAAGTTATTATCAAGTACTTTAAGAAAATGGTTTTTATATCAAAAATCACAGGCTCATTTGTTTTTTATATATTGCCATTTATAAACTAACATAAGGAGAATATATATGTCATATCAATCCATCTCAAAAAAATTGTTATCTCTTTTGAAAATTCAGGTTTCTAATCAGACAGAAGAGGATATTTATTTGTACGGTATTGAAACATTATTATCTGTATTTATAAATAGCATGATACTATGTATTCTCGCTTTTTTATTTCATTTAGAGAAAGAAATTTTGTGTTATATGATTTTTTTCATCCCTCTTCGCACTTATGGAGGTGGGATCCATGCAAAAAATCATTTACAATGCATTGCTTTATTTGTTTTTCTTTTACTTCTTAGTATTATTGTATCAAATCCCATTAGTCAGAATCCAGACTATTTTTATATTATCCTTTCTATTGCTCTATGCAGACTGGGATTCTCATTTCTGCAAAATAGGAATTCCAAAAGCCGCAATACAAAAATTGCACTCATAATTTCGATTATTATAAGCTTAATTTTGACCCTTCTCGTATTATTCAATTATTTGTTTTCTTTAAAACTAGAATATTATATTACTATATCCACTATGGGAATACTCGTTCAAACCCTAACAAGTATTTCACTTTTATTTCCTCAAAAAACACATCATTCACTTTGATTGATTTATATGGTAATATGTACACAAAATTCCGAATCATATGAGATTTCTAATTTCCCATTATTTTTTTCAACTATTTCACGGATTTGCTTTGTGCCCCAGCCATGCTGTTCCTTATCTTCTTTCGTAGTAAGGAAACCACCGCCTTCTTTTCCTATAATTGCTCCTTTATAGGGATTTCTACAGAACATCTCTATTTTATCCTCATAAACGGCAAGAGAAAAATAAATATATTTTTGCTCGTTTACTTTTTCAACAGCCTCTATTGCATTATCTAACAAGTTGCCTGTCAAAGCACATAACTCAGCAACCGGCATATTTATTTTCTCCTTGCTCACTTCCAACTCTAATGCAATTTCTGCTTCTCTTGCTTTTCTTACCTTTTCATTTAATAATACAGAAAGTGCCTTTTCTTCTAACACCAATACATTATTTGCCATTTCTAATTCTTGGTCAATTTCATTGAAATACTTCTTTAATTCATCATACTCCTCTAAATATAACAACCCCTTCATCACATTCATATGGTTATTCATATCATGACGTAACACTCTTAATCTCTGTTCCATCTCTTGTATTCTGGCATTATATTTTTTCTCTAATTCCATTGTCTGTATACGGCTCTTTAATTCCAATTCTTCATTTCTTCTTTTAATCAATTTCAGAATCACAATAATAAATACAAATGAAATCGTAAAAAGTATTGCCAGCATAATTGCAAAATAGATATGTGCATTTTCAATAAAGACTTTATTCCATCTAATAATAAGAAGGCCCAGAATCAAAAATATAAAATCAAAAACAATAATACAAGCGATCTCAAATGTAAATGTAAATTGTATGAAAGACTTTTTCTTCGTTTTTCTTTTTCCAAGTATCTGCACAAAAAATAATTGTATTATCTTCGAACATCCCAATTCAAAATAGAAAATATAGTAGTTCTCCATAATTTCTTCCTTTGAAATATGAAAAAACACCATAGAAAACAATATAAGAAACAATTCTACAGTAGATGCTAACATAATATATGTAAATACCAGAACTATCTTCTCGCTCACCCTTCCTTTAAAAAATACAACCGTTATCAAAAATATCCCTATATACACTCCTACTGTAATCACAGTTCCTACTAAAGGTGTATCCAGATAATCTATGTCCAAAAATCCTGTTATATATTTCAATAGAAATATGCTATACAACAGCATCATAAACCTCCATTTAGAATACCTTTTATTTCTTTGCTCTAACATAGATTGCATTATTTTATAAACAATAGCAGAATCCAACATAAAATAACTCAAATCCAATATAACACTTATCTTTTCTTCCATTCATATTCCTCTCTACATATCATAAAATTGCGATAATTCTATTCATTCTGTTTCACATTTTTCTGCACAATTATCATACATATATTATAATCTGAATCACAAATATACTGTATCCGAATTTCTTCTATTTCTTTTTTCCAAAATACCCTTCCCTCACTCTTTTCATATAAGTTCTGCCTATATTCAAATACGTACCATCTCTTAATATGATCTGCCTTTTTTCTATACCAACAACCTTATTGAGATTTACAAGATCACTCTGGCTGATACGCAAAAACTTTTCTCCTGCCTGCCCTTCTAAATTAGCTATTGTTTCTGATACATAATACTCTCTTTCTACTGTTAAAATTTTAGTTTTTCTTTGTTGCCTTTCTGCTCGTATAATATCAAACAGCTTTAACTTCTTTTTTATATTTCCTTCTGTTACAATGATTTCTGCACACTCCTCCTCACTCTTTAATGCATTTACTTGGAGAATACATTTTTTCAGAATACGATCTAATCTTTTTGGGTCTATCGGTTTTAAGATATATCCCATTGCTTCCACATCAAATGCATGGGCAGTAAATTCCCGATGCCCCGTTATAAACACAATTACCAAATCCGGGTAAATGCTTCGAATTTTTCTTGCCAAATCAATTCCATTGTCCTTTGACAAACCTTTTCTTCCACTTTCCTCATCTCCATTTAAATCAATGTCCAGCAATACAATGTCTAATTCCTCTTTTAATAAAAATTTCTCCATTTTTTCTGCTGAATAAAATTCTCTTACAGAGCATTGATAATCCTGACGCTTGGCATAATCTTTCACATACAGTGCAGCTACATGCGCTTCTACTTTTTTATCATCACAAATTCCAATTCTATACATGATAAACCACTCCATATTTCTTCATTTGTACGGCTTTTATTATATTATTGCACTGAATTTCTGTCAATTTATGCCATTTATCATTGCTATTTTCTTTGTATCCACTACACTTTATATCTCATTTTCTTTTCTTCAAAGAATATTAACGCATAGATCTACACATTTCAAAAGTCAAATCTCTCACAACAATCTGATGGGACATCAAACTTCTCTATGCAGCAAGCTGTAGAATTATATGTAATCCCTATGGTGAAAGCTACCAAACGGAAATACAAGCATTTTTGTTGATAAAATATTTATATAATATAAAAAAACTGCTATATTAAACAGAAGGCAAGTCTTATTATAATTTATGCCATATCAGCCAAAAATTATATAAATGCCTACTCATAATACAACAGCCTTTTACTTTTACTGTTACTATAATAAATCTAAAAAGTACATGATTCCATATCCTATAATATTGAATATAACAAAATATCAATCATTCTTTTTGTTCGTTCAACTTATTTTCTTCTCTACAAAATAATATATCTTACATCCAGCCATATTATTGATATCAAATATCTGCCCTGCAGTTTACAATTTGCTATGTTTTGAAATGCTGTCTAAAATCACATCTGCCACTTCTTCCTTTGACATCATTGACAGCTCCATTACTTCCTCTTTTGTAATGATTGTGACAATATTGGTATCTGTTCCAAATCCCGCACCAGCATCCTTTAGATTATTCGCCACTATCATGTCAGCATTTTTCTTTTTTAATTTTAACTTAGAATTTTCCAGCATGTTTTGTGTTTCCATTGAAAACCCACAAATAAATTGTCCTTTCTTTTTATGCTGTCCAAGATAACTTAAAATATCCTGTGTACGCTCTAATGAAATAGACATCTCTCCCTCTTTTTTCTTGATTTTTTGATCACTGACTTTGGAAGGCCGGTAATCAGCTACTGCTGCTGACTTAATAATAATATCCTGTGCTGGAAACTGTTCTACAACTGCCTCATACATTTCCTGTGCTGTTTCAATCTCAATAAGATTTACAAAAGATGGTGCTTTTATAGAAGTTGGTCCGGTAACCAATGTCACATCTGCTCCCCGGAGCATTGCCCTTTTTGCAATGGCATATCCCATTTTTCCTGTAGAACGATTACTGATAAAACGCACCGGATCAATGCTTTCTCTTGTTGCTCCCGCTGTTACTAATATTTTTTTTCCGAATAAATCCTTTGGACATGCAATCGTTTTTAAAATATACTCCATAAGCAGCTCTTCACTTGGCATTTTGCCTGCTCCCACATCCCTGCATGCCAACATCCCGACTGCCGGTTCTATAATTGTCATGCCACATTTTTCTAATGTCTGCAGATTATCCTGGACAATTTGATTTTCATACATTCTTGTATTCATAGCAGGAGAGATCAGTATAGGTGCTGTACATGCCAATGCAGTAGTACTCAACATATCATCCGCTATCCCATGTGCCATTTTTCCAATAATATTTGCAGATGCCGGGGCAATCAGCATCACATCTGCCTTTTGTGCCAATGAAACATGTGCTACATGAAATTGAAAATTTCTGTCAAATGTTTCCACCAGACATTTGTTATTGGTCAGTGTTTCAAATGTAATAGGATTGATAAAATGTGTTGCATTCTGCGTCATGATAACATGTACATCACAATGCTGTTTTACAAGCATACTTGCCAGATTTGCAATTTTGTATGCAGCAATGCTGCCTGTGACACCTAAAACTACTGTTTTATTTTTTAACATAAGTATATACACCTTCTTTTCATTTGGATTTGCTCCTGAATGAGAGATTCGCTTTGCTTTCTACTATCAAGAATTATTCTTGCTGGGTATCGCTCTAAAGCAAGTTTACATGACTAAGCTATAACATACAAAGCATCACAGACACAGTCCTACATATCAGACAATAATCCATGTTTTTCATAATTGGTTTTTCTTGCTATTCTATTATTTTCATCCACGAAAACAACATTTGGTTTATGTTCTTTTGCTTCTTCTGGTGTCATGGATGCATAACACATAATAATAATCTTGTCCTTTACCTGTACACAGCGGGCCGCAGCTCCATTTAAGCAAATCATGCCGGAACCTCTTTCTCCTGCAATCGTATATGTTTCAAACCGTGCTCCGTTGTCAATATCCACAATCTGCACCATTTCATATTCTAAAATACCTGCTGCCTCTAATAAATCAGGGTCTACTGTAATACTTCCTACATAATCTAATTCTGCCTGTACAACTGTTGCACGATGAATTTTTCCTTTTAACATTGTTAATTGCATGTGATTCTATTCCTTTCTTTTTGTATCTTAATCTATTTAAAAATGTTTCTTAATCACCCGTTTTTGAACTCAATTTTTTTATGAGCAGTATCCTAAAGTGTGTCTTACTGTAAACTCTCTGATACAGGTCACTATATAATTGATTTCTTTCCTTTTTCAGATTTCATACTATTACCTCTGGAGTTTTTACTATAAAGCACCTATCATAACTCAAAACTGAAATTATCAATCAATCGTGTCTTTCCAATATAAATCGCCACTGCCACCAAAACATCCTTTTCAATTTTCTCTACCTGCTGCATGGAAAGTGCATCTACCACCTTGATATAATCAATCTTTGCAAGAGGCTCTGTTGCTGTCAAGTCACTCATTGCCTGAATCACGTTCTTTGCATCACGTTCTCCGTTTTTTACCATTTCTTCCCCCAGACGGATAGATTTGCTGACAATCAATGCTGCCTGTCTTTCTTCTTTATTAAGATAGGTATTTCTTGAACTTTTTGCAAGTCCATCACTTTCACGGACAATTGGACATCCAATCACCTCAATATCCATATTTAAATCCCTTACCATGTGTTTAATCACCGCTAACTGCTGTGCATCCTTTTGTCCAAAATAGGCTCTGTCTGGTGTCACAATATGGAATAATTTTGATACAACTGTACATACCCCTCTAAAATGTATCGGACGGCTTAACCCGCATAATTCCTCTGTCAGCATAGTCATATCCACAAAAGTAGAGAAATCCGATGCATACATTTCATCTGGTTCTGGATGGAAAATCAAATCTGCCCCTGCTTTTTCACAAATTGCACTGTCATGCTCTAAATCTCTTGGATAACTGTCTAAATCTTCTGTAGGACCAAATTGCATTGGATTAACAAAAATACTCACAACAACCTTGTCATTTTCCCCTGCACGCTCAATCAGGCTTTGATGCCCTTCATGAAGATACCCCATTGTTGGAACTAGACCAACTGTTTTTCCTTCCTTTTTCCATTTCTTTATAATTTCTCTTACTTCTCTTATTGTTGTTACAACTTTCATGATTGTTACTATTGTCCTTTCTTATCTATTTTTATGCCTATTTCATATATAGAACAACTACACCAAAATTACCACTGGTCCTTTTTTGTATACTGCGTCTGATACCCTGGATTTTCCTGTGGCCTTAAATCATTTGGATACATTGTGTCTGAATAAATATCTGTCTGTAGATCCTTTATCATTTCAAATACTTTCTGATAATCTGAAATATCACAGATTGCTAATCCATGGGATGCATGTGTATTATGTTCATGAGACGAATATGTATTATATCCTCTATGATTACAAACCGATATAACATCTCCTACACCCAGCCACTGATCAATCATTCCTCTGTGTATAGTAATATGTGAAAGATCCGTAAATGGTTTCATTTCATATGTGTAAGAAAATGTACCTCCGGAAACATAAATTCCTCTGTCGGTGATTATATACTCTGTATTTTTGTATTTCCTAAAAGATAAAAGTACACCGCCAATATACATCCATACCGGCATTAGATGAATTGCAAAAAAGAAAAAAAGTACTAATCCCATTCCGTTAGTTCCAGCAGACATTGTTAATCCTATGAATCCAAAATCAAAAAGTCCCCATAAAAATGCAACTGGAAGCAATGGATTAAAAATACTTTCTAATATAAAACACTTTTTATTCGGTTTGCCTTTCCATAAAATATTCTCATTTTTCCCCACCATTATTTCTAAATCTGAACTTTGCATCTTTGTCTACCTCCTATGTTCCTTCTACAAATTCTATTTAGGTTATTTCTTTTTTGATATCAAAACCTGTTTCCAATATACACCAACCTATGCAAGTCAGACAACACACACAACGAGGCATGCAGATTGGAACAAATATCCTCGCAAAGTGAGGCGTACAGATTGCAGCAATAAATTTTCAAACACGCTCTAATACAATTTGTCTAACACTTCCTCATCAATCCCATACACATGCTCCTCAGCTGGAAATTTTTGTTCCTTTACCTCATTTATATAGGCACCAAAAGCCTCTTTCATGATTTCACCTACATTTGCAAAACGTTTCGCAAACTTTGGTGTAAAATCTGAAAACATACCCAGCATATCCTGATAAACAAGTACTTGTCCATCACATTCATTTCCTGCACCAATACCAATAGTTGGAATAGAAATCTTTTCTGTTACCAGTTTAGCCAAACGGGCGGGCACACATTCTAATACTACCATACATGCCCCTGCATTTTCCACTGCTTTTGCATCTTCCACCAATTTTTTTGCTGTTGCTTCGCTTTTCCCCTGCACCTTGAAACCGCCAAATGCATTGACAGACTGCGGTGTTAATCCTAAATGTGCCACAACAGGGATAGATGCCTCCACAATCGCCTTAATCTGAGGACATACAGACACACCACCTTCCAATTTCACTGCATTGGCACGTCCCTCCTTCATTAACCTTCCTGCATTTACCATTGCATCATAAACAGAAGTTTGATAAGACATAAAAGGCATGTCTGCTACAATAAATGCATCTTTTGCTCCTCTTGCTACTGCTGCAGTATGATGTATCATATCTTCCATAGTAACTGAAATGGTATCTTCATACCCTAAAATTACATTTCCAAGGGAATCTCCTACTAAAATGCAGTTTACTCCCGCTTCATCGATTAATTTCGCCATAGAGTAATCGTAAGCAGTAAGCATGGTAATTTTGTCTTTGTTTTCCTTCTGCTGTTGTAATGTAATAACTGTATTCTTCATTTTTCTTTTCCTTTCTACCTATCTAAATATTTCTATGAAAGTACCCTTTTTTGCTTTAGCAAAAAACTGAATTCAGGTATTCCGACATGCATCTCATGACCTTCATTTATGGTGATGCATTAAGGATGCATGGAGGTTCTGTAACTGTTTGAAAGCAATTGTTCCATTTCATTATAATCCCATTTTGGATGCTTTTCTTTTGCTGTTCCTATCAGTATTTTAGACAACTGTACATACAATTCTCTGGTATCTGTCTCCAGACAATCCATATGTTTTCTTACTGTCCCTACATCATTTCTCTCAATAGGCCCTGTCAATGCTTCCACAGCCCCCTTTTGGCTCACACTGGCTGCGTTGCCGCAAAGCAAAGGTCCCAATGCTTTCCTTGCAGAATTTTCCGAAAAACCACACTGCTGCAATAAATGAATGGCAATCTGTGCCAGTGCCACCACATGGTTGCTTGCCATAACTGCAGCTGCATGATATTTTGCTTTAGCTTCTGTTCCTACAACTGAAACCTCATTTCCAAAACTTTGCAAAAATTTCTGTAACTGTTCCAAATGTTTTTCATTTCCTTCTAGTGTAAAAACTGCTTCTTTCATTGTCTGATAGGATTCTGTTTTACTGCTGATTGCAAATAGCGGATGGATAGAATAGGCATATGCACCTGTACTTTCTATTTCCGAAAAGACAGCGGATGATAAAGAACCGCTGCAATGACATATTATTTTCTCTTTGATAGGCAACCTTTTGATACTGTCCCACACGATGCTGATTGCATCATCAGGAACGGTTAGGAAAAGAAGATCACTGTCCTCTATTATTTGTTCTAATGTATCATATTTGGTTGAATTTGTAAAAATTGCTGCTTCTTCTGCGGATTTTGTATTTCTGCTGTAATAACCTGACAGGGTAAAATTCTGCACTATTCCATCCTTTTTATCAATCTGAACAGACATAGAAACGAAATATTTTCCCAAAGTCGTGCCAACCTTTCCGGCACCAATAAATCCCAGTCGCATAAAATCACCTCCATATTCGGAGGAGTGAGTCCCATTCCTTATGGATATGAGCTGCCTATAAGTATCTGCTGCATCTCCCATTCTTTTATGATAATACAACACTTTAAAATAGCATTCATTCTAATAAGTCAAAATGGTATAGTTTCTTTTCGGAATACTATCCAAACATTACTATACCATTAAAATGCCTATATGTAAATAGCTGAAAATATAAAATTTTATACTAGTGTACTGACACGTTGATATTTAAATAACTGTTTCTGGTAATCATTTCTGTTTTGCGGTATAATAAAAGAAACAGCGGCGATTACTATGGCAAGACCTAAAAAGCATATTTTGGATGAAGCGCATGGAAAAGTCTTAACACATGAGCAGAGTGCGAAATCCAACGGTGTCTGTCTGTCAACTGTTGCCAATACTGTTTCAAAATATACTGACGGCGGTATCGGTGCGGTTACTGAATTCAAAAGGAGCATTAATTCAGATAACGCAAGACGCAAGGTTGACGGACGTACAGAGGCCCGGCTGATTGAACTGGCTTGCGGGCCTGTCCCGGAAGGGCATTCCAGATGGACGATCCGTTTACTGGAAAAAGAATCCAAAGTCATTCTGGAAACCCCGGTAAGCAGGGAGGCAATCCGCAATGCCTTAAAAAAACAAACTTCGACCTCACAAAAACGACTACTGGTGTATCCCGGCAAAAGAAGATCCCGAATTCATAGCATGTATGGAGGATGTTCTTGATGTCTATAACTTCCTTATGACGCAAGGCACCCGGTCGTCTGCATGGATGAAAAGCCATACCAGCTTCTTGGAGAAGCAAGGGAGCCGCTGCCAATGATCCCTGGAAGCGACCAGAAAACAGATTCTGAGTATGTCCGTAACGGTACTGTCAGCATATTTGCCTTTGTAGAGCCACTTGGCGGAACACATCATGTAAGTGTACGGGAACACCGCACGGCTGTTGACTGGGCAGAAGAAATTAAGTATCTGTCAGATGTCATGTATCCTGACGCTGAAAAGATCATCCTTGTGATGGATAACCTCAATACACATAAACCGGCTTCATTGTACAAACGTTATCCACCAGAAGAAGCGAGACTCATCATTAAAAGGCTGGAGATTCATTATACACCAAAGCATGGCAGCTGGCTGTATATTGCGGAAATTGAACTGAATGTAATGACCAGACAGTGTCTTTCCCGCCAGATTGCTGAAATAGGTTTGTTACGCAGTGAACTGTCAGCATGGGAAGCGGAGAGAAATACAGCCGCGGCAAAAGTCAACTGGCATTTTCAGACAGGTGATGCCCGAATAAAGCTGAGTTCTTTGTATCCTACATTTACTACTGCCTCTTAGAAAGGCGGTGGTAAATGTAAATATCAACGTGTCACTACACTAGCATGAATCATTATCCTAAATATAATACATATTATAAATAGCTTTGTAATATCAGTGAAAAATTTAATCTTCTTCCTCTAACATGTATTCCAAATATTCTTCTAAATCCATACCTTTATTCATAATTTTTGCATTAGAAATAAATTCTATTTCCTCTTCCCAATCATCTTCCTCCACATATGGAAATATATAAAATTCTTGACCTGATTTATCCTTAAAAATACCTTCTTTTCTTAATTCTGCAACTGTTTCTGCCAATATTCTTTCAATTTTACGATTTTCTTGTATAATTGCCTCTTCCATTTCTTCCTGTTTTTCCTCATCCTCTAATTTTTTACATATTTCAACATTTAAACAATTTTGAAATAAATACTCACTAAGTTCATAAAAAGCCCCTTTACCTATATCAACATACTTATATTCTTCTGGTATATATTTAAAATATAAAGCTCTTTCCTTATTTGACCACTGTTCTTCATAACTTTCTTTTGTTTGCATAATAATCTCTGGTAAATAACGATCTTTTGGCATATCATCTGTGTAATGCATACGAAATGACATAGCATAAATTGTTTCCTCTTTATATCTCAGAGAAAACTCTTTTACACTTTCTCTAATTGCCTTAGCAAAAAGCTCTTTCAGAACAGTTTTTTCCAAATTTCGCTTATGACCTGCATCATAAACCCGTTCCTTCCTTTGTCTGTTCTTTAAGATAGGTATATTTTTTTCTTTCATCTTTGTTACCAAATATTCTGTTATATCTTTTGTTCCATGAATGGCAGAATATTTATATGCATCTATTTTTCCATAGCTTAAATCATACTCAACAGAAATATCTATACCATTTTTTACCAAAAATTGTACGATCTCTAAATTTCCAGAATCTATTGCATCAAATAATGGATTTTTAGTCGCATTGCTTGTATCCAATAACGCATTATTCTCCACTAATATCTTTACAATTTCCATATTTCCCGCAGATACAGCATTGCAAATAGCACCATGATCTTCGATATCTCCATTCTTATTTATATCAATTCCTGCATCTATCAAACATTTTACAACCTCTACCTGCTCATTTTCTGCTGCAATATGCAGCCACGAACCAAAAAGAGTCATTTCGTTCAATAATCTACTATCCTCACAAAGTAATCTTCTAATTACACCTATATCACCATTTCTTACTGCTTTTTCCATACTTTCAACAAGTTTTTCATATTTTTTATTCATATATTTTACCTTTCCGAATTATCTTCTTTTAGATGCTATTTTTCCATATTTCTTTAAAATTGCGGCAATCGCTTCATACGAATCATACTTTTTATCAACCCACTCTGAAGCATCTACAACCTTTTTCAAATTGGCAGTTACATGTTGTCCTGTTGCATTAGGAGCCCATACTAAGTTTTCTATTCCAATAACTGGATCAATTCCATATTTTCTTAGTATCTTTTGCCCCCGTTTTGACAATTTTTTTGGTCGCTTCCAAAACCTGTTTTATATAGTATATGATGAGCATGTTTATCTTTTATTCTTTCTTCTTTTTGGCGGTAGTCTCCAAAGGCTCCGTATTCGTACTGGTTGCAGAGATGGTGGTTTCCTTCTTCGTCTTCTCTCAGGATATGGGTGATGCTTCCCTGCTCGTCTGATACATAATGGTAGTAGGTTCTTGCACTTTCGCTGTCGGAACTGATTAATTCATAGCCTCTTAGGTAGCGGATGGTGGTTCCGTCTGTGCCTGTTTCTGCCACTACTTCTCTGTCGGAATAGAGGAACTGGACTAGTTTTCCGTTTTCTTCCAGTTCATGGTGGAGTCCTTCGGCGTCGTAGTGGTTGATTTGGACTTGTCCGTCGTAGGTCTGGACTTTCTGCTGCCTGTGGAAGCCGTCATAGGTGTAGGTTTTCTTCTTTTTGCTTCCGTTTTTTTCTCTTACCTCTTGAATTAGATTTCCCTGGTTGTCGTATTCGTAGAGGCTCCGGGATTGGAAGGGCAGGATATCCGGTTGTGGTTCTGCCGGCTTTTTTATCGCTCCGTTTGTCTGGCTGCATATTTCTGGCAGCTTCCCTGCTGTGGCATTTGTCCGGCTGGAAATTTCTTCTGCTGTCAATGGTTTTGGTGCTTCTGTCTGTGGTTCTCT
>CAYRAV010000008.1:0-74977 GCA_964422365.1 uncultured Lachnospiraceae bacterium | reverse complement strand
AATTGGTTTTGAAATATAGATATTTTACCTATAGCATGTATGATGATATACATATAGTGAACCAATGGCAGTAGCACCTGTTAATATGGTAAGAAGAGTAGTTGAATATGCCATCACAGAAATTCCCAATACCAAAATTAATCTTGGAATTCCAAACTATGGATATGACTGGCCGCTGCCTTATCAGAGTGGTGTGACAAAAGCTACAGTAATCAGCAATACATCTGCTCCCCTTATTGCCGCTTCAAACAATGCTGTGATTCAATTTGATGAAACCGCCCAGTCGCCATATTTCCGTTACTGGTCAAATGGGATAGAACATGAAGTTTGGTTTGAGGATGTAAGAAGTATGAAAGCAAAATTTAATTTAGTATCTGAATATGATTTGATGGGTGTAGGATATTGGCAAGTTATGCGTCTGTTTTTGGCCAATTGGATTTTGTTGAATGATACATTTGATATTATAAAATGAATAATATCAAACCATAATTGGATACCATTCGGTCTGGAAGATTTTGTGCAATAAGATATGGAATTCGCCCTCAATTCATTCAATGCCGCCTGTTGCATCTCTTTAATTTAGAACAAATTTCTACAAATTATGACACACATCTTGTAACAAGCAATTTCCAAACACGCTTTAGAGAGCTTCCGCATACAATTTGCATAATCATTTTTACACAGATGAATTATTACCTAAAAATAAGAAAAAAATAAAAAAAATAAAGCAAATTATTGAAAAAATTAAATGAAAGGGATATAATGGAGAACAGCAGGTCAAAGAAGATAGGTGTTAATTATGGTTAAAGTGTCAGATGTTTCAAAGCGAAGATTAGAAAACATGTGTGACAAGTTTCCATAATCGGATATCAATATAAACTTGCTAAAGATTAGATTAATTGAGGAGGATAAACACATGAGCTATGTGGACGAAGTGATTGAATTAGTTGTTAAGAAAAATCCAAGTGAACCTGAATTTCATCAAGCTGTAAAAGAGGTACTAGAATCGTTAAGACCTGTAATTGATGCAAATGAAGCCTTGTATAGAAAGGAAGCTTTGTTAGAAAGATTAGTTGAACCAGACAGACAATTTAAGTTCCGTGTGCCTTGGGTAGACGATAAAGGTCAGGTGCAGGTAAATACAGGATATCGTGTACAGTTTAATAACAGCATTGGACCATATAAGGGTGGATTGCGTCTGCATCCATCTGTAAATGTTGGTATTATCAAATTTTTAGGTTTTGAACAGATTTTTAAAAATTCATTGACTGGACTTCCAATTGGTGGTGGAAAAGGTGGTTCTGACTTTGATCCTAAAGGCAAATCAGATCGTGAAGTTATGGCATTCTGCCAAAGCTTTATGACAGAATTGTGCAAATATATTGGTGCTGACACAGATGTTCCAGCAGGAGACATTGGAACAGGCGCAAGAGAAATTGGATATATGTTTGGTCAGTATAAGAAAATCAAAAGTGTTTATGAAGGTGTTTTAACAGGTAAAGGATTATCTTATGGTGGTTCTTTAGCAAGAACAGAGGCAACAGGATATGGATTGCTTTATTTAACACAGGAAATGTTAAAATCAAATGGCAAAGATATGAATGGAAAAACAGTTTGTGTATCTGGTTCTGGTAATGTTGCAATCTATGCAACTCAAAAGGCACAGCAGTTAGGTGCAAAAGTAGTAACAGTAAGTGATTCTACAGGATGGGTGTATGATCCAGATGGAATTGATGTTGCAGCATTAAAAGAAATCAAAGAAGTAAAACGTGCAAGATTAACAGAATATAAAAACTACAGACCAAATTCAGAATACCATGAAGGTCGTGGTGTATGGACTGTAAAATGTGATGTTGCATTACCATGTGCGACACAAAATGAATTATTATTAGAAGATGCCAAAGCACTTGTAGCAAATGGCTGTATCGCAGTAGCAGAAGGTGCTAATATGCCTACTACATTAGAAGCTACAGAATATTTGCAAGCTAATGGTGTATTATTTGCACCTGGTAAGGCTGCAAATGCTGGCGGTGTTGCAACTTCTGCACTTGAAATGTCTCAGAACAGCGAGAGATTAAGCTGGTCATTTGAAGAAGTAGATAGCAAATTACAAACCATTATGGTAAATATTTTCCATAACTTAGATGATGCAGCAAAACGTTATGGATTTGAAGGAAATTATGTAGTTGGAGCAAATATAGCAGGCTTTGAAAAAGTAGCAGAGGCTATGCTTGCACAGGGAGTTTAATTTTAACAGAAAAAGTGCCCGTAAGCGTCACGTTTACGGGCTTTTTAAATTGTATGAATATTTAGATAATTTAAGGAAAATGAGGATAAAATTGTATCATGGGCGGCAAGTGATATACAAGTGAGCCACAAATAAAAAATGCTAAATTTTATTAATCTCAGCAAGGAATTCTTCAATGATTTTCTGTGTATATACAGATTTAGTGATATTTTGTCCTCCTCGGACTTTAAACATAGTTCCCATCAAAATGTATAATTATTCATAAAATTGATTTCTGTATGTTAGAGATGTGTTATTTTGAATAGTAGTATAATGATAATAGAAACGGCACAAAAAAAATAAGTGCCGCATTAAAAACTAGTTTTCTTCTTTTGAAGCTGCTTGTTCTTCCTTTGCCTTTTCCTGACGATATAAAAGGTAATCTGCATAAGAACGTAATTCTGAAGAATTTCCATCATCCAGCTGTTGATAAAGGTTGAAAAAACTCACAATGTCTTTGTCAAGGACTTCGCCGCCAATAGGAAGATAAGCATCAGAAATACCTAACAAATAATCACAAGAAACATCAAAATATTTTGAAAGTGCAATTAATTTATCAAAAGAAGGCTCGTTTCTTTTGGACTCATAGTTAGAAATTGCAGTTGGTTTTAAACCAAGGATATCTGCTAATTCGCTTTGAGTTAGTTTGTGTTTTTGTCGTAGCTGCTTTAAACGATTGTTAAAATTCATAAAAAACCTCCTATTTTTATTATTTCTATATAGATTTCATGGACTTATCATGTTATACTTCATTATATAACAATATTTAAAAGAATGTCAATAGACTTGGATAAATTACTAAAAGGAATTTTCACGATTTGTGAATAAGAATTGATGGAGGATGAAAATATGGGAGCATATGAAGATGCAAAAAACAGCCGAATAGAGAGAATATATGAAAATGCTCTGGAATTATTTATATTTTTTGATGAATCTGGTATGATATTAGGAGGAAATAAGACCGCAAAAGAAGATTTGGGTTATAAAGATGGTTTTGAGGGGGTAAATATAACAGATGTGTTTCCAAGAGTAATGCGGATGAATGGCAAAAATGTGGAAAGCTATGGATTAACAGAGGGAAAATATACAGAAACAGTAGCATACCGAAAAAATTTAACTTGTTTTGCAGTAGATTTCAGGGTAATTATAGAGCAGACAGAAACAGGTTTTCTTGGAATATGTATGTGTGTAAATGCGGCTGTCAGGGCGAATGCCATTAAAGATATGGTAAAGGCAAAAGAGAAAGTAGAAGATGCCATGAAAGTGAGAAATGAATTTGTTTCTAATGTAACACATGAATTAAGGACACCTGTAAATGGAATTAAGGGAATTTCAAAGAATTTGATGGAAACCGATTTAAACAAAGACCAATTGGATTCTATTAATGTGATACAGTTGTGCTGTTCTAATATGATACAAATTATCAACAACCTCTTGGATTTTTCAAAAATGGAAGCAGGAAAATTTACATTAGAGGAGAGAGAATTTTCTTTTCATGAATTTATGGATAAAACCATTGCCATGAATATTACACCAATTAATGAAAAAGGATTGAAATTATTGTTGAATATTTCTAGTGAAATACCAGATCAATTAATCGGAGATGAGCTTCGTATTTCGCAGATTATTACGAATTTATTGTCTAATGCAGTAAAATTTACTGCAGTGGGGCAGATTATTGTTGATGTATGCAAGAGTATGGAAGTGAATGGATATATCGAATTGTTTTTTATGATAAGTGATACCGGAATAGGGATTGCAAAAGAGGATATGCATAAATTATTTAAAAGTTTTTCACAGGTAGATGCATCTATTACTAGGCGTTTTGGAGGAACAGGTCTTGGGCTTGCCATTGTAAAAGAGTTAGTAGAATTAATGGATGGAGAAATACAGGTGGATAGCGAGGCAGGAAAAGGAACCACCTTTTCATTTTCTATTCGCTTAAAATTGCCTTCTGTGGGAGAGCAGAAAAGCGCATATGAAAAAGGTGCTTTTGTATACGACGGAACACAAAGAAGAGCGATATCGAGCATAACAGATGAGTCTTATGCTGCAGATGAATTATATAGATTTGGTTCTTCTGATAATATAAAAGAGTTAAAATCTACATTAGAAAAACTGGTAATCTGTATTGAAATGGAAAACTGGGAGAAGGCGGAAGGATTTGCTTCTACTGTAAAAAAACTGGTTTCTGATAATTCTGAGATAAAGAAAAAAGCATTTTGCATGGAAATGGTTATTAGAAAATCAGATCATGACAATTCTTTGGAAGCATATAACGATTTTGTCAAGATGTTGCAGGATTACATAAAGGAGGAGGAATTATCATGAAGAAATTAATTCAAGGAAATCCAGAATATAATATTTTAATTGTAGATGATACAACATCAAATCTTGTTATATTAGCAGAGATGATAAAAAGTATAGGATATATGGCAAGACCTGTTACAAGTGTAAAACAAGCATTTGCCGCTATAGCAAAAAAAATGCCTCATTTAATATTGCTGGATATATCCATGCCTGATATAGATGGTTTTGAATGTTGTGAGCTGTTAAAACAAGATGCAAAGACAAAAGATATTCCAATTATATTTATTTCAGCTTTGAATTCAACAGAAGATAAAATAAAAGGATTTAAATTGGGTGCAGTGGACTTTATTGTTAAACCTTTTGAATTAGAAGAAATTACACTTCGTGTTAATACACATTTGAAATTATACCAGATGCAGCAGGAGTTAAAAATGCATAACAGGCGGTTATTTAAAATGGTAAATGAGCATATTCAGAAAATTTCAAATGAACAGAAAAATATTATTTATGTCTTGCTGAAGCTGTCTGAGTCGAGAGATGATGCTTCAGGAACACACATTGAAAATGTGGCAAAAAATTGTAAATTACTGGCGATGAGTTTGCAGTTTAGTCCTAAATTTGAGAAAGAAGTAACTACTTCTTTTATTGATGCAATTGAAATGGCTGCACCGTTGCATGACATAGGTAAATTGGCAATTAGGGATAATATTTTATTAAAACCAGAGAAATTGACTGAGGAAGAGATGGAAAATATGAAAGCCCATACAGAAATTGGTGCAGACAATTTAATGGAAATATACAGTCATAATGAACATAATGATTTTATTATGATGGCAGTAGATATTGCTCGTTATCATCATGAAAATTGGGATGGAAGCGGTTATCCAAAAGGTTTACGGGGAAAAGAAATTCCATTAGCAGCCCGCATTACAGCAGTGGTGGATGTATATGATATACTGACCAGTGACAGATGTTACCGGAAAGCATTTTCACATGAAGAGGCAATGAAGATTATGATTGAAGACGCAGGAAAAGCGTTTGATCCGGATATTATTGAGATATTTGTTAAGATTCAGAATCAATTAAAAAAACATTGATTGTAAATGAAAATTTAAAATATGATACTTGCATTTTTGCATTATCAAAGACATGAAGAGCAGGTTCATTGCCTGCGGGAATAAAAAGGGACTGTTGCATTAAAATCAAATGATACAACATATCGTTGATAGCTGAGATATCAGCAGCTATATATGGTATGTTTTGACTTGATGCTGCAGTTCCTTTTTATAAAACTATTATAACGATTCAGAAGGTATCATTCAAACACGCTCTAAAGCAAAAAGAGTACTTTCATAGAAAATATCAAAAATGATAATAAAAGTTACAAATCTATTGTTTATTTTTGTAAAATAAGATAATATAAGATATAGAGTATAACAACATACTTACGTACTTAATGAAAACGAGGAGGAAAGAACATGTCACAAACGGCAGAAATAATTACAGAAGAATTGATACGCTCTTTAGCACCAAACCAGAATGCAATAACTAATGCACAGAAAATTTCCCGTTCAGGTGGATTTGTCACATTGTATCAAACAGAAAACAAAGACTTGATATTTGGAGAATGTAAGGGAAGTGGAAAAACAGGGTATCACACATCAGCAGATTTTTCGGGAGATGCTCCTGTGTTCAGATGCTCCTGTCCAAGCAGGCAGTTTCCATGTAAGCATAGTCTTGCCATTATGTACGAATGGGTAAATGGAAAGAATTTTGGGGTAGCAGAAGTACCAGAAGATGTAGCAAATAAGAGAGAGAAAATTACAAAACGAAAGGAAAAAGCTAAGGAAGAGGAAAAGAATGGTCCGAAAAAACCGTCTAAAGTAAGTCTTGCAGCGGCAAAGAAAAAACTGCAAAAGCAGTTAGAAGGGCTGGAGTTGGCAGAAACATTTGCCACAGATTTGTTAAACAGAGGTGTATCCTCTATCAATGGAAGTTCTTCTGCTTCCTACAAAAATCTTGCAAAACAGTTGGGAGATTATTACCTGCCTGAATTGCAGGCGATTATGATAGAAATTATTACAGTGGCGGAAGAATTGTCAGAGCAGCCGGATGATAAAGAACTCAATCGTCTGGTCTCATTGTGTGTCAGACTTTCTTCTTCGGTGAAGAAATCTAAGGAATATATTCATACAAAATTAGAAAGTGACAATATACAGCCGGAAGATTCCATTCTCTATGAAGCAATGGGTGGAATATGGAAACTGACACAATTAAGGCAAATCGGCCTTTATAAAGAAAATGCAAGGATTGTGCAGTTATCCTTTACAGTATTAAATGACAACATACATAAAGCGTATGTTGAAACTGGTTATTGGATTGATTTGGACAACGGAGAGATTTCAAGAACAGAAAATATTCGTCCGTACAAATCAGCAAAACATATTAAATCAGAAGATTCAGCATTTGGTGTCTACCATATTCCTGTGCTTTATCGTTATCCGGGAGGAATGAACAGACGTATCCGATGGGAAGGAATGGAGCAGACAGATTTAGAAACTAAAAACTATGAAGAAATCTTAAGTAAAACAGAAACCTCCATAGGAGAAGCAGTGAAAAAGGCAAAGAATGAATTGAAAAATACACTTTCAGAACAGGTCTGTGCTATGCTGCTTCCATTTGACAGCATAAAATTTGCAGCAGATGGTCATGGAGTACTGCAGTATAAAGAAGAGGGCATTGGGTTAAAAGCCAATGAAAATTATCCGGAAGTTTGTGATATCCTATATTTAGAACCAAAGGAAATTTTGGAAAATGGAGCTTTATTAGGTGAACTATTCTATGATTTTGAAACAAGAAGAATTTATGTATGTCCAATTTCCATTGTAACAAATAAAGGGATTGCAGCATTATGTTAGAACATATGCCATACAATGACTGTCAAAACAAGTTTACTATAATAGTTGTGTGTGAAACAAGGAGGACAAAAGAGAATGGATGTAAATACATTTTATGAATTAAGAACACGTTTGTATGCCGTTGCAGCAGCAGGATGTGGACTGATTACAGAGGACTTTCGGTTAAAACGGGCAATAGAAGCATTTGAGCCTATGTCTAAGGCGAATAAGGTATTTGGGCGTTTATATCAGATGTGTGAGAATTTATTTATAGCAGAAAATGCGGCAGAAAAATTGGTGGATTGTATTGCACTGGCAGATGCACTTGCAGTAACACAGGGGAGTTTTTTGGATAAATCAGAATGTGTAGAAGAAGACAAAAAGATTTGTTTGAAACCACAAACGATATCAGAACGGTATTTGGAGGAAGTTAAAAATGCACTTGGCAAGGGAGAGATTAATATTCAGCATGATGTACAAAAGGATGTACAGCTTATGTTGGAACCAAGAGTATTTCCAAGTTTTATTCAGAATCTAAGACAAGAGACGAATATCACAGAGAGTCTGGCAGAGGTTCTGCTGCCTCAGTTTAGAGATGACATTACTCCTATTCTAAAGGAGCAGCTTGATTTAGAAACGAATTCTGCAAAAAATAAAACGGCATATTATGTTCGTCTGATCTGCCGCTTATCTGGTGATCGGGAAAATGACTGGTATTTAAGTTTAATTGAAGAGGAAAAGTATCCAAAAAGCATCCGTGTGGCAGCAGTATATGCATTGGGCTGTTCTAAAAAAAATATTCCAAAGCTGTTAGAACTCTATAAAACCGAAAAGGGTGTTGTGAAAACAGCGGTGATTTTGGTTCTTGCAAAGTTAAATCCGCCAGAGGCGGAAGATATCTGGAAGAAACTTACAGAGAAATATATGGAACCTTCTTCTGTCATTTACGATTTGCCGGAAAGTCATGAAGAGTATATTATTCAGTCAAAAAGCGGCATCTGTGCAGAATTTGCCAGAAAAGCAGTTTTTGAAGCAATAGAAAGATGTCAGAAAAAATATGATAATACAGCAGTAAATTTTGCAGTAAATATGATACGAAAAAAAGCACAGCTAGAGGACTGTTTTCTTATATTAGCAGAAAATTATAAATATATTGAAAAAGAATCTCAGTATGGTTACAGTCACCGAGGAGAGTTGAATCAGGTATTGATTGACAATCTGCTGGAAGAAGGTGAAGAATATATTGAAATGATAAAAAATCTGTATCATGCACAGAAAGAATTTTATTTTCCGGCAAGGTTTTTTCTTGCATTGAAGGAAACAGGAGAACATGCATTTGAAGAATTTCGAGAGGAACTATATAAAAACAGAAATGTTATGCTTTGGATGCTTAAAAGTATTAGATATGACTGTGTAAGGGAAGGATATTATTTATTATGGCACTGTCTGGTTCATTTATCTAACCCAGAAAAAGGCCATTATCCAGAGTTAAGAATCTTTGAAGAAATTCCGGAAACATTACTGTTCTTTGTTTCAGATACCAGCTATTTTGTACCAGAAAAACAAAATGAAGACATGACAACAAAACTTACAAAATATCAGAGAACATATCCAGACAAAATTAGGAATACAATCGAAGAAACAATTGAATTATTTGAAAGATGGTGTAACGATCTGATAGGTACTAAGGAATATAAAAAATGTGTAGATGCTGCGGTAAAATTTGCTTTTGAAGCTAACAAATATTGTTCTATAGGAAGTGAAATAGATGTCATTTTAACTTATTATATAAATGGAATGGGAATTGATGTAACATCTGAAGAATACACAGAAATGTTTACCAATTATAGCATGCAGAGTGCTTTAAGCGGAAATAGCCTTAGATGGAAGATGTATACGCCGGGTATACTAAATAGAATGCCGATTTCTTATGAGGATAAGAAAAAGGTATTGTTGGAAATAAAAGAAAAATTGGAGCAATTAAATACTATAAGTAAAAAAACGAAAAACGAAATGCTTTCTGAGATAAATAGAAAGTTGAAAACTACATATGCAGATTAAAAAGTATTAGGCGATATGCGAGCAGAAGATAGAGTTATTGAAAGAATTCTAAAAATGAAGTACAAAGAATAAAAGAAAAATAAGAAAAATAAGAGAAAGGGAAAAGGTGCAAATTATGGCAAATGATATACTACGCCTTCCGGCAGAAGAATTATACAAAGAAGAAATAGAAACATTAATCGCAAATGAAACAGATCCCATTCCAACAGGATGGAAAATGTCACCTCGTTCGGTGTTGACTTATATTACAGGGGGTAAAAGTGGTAAAAAAGTGATTACTCCAAAATATATGGGAAACAAGCGCTTGGTAGAAATTTGTATCGCCACACTGGTAACAGACAGAGCACTGCTGTTAATTGGAGAACCGGGAACTGCAAAGTCATGGCTTTCGGAACATCTGACAGCAGCAATTAATGGAGATTCTTCCCGCGTGATTCAGGGAACGGCAGGAACTACAGAAGAACAGATTCGTTATTCATGGAATTATGCCATGCTTCTGGCAAAAGGACCTTCTAAAGAATCATTGGTAAAGAGTCCTATTTATACTGCGATGGAAGAAGGTGCTATTGCCCGTATGGAAGAGATTTCCCGATGTGCCAGTGAGGTACAGGATGCATTGATTTCTATTTTATCAGAAAAGAGGATTTCCATTCCAGAACTTTCCGAGGAAATTGCAGCAAAGAAAGGATTTTCTATTATTGCAACCGCTAATACAAGGGATAAAGGTGTAAATGAAATGTCTTCTGCACTGAAACGCCGTTTTAATATTGTAGTATTACCTGCACCATCTGATATCCAGACAGAAATCGATATTGTAACAAGCCGTGTAGCACAAATGGCAGATAATTTTGAACTAAAAGCAGAATTGCCAGATGAGAGTACTGTAGAAAAAGTAGTAACCATTTTCAGAGAATTAAGAGATGGGAAAACGTTAGATGGAAAGATAAAAGTAAAGGGACCTTCCGGTGTGCTTTCCGCAGCAGAAGCAATTTCACTTTTGACAAATAGTATGGCTTTGGCAGGCAGCTTTGGAAACGGAACAATTACAGAGGAAGATCTTGCCTCCGCCCTGCAGGGAGCCATCGTAAAAGATGAAAGCAAAGATCAGGCAGCATGGATAGAATATTTGGAAAATGTAATGAGAAAACGCGGGAAAGGATATGCCTCCCTTTACAGTGCATGTAAGGAGTTGAATCGGTAGTGGCAAATTATTTTGGAATCAGGCATTTATCGCCTGCTTGTGCATATTATGTGCAGGAATTTTTAGACAGGACTTCTCCTAAACTGGTGCTGATAGAAGGACCATCAGATTTAAGCGAATTAATAGAACCCCTTTGTGGTACGGAAACAGTACCACCTGTGGCAATTCTTGCTTATACAGATGAGCCGCCTGTAAGAACAGTACTTTGGCCGTTTGCAGAATTTTCTCCGGAATATCAGGCAATGCTGTGGGCATATAGACATAAAGTGCCGGTACAGTTTTGTGATTTACCTGCAAAGGTTACACTAGCATTAGAGAAAGAGGAAGAAGAGAAGGCACAGGAAGAATTAAGAGAATTAGAAGAGGAAAATCCAAGAAAATCAAAAGAAGAATCAGAATCTGATAGGAAGCCAGATTCTGTAAAACTGGAAAATTTTAATGTATATGAGCAACTGGAAAAGCAGTTAGGAATAAGCATTGACAGCTTCTGGGAATACAACTTTGAGTACAATGAATGTTATGAAGATTTCATAGAAGCAGCTGTGCAGTATGGAGGGGCTCTCCGAGAATTTACTCCGAAAAGCAGATACAATCAGATTAGAGAAGCTTATATGAGAAAAGTGATTTTCAAGGCAGTAGAGGAAGGAACAGCAACAGAAAACATCGCTGTGATTACAGGTGCTTTTCATACAATGGGTTTAGCAGAAACAGACTACTCAAAAGAAGACGAAAAACTTTTGAAAAAATTACCAGAGTTGTCTTCTAAGGCAACTTTGATGCCATATTCCTATTACCGTTTGTCTTCACGCTCAGGATACGGAGCAGGAAGTAAGGCACCTGCCTATTATGAGATTTTGTGGAAAAACAGAACTGCAGGGAAACAGGCAGATTCGGCAGCGGAATATCTGACTTCGTTGGCAAAATTTCAGCGTGAAAAAGGATATGGAACGTCCTCCGCAGAAGTAATAGAAGCATTGCGGTTAACAAAGGCACTGGCGGTTATGCGAAATGGAACAAGTCCTTCGCTGGAAGATTTAAGAGATGCAGCGATTACCTGTATGGGGCATGGAAGTTTTGGAGAGATATCGTTAGCATGTGCTGCAACAGAAATTGGCACGAAGATTGGACGTTTGCCAAAGGGGGTTGTATGTACTTCCGTACAGGAGGATTTCCAAAGGCAGTTAAAAGAACTTAAGCTGGAAAAATATTTATCGCCTGTAATGCAGGAGTTAGAACTTGATTTGAGAGAAAATTTAAGAGTAAAATCAGAAAAATCAGCTTTTCTTGATTTGAATCGGTCTTTCTTTTTGCATAGAATACGCGTTTTAGAAATACAGTTCTGCAAACAACTTGCAAGACCGCAGGATAATGCTACCTGGGCAGAATTGTGGTCACTGCAGTGGAATCCGGAAGTGGAGATTGAGATTGTAGAAGCCTCTTTGAAGGGGGATACCATTTTACAGGCAGCAGGATTGGAACTCAGTACACAACTTACAAATGCAGAGAACTTAAGTCAGACTGCTATGATTTTGTCAGAGGCGTTTTTGTGTGGTATTTCAAATGTTGTGCATACAGCAGTTTTGGCAGTGCAGAATATGGCAGCAGACTGTACCGCTGTTGTTGATATTGGAAATACAATCGGAACACTTTCGTCTATTATGCGGTTTGGAAATCTTAGAAGATTGGAAACAGGTTCCCTGGTGCCATTGATGGAAACATTATTTCTGCGTTTCTGTTTAGGGCTTGGAAATGAGGCGGTTTGTGATAAAGGTGCATCTGATGAAATTATTACTGCTATAGAAAAAGTGAATGCTGCCTGTCTGTCACATGAATTTTTGAAGGAAGAACAGTGGATTGATTTGTTAGGACAACTGGCAGACAGAGATGATATTAATATGCGAATATCAGGATATGCAGCTGCTATTTTAACAGAACGGGGAAAATTTACCAATGAAATGTTAGTAGAACTGATTAGCAGAAGGCTTTCTAAAGGTACACCTGCCTCAGATGGTGCAGGATGGTTTGAAGGATTGTCGATGAAAAACAGACGTTCTTTGGTTAGCAGGTTAAGTTTATGGGAAAAACTATTTGAGTATATTTCAGAATTGGATGAGATAGAATTTAAACCGGCTTTGGTCTGCCTTAGGAGAACATTTTCTGTATTTACACCATCTGAAAAAGCAGATATTGCAGAAAATATTGGTGAAATTTTAGGCATTTCCAAGGAGAGTGCTGCTGAATATATTGCGGCACCAATAACAGAAGTGGAGCAAGAGGCAATTGATGAATTAGATGATTTTGATTTTGGTGATATATAGTGAAAGTGAAAATTTGGTGATAAGAATGGAAAAGAAAACGATTGAAAATTTGAAACGATGGCGATTGATTCTCGGTGAGGACACAGCGAAAAGATTAGAAGATATGAGCAGGGAGCCGCTTTCTCTTACAGAAGAAGAACTGCTTATGGATTCTGCACTTGCAGCAATTTATGGAAATGAAAAAGAAAGTGCAGATGATTCTGGAAGAGGTGCGGGAAATGGTATGTCGAATCCACAGATTACCCGTTGGTTAGGGGATTTGCGTGCCCTTTTTGAACCAATGGAAATCACAATCATTCAAAATGATGCCATAGAACGAAAAGGAATGACGCAATTATTTTTTGAACCAGAGATGTTAGAACAGTTAGAGCCGGATATCAATACAGGTTCGCTGATTCTATTGTTAAAAGATCAGGTGCCGAAACGGGCGAAGGACAATGTGCGGGAATATATTAGAAGAATTGTAGAGGAGATTAACAGCCGTATCTCTGATGATATCAAACGTGCAGTAACAGCTGCCTTGAACCGAAGGGAACATTCACCAATCCCTTCTGCGGCTGCGTTGGATTATAAAATGACAATCCGCCGCAACTTGAAAAATTATAACAAAGAACGTAAAGTGCTGCTGCCGGAAAAATTTTATTTTTTTGAAAGGGCATCCCGTTCTTCTAACCGCACAGTGATTCTGGATATTGATCAGAGTGGTTCTATGGGAGAATCAGTAATATATTCATCAGTTATGGGGTGTATACTGGCAAGTATGAATGCATTAAAGACATATATTGTAGCATTTGATACACAGATTCATGATATGACAGAAGTGTCATCGGACCCGGTTGATTTGTTATATGGGATTCAGTTAGGCGGTGGAACGGACATCGAGAAGTCGGTCAAATATTGTGCGGATTTAATTGCTGAGCCCAATAAAACAACAATGTTTCTGATTACAGATTTATATGAGGGCGGCAATCGAAACGGATTGTTAAGACGTCTGTCAGAACTAAAAGAATCAGGGGTAAATCTGATTGTTCTTCTGGCAATATCTGATCAGGGAAAACCATTTTATGATGCACAGATGGCAGAAAAGATAGCAGGATTTGGTATCCCATGTTTTGCCTGCCCGCCAGATAAATTACCAGAACTTTTGGAGCTGGCATTGAATAGAAAGAGTTTTGCGGGGTTTGAGAGAAAATAATGAGAAAGGGGAAGTATAAGATAAAACAGCCTTTGTAATGCGTGATGTACTTCATTTATCTTACTGATTGACCGATTATTATTATATAGTATTGAAACAATTGCTTCATTAGTCAGGAGGGGTGCATATGAAGGTAATAAATAGTGCAGGTATGGGATATAGTGGATTCAAAAACTGGAGGTATCTATGTGTAAAACCGTAAAACGAGGATTTTTCTCTAGCGATGAAACGGAATTTAATACAGAATCTGTTCAAAAATTATATCAGGCGGGATACGATTTATATTATCTATTAAATCGGGGTTACAAGATAAAAGGCGCCTCTGTATTTGTAGGAAATCATTATATGCTGTCTGAACGGCAGCGTCTGGCTTTGGTAAGAGCTGTTTCATCAGATGAAAATATCTGGATGAGAAAAAAGAAAGAGATAACAGGAACGTTGGAAAACAGTACTGTGAATATCGATGGTTTTAATACCATTATAACATTAGAAGTCGCTTTATCTGATTCTTTACTGATAAAATGCATGGATGGAACCATTCGGGATTTAGCAGCACTTCGAGGCACTTATCGTTTGATTGATAAAACACAATTGGCAATTATGCACATTGGAAAACAACTAGAAGAAAATAAAGTGAAAAAAGCCATCTTTTATTTAGATTCTCCTGTCTCTAATTCTGGCAGATTAAAAACACAAATAATGGAACTGTTAGAGCAATTTAATTATGAGGTGGAAGTTTATGTAATCCACAATGTTGATTCTGTCTTGGAAACTTTGGACCATGTGATTACCAGTGATGCAATTATTCTTGATAAATGCAAAAGCTGGGTTAACTTGAATCAGAAAATAATAGAAGAAAAAATGGAAAAGGAACTGCTTATTGATTTTGGCAGATTATTAAGAGATCAGAAAAGTTGAATGAAAACATCAAATTTACACAAAAAACTTGGCTTTATGGGGAAATATAGGGTTGTTATGGGAACAGGCAAAAGAAAAGAGGATAGAAGATATGTTAGAATTACAAGGGAAATATAATACAGCAAAAATTTTTACTGATGTGGTGGACCAGACATCTATTGCACAGGTTTTACAGCTATGTAATCAGGAATTTACCATAGGAAGTAAAATCAGACTAATGCCGGATATTCACGCAGGCTCAGGATGTACAATAGGAACAACAATGACCATTACTGATAAAGTGGTTCCCAATATGGTTGGTGTAGACATTGGTTGTGGAATGGAAACGATTAGAATCAAAGAGAAACATATAGAACTGCAAAAACTTGATAAACTGATTTATGAGAAAATACCATCAGGATTTAAAATAAGAGAAAAAAAGCATAAATATTTTAACCAGATACCATTAGAGCAGTTATATTGTTTTGATAACATTAATTTAATTCGAGCAGAAAAAAGTCTTGGAACATTAGGTGGAGGAAACCATTTTATTGAAGTTGATAAAGATGAAGAGGGCAATATCTATGTTGTAATTCATTCCGGCAGCAGACATCTGGGATTGGAAGTTGCCCGTTACTATCAGGGAGAGGGATATAAGAAATTAAATCGTTCCACAAAAAAAGATATAGATCTGCTGATTGCTAATCTGAAAGCAGAAGGAAAGGAAAAGGATATTCAAAAGAAAATTAAAACATTAAAAAATACCAAAAGAATCAGCATACCAAAAGAGTTGGCATATGTAGCAGATGAATTATTTGACCAGTATATCAATGATATGAAGATTGTTCAAAAATATGCAGAATTAAATAGAAAAGCCATGATGGATGAAATTGTAAAAGGAATGAAGCTGCATGTGGAAGAACAGTTTACCACAATTCATAATTATATTGATACTGATGCGATGATTTTGAGAAAAGGGGCTGTTTCTGCAAAAATGGACGAAAAATTACTGATTCCAATCAATATGAGGGATGGTTCTCTCATTTGTATCGGCAAAGGAAACGATGACTGGAATCAATCAGCCCCGCATGGTGCTGGACGATTGCTGAGTCGTTCTGAAGCAAAACAAACATTTACATTATCTGAGTTTAAGAAACAGATGGATGGTATTTATAGTACATCTATTAGAAAATCAACACTGGACGAATGTCCAATGGCGTACAAAAATATGGAGGATATTGTAAATAATATTGGTGATACAGCAGAGATTGTAAATATTATAAAACCTATTTATAATTTCAAAGCAGGAGAGGAAGAATAAATTTGGTGATTGAATTTGAATATTATCGTGGAGATATAGTATTGTTTGGAAAAAGAGTGTCTTATATAGAACTAAAGAAGCAAATTAAAACAGTTGAAATAATGTATGATAAATCTTTGGATAATTTTACAGAACTCTTTTGCAGATTATATGGCTGGCAGGTGATAGAAACATATGATAATGTGGAAATGACTTATGACAGGGATACAGGAAAATTTTTCTGTAATGATATATAAAGCTATAAAGTTTGGAGTGGTTAATTATGATAGAATTACATGGCTGGGTTACTATTAGGGAAACATATAAAGCAGTAGATTATGAAGAAGATAACATACATAATGTAATCAATCATATTAAAAAAGAAATTGATAAATTATGTTGGTTTAAACCGCAGATAAAAGTACTGAATGGTGAGTATTATATTGAATTTACATTATTTGCAAACCATCAGAATAGTCAGACAAAGGATATATTTCAGTTATATAAAATGATTGGTAAAACTGCTGAAGGCAGTTATGGGTTAATTTATTTACATGATGATGAAGATAATAGTGGAAAGGAAAATCAGTTTCAGGTTTTTGTTTTGGCACGAGGGATCGTTAAACAGAGCAATGATCCGTTTTTATCGCCAATCATACCAACTTTGGAAGATGAGTGGTTTTCATTATTATGAAACAGAAAGTGTTTATGAACAGGAAGTAATGAGGTATTCAGTCAAAATACAAAGTGATTTTCAAACATGCTATAAGATAGATCGCTCTTGAATCTCAAAACTAACTATAAAAGGAGGACATGTTATGAATTTATTTAAAAAAATGAAAAGAACAACCAATGAGGCAGACAAAGTCTGCAAATACAGCCAGACAACGCAGGAAATTATTGAGAAAGTAAACTGTCCCTATCAGGTATTTACAGAAGAAAATACAATTAGTAACGTAAATAAAGCCTATGAAAAATCATTAATAGAGGGAAAAGAGAAAGGATTTATACCAGTGTTAGTAGTTTCAGATGATACAATGGCAGAATGGCTGGGAATTTTGGAGGATGAATCCTATTCTAAAGAAGATATTGTGGCACAAGAACGAAAGGATGCAAAGAAGATTTTACAGGAACGTTTTGAAGAGTATACAGATTACATAAATAATATCATTGATGATTCAGAGTCGAATGAAAAAGATTTGATGAGTGAATTAATGGGAGAAAAGAAGGGCGGAGAAACACTTCTTGAATTGACTTCTTTTCAGAATTATGGTGGAGATGGAATACAGGAGACAATTTTATTTGAAATTCCAGTGAACAATCCGTGGGAAGTGATTGCATGGCTGCCTATAGGCGGATGGAATGATTGTCCAGAGGCATCGGAAATGATGGAAGTCTGCCGATACTGGTATGAACAGTATGGTGCGGTTCCATCAGTAATCTCTCATGATACACTTGAATTTACAGTAGAAAAGGTTGTAGAGGATGAAGATACAGCATGGAAACTGGCGAAAGAACATTATGCCTTTTGCAATGACCGAGTAGATCAGGCAACTGCAAATGGAACGATTGGAGAGGTTGCAGATTGTATTAGTAAATCGAAAGTATGGTTTTTTTGGTGGGATTAGTGAAAGTAGGAATCTATGGGGATTTTGAGATTGATTTTTCTGATATTATGGTAGAGTAACAATTAGAGTGTCAAATCTGTTGTATTTCATAAAATTACAACTGCCAACAATCAATAGGAGGATAAAAAGTGAAAGCAAAGTTAGAAGACAATGAATTGATAGAGATTGGAAAATGTATTTCAAACGGTGATAAGACAGTAATGGAGGAGATGCAGTGTTGTGTATCTGATACAAAGAAGTATTTTAAAGAACATCAGAACCAATATGAGGATAGAGGAATTGAGGAAGAAGAAATAGAAGAGAAAGAACTGCAATGGCTCGCTCTTGCAGATTCTCTCATAGAGCATGGTTATAGTTGTGAATTGGACTGGAAATGTGAGAAAGAAGATTTTATCTGGTGTTTGGAATCTTTATCAGGAATACAATTTTACCATCTTTCTTTGGAAGAAGACTGGTTTCAGGAGGAAGATTCTGTTGTTGAATGGTGCAGTGTGTTAGATGAAAAGTGGAAATCGAAAAAAGTATGCATGGCAGCGCTGGATATTGATAGTGATAGTTATGTGATTTTTCCAATTTCCGTAACAGATTTCAAAAAACTGACAGAGCTGGCTGAAAAAATAGAATGTAGAATAGCATTAGTAAAGGAAATGTAGAGAGAACATGATTGGTAGTTGTAATTTTATGGAGTACAAAGCAAACATCAGGTGTAGCGTATGCTGAAAATAATAGAACGATATAGCAATGGTGTTCTGCCTGTTTTGGCTAAAGCAAAAATAATTGTGTGATAAAAGGTATTAGCAGGAAATCTTGCGGCAATAATGATCCATGAGGTGATAAACATGGTAAAACATAAACCAAAACATATTGGTATTATTCCTGATGGAAACCGTCGCTGGGCGCTGGGGCAGGGAATGAAGAAGCAGGAGGGATATGAGTATGGGCTGATACCGGGAATGAAGCTCTTGAAGATGGCAAAGGAAAACGGAGTGAAAGAAATCACATATTATGGGTTTACAATGGACAATTGTAAACGGCCTTCAGAACAATTTGCTGCTTTTCAGAAGGCATGTGTGTCGGCAGTAGAACTGTTAACACAGGAAGGGGCTGATTTATTGGTTATTGGTAACAGCAATTCCAAATGTTTTCCAAAGGAACTGTTGCCTTATACCAAGCGTATACCTATAAATGGAGGAGGAATTCGGGTAAATATTTTAGTGAATTATGGATGGCAGTGGGATTTATCCCATATACAGAAGGATGGACAGCCTTATTCCAGAGATATTTCCAGAATAGATTTGATTATCCGTTGGGGAGGTATGAGAAGGCTTTCGGGCTTTCTCCCAATACAATCTGTTTATGCAGATTTTTATGTATCGGAACATTTGTGGCCGGATTATACAGATGAAGATTTTTTTCATGCACTGGCATGGTATGAAAAGCAGGATGTAACATTGGGAGGTTAGAATTATGTTCAAAAATACATTTTAAAGAACAATAAATAATAATGAAAAGAAGCTGTTACATTAAACCAAAAGCATACCATATTAAAGCGCTAATATTTTAACTATAAACGATGTATGGTATCATTGGTTTTACTGTGATAGCTTCTTTTTAAAAGAAAGAAGTTGAAAAAATGCCTGATAAACAATGTCTGATAGAAGTTTATGATAAAAGTCATGGTGCATCATTGGAAAATAAGATATATGAAGCAATAGAAAAATTAGAATCAGGAGACAAGTCTTATTTGAAGATTGTCTATGAAGCTTTTTCTTTAGAAAACAGGGAACTGGTTAAAAAAGCTGGTCATGCGATTAAGGCTCATTTAAAGGATAAAACAGCAAAATATATGATTGCATTAAGTGAAAGATTTCGAGAATATACTTCTTTGGAATGGTTTGTGGATTGGAAAACGATTGATATCAGAAGGAAAAAAACGTGGTTTGATTCGGAGAAAGATTATGTGTATGTTCTTATTGCTGGCAGTTTTCATCCGAATGGATATTTTCGTGAAATCTGCTCAAAAGAATTGTATTATTATCCAAATACACTGGGATATATGTTGCTAAGAGCAAATGACTGGGTAGAACAGATTAGAAAGACTATGTTCTCACTGGTATTGAATAAAATAGAAAATTGTTCTGCAGCAGAGTTGTTTCTGGCTGTGCAGCATATGAAAAAATTAAGTCGTTCAAGCAGAATTGATTATGAGAATATAGAAGTGCTATCACAAGTATTTTATGACAGAATAGCAGAGACATTACCAGACATTTCATTGTATAAAATCAGATATTATGAATTCGAAACACGAAAGATTATATACAAACTACTGGTAGAAAAGAAAATATTAAATATTTCCAATATGAAGTATTTGTTAGAAAGTGAAAAGCATAGTTTTTGCAAGCAGATTTTGATTACAGGAATATTGCAATATTATAACTGCACAGAGGAAGAGATAGAAGGATATTTAAAAAATAAAAGTGGTATTGTAAGAAGAAGAGCAATGGAATATAAATATTCTGCTGCCAAAGATTACTGGATTGGTTTGGAAATGATGTTATTAGATGAAAATAAAAGTGTGAGAGAACTGGCAGCATACATTATCAGACATCATTCAGATATTTCCATTTTAGATTTTTACATAGAACATTTACAAGATGAAAATCCTGTGACTGCCATTATAGGAGTTGGTGAAAATGGCAGAATGAAACAAGGAAAGCTGCTATTGCCGTTTTTAAAATCATCTGTCAGCAAAGTAGTATGTGCCGCATTAAAAGCATTGTCAAAAACGATAGAAATAGAAGGATATGATATCTACGAAGAATATCTGGTAAGTAAAGAACCAGCAGTTTCCAAAGCAGCTTATTATGCCATTCGATACAATACCATTTACTATGGTGCAAAAAAGTTGTATCAGTATTGCAGGCAATATGAGTATCCACATATAAGGAAATATGCGTTAAATCTTTTGATACAGGAGAATTCATGGAACCGGCTTCCTTTTCTTTTGAATCTATATATAAGAGAAGAATTTGAAGTATATCAAGACTTGATTTTAAGAGCAATTGAAACAAGAGATATGTATGGAAAAGTATCAAAACAACAGGAAGAAGACATTAACAGGGCTTTAAAAGAAGCAGAACATCTGTTACCAAAACAATTGTTGAAACGGATACAGTTTGATATGAAATTTTTAGTAGAGAAATGATAGAAGTGGGAATTCGAAAAAATAAAAGAAGATATGGAAAATAAAATGAATTATTTTCTGACTAATATGGAGAGTATTGAAATCTGCCTGTCAGTACAATGAAAAGAACACAAAGAATAAAGAATTGGAGTCGGAAACAGATGAATATAGAAATGGAGATAAGAGAACTATATGATGAACAATTAAAGAATATATATTCTTATGTATACGATGAAGGAATGGATAATGAATTGATACTGAATCCGGGATATTTATGTTTATATATTGGTAAAAGGCTGTTAAAGATAGAAGATGTATTATATGAAGGACAGATAAAAATAAAAATCAGTGATGAAGAAGATTATCATTTTGATAGAGAAATACCCTATAAAATTGATATATCTAAATTTATTATAAATAATTGTGAATATGCAGATTGGTTTGTCAAAAGGATAGGTGTAATCGGAAATAAGGAAAAAAATGTATATGAGGCATTACAGATAGATCTTTATTCGAAACAAAATATGGAACAGAGTATTTTTATACATAGTGGCTTTTTTGGATTAGAATCCGGACAAATTGAGAAAAAACAAGATTGGATGGAAAATAGTTATATTCCTTTGTATGGCCATAAACCAATTATGTTCTATTTTTAGTAATACTAATTAGAAATAGTCAAATTGTACCAGATGTTCGATAGCATAAGTAGAAACGTTGAATGAATAATAAAATGAGGTGAGAAAATGTTAGATATCATATTATTTCCATCCAGCTTTTTTCATAGCAAAAAGGTAGATGAAGATTTACAAAGTGAATATGATGCAGTGGAACATACCAAATTGTACAAAACCATTATTTTTAGTTATGAAAAATGGTTTAATGAGGGAACATTAATACTTAGTGAAACCCCTGGGATGGTTATGAAGGCAGTATATCGCGGCTGGATGATGAAACCGGAGCAGTATAAACAGTTTTATGAAGAATTATTTGCAATGAATATAAGATTGGTTACTTCACCTGATGAATATCAAATGTTTCATGTTTTTCCTAATGTGTATCCTTTGGTAGAGGCTGATACAGCTAAAATGTTTATTTATCCAAAAGGAACTAATATTCCAATTGATGAAATTAAGAAAGTTTTTTCAAAATTTATGGTAAAAGATTATGTGAAATCAGTAAAAGGTACAGAATTTCCAAGTTACTTTGATCATACAATTACACAACAGGAATTTAATCAGTGGATGGAAATATTTTATCAATATCGTGGTGATTTATTCACAGGCGGAATATGTATCAAGGAATTTTTGCCATTAAAGCACTATGATACGAAAACAAATGAATATCGTGTCTATTATATCAACCATGAAATTGCAACTATAAGTAGGAATTCTGGACAAGGAGCATATACTCCAGCACCTCCTCAGGAATTATTAGAGAAATACAAGTCATTACCGGGCTGCTTTTATACAATAGACTATGTAGAACTAGAAGATGGATCGTGGAGAATCATCGAAGCTGGGGACGGACAGGTTTCCGGCTTATCTGAAACACAGGATTATGAAGCTTTTTTTAGAGTATTGAGTCAATGCTTTAAATAAGTAAATGAAAAATTACATTTTGATGATGGAGAAGAATTTTGAATATTCTGGACATATAAGAGATAAGAAAATGAAAATGATTGACTTTTATAGTGGTTTTGAAGGAGAACCAGAGATAGTTATTTGTTCTTCTAATATAGAATTGAGAATTTGGGTTGGATATTTTGATCCCATTATGGAAATTTTGTTTGATTTGGAATTGACTTGTTTTAATGAAGCTGTTGGTATTGCAGCACAATGGTGCATTTGTACTGATTGGTGGGAAAAAACAGTAATTGATCATTTGGACAGGGAAATTTCCATTTTACAAAAGGTTGATTTAGATAAACTGAATGATGAAAAGTATCATTATATATCAGATGACTGGAAAAGTGAAATCAAGGAAGTATTTTCTAAAATGCTAACTCTGTTTGAAAATGCAAAATTACATGAAGAGAAAGTATATATTGAAGAATGTTAGGAACTGTCGTGACAGCACCCCAAATTCATTTCATGTAGCTGCTGTACCTGATGAATTTAGGACAAATCCCCCACAAATTGCTCGCCATTCGTTAATATGACAAAAAATAAGAAACTGATACATGGAAACAGGCATAGCGATGGCTGTGTTGAGATTTGGAGAGTAATGCTCTTGGGAAAAAGATTTCACCTGTTGATGAAATAAAACTATCATATTCACAGTTTATAAAATTTATTGATATTAAGAAGTTTTCATGCTACCATAATAATGAGATGGATGCTATGGAAAATATGAAAGAAAAAAGTTTCCAATGAAAAAGCAAAGAAAAAATTTAACAGGAGTGTTAGAATAGATGAAAGAACGTTATTTTATTATATATCAAGGAGGAGAAGGAGAGATTATAGAGAAAAAATCACGATTTATTGCTACCACATTTCCTATTGCAAGTGAAGAAGAGGCAAACGAAATTTTGGATAGAACGCGAAAAAAATATTGGGATGCCACTCATAATTGTTTTGCATATGTACTAGGAGAAAATCATGATATTCAGCGATGCAGTGATGATGGAGAGCCATCGGGAACAGCAGGAAAACCTATGTTGGATGTATTGCTTGGAGAGGATATTCACAACATATTGGTAATTGTAACGAGGTACTTTGGAGGAACTTTATTAGGAACAGGAGGGCTCGTAAGAGCATATGCAAATGCAGTAAAAGAAGGAATAGAACACAGTGTGATGGTAGAAAAATGCTTAGGCAAAAAATATTGTATTGATACAGACTATAATGGAATAGGAAAGCTTCAGTATATTGTTGGGCAGATGGGATTGACTACAATTGATACATTATATACAGATAAAGTGCAGATGTATCTAGTAGTGCCTATAGCAGAAACAGATAGTTTTGAGAAAAAGGTTACAGAAGCAACTGCAGGTAAAGCAAGGATAGAGATGTTAGATAAGGTATATTATGGCATGATACAAAAAGAAGTACTTTTCTTTTAAAATTACAGCTTTTTACCATTGATTTGAGGTTTATATAAACTGATTGGTATTATGATTGTAATGATAATCAATAGAATGTAATTTTTGTATTAATTCTTCCTTGTTTATCATAAATGAATCGCAAAGCTCTTCTAAAGAAGAAAAATTGTCCCTAAGATGTGTGTTAATAAAACTTAAGAGAATGATAGGATCTTTTGGAATTGTCATTTTGTATGTGCTCCTTTCAGTTTGTTTTCTTACAATAGGTAATTGCAAAACTCTAGGTAACATTCACAAAGTAAATAGAGTTTTGTAAATGCCTATGTTTTCTGACAAGAGTATAACACCTTTTTTCATGAATAGCAAGTAGAGTGATGGAAATTTGATGTCTTGTCAGCTTACTGCGGAGGTATTTGATTTTGTTTTAGGACCGAGTGGAAAACGCAGGAAATGGTAACTGATTTAGAAAGGGGAAAATAGAGGTATGATTGATAAGAGAAGATATTGTAATGGCGAAGAATATTTTTTATTAGGTAAGAGTTATTCTATAAAAATCAAAAAAGTTCCAGCAGAAGAGAAGATTTCTATGTGTATTTCAGAAAGTGAACAGAGAAAATGGATTCTGCAAACACCTTCTATGAGTAAGAAAATTATTCGTGAAACCATAGTGCAGTGGTATCGCTGTCAGGCAAAAAAGATAATTTATGAAAGGGTTCAATTTTATCAGCCCTATGTTAATGAGAAAATAGGTACCATACGAATCAAAGAACAGAAAACCAGATGGGGGAGCTGCTCTTCAAAACATAATTTGAATTTTAATTGGAAGTGTATCATGGCACCTATAGAAATGGTTGATTATATTGTTGTACATGAATTATGTCATTTGAAACAGATGAATCATTCACAGGCGTTTTGGAATGAAGTAGGGAAAATACTGCCTGATTATAAAATGAGAGATATGTGGTGGAAGAAACATGGAAAAGAGATGGAAATAGATTATATTTACAGAAAAAACGAAAATGATTCAGAAAGGTTATCAGATATAGAAAATATTTGTAAGGGAAAATAAGATGGATGATTATAATTTATTTGATTTTATGAGAGAAAATGCAAAGAAAACAGAATCTCCTCTGGCTTCGAGGCTCAGACCATCTGCTTTGGATGAAATTGTAGGCCAGAAACATATTATTGGAAAAGATAAATTATTGTACAGAGCCATTAAGGCAGATAAATTAAATTCTGTTATTTTTTACGGACCTCCGGGAACAGGGAAAACTACAATTGCAAAAGTGATTGCAAATACGACCAGTGCAGAATTTATGCAGATTAATGCTACTTCGGCAGGAAAAAAGGATATGGAAGAACTTGTGAAAAAAGCAAAAAATAATATGGGAATGTATGGAAAGAAAAGCATATTATTTATAGATGAGATTCACAGATTTAACAAAGGGCAGCAGGATTATCTTTTGCCTTTTGTGGAGGATGGGACTGTTATTTTAATTGGGGCAACTACAGAAAATCCATATTTTGAGGTAAATGGAGCTCTATTATCCCGTTCTATTATATTTGAATTGAAAAGCCTGAAGCAGGAGGATATTAAAGTATTGCTCCAACATGCAGTAACAGATTGTGAAAAAGGATTAGGTGCCTATCATCCTGTATTAGAAGAAGAGGCATTGGATTTTCTGTCAGATATGGCAAATGGGGATGCAAGAGCAGCACTAAATGCAATTGAGTTAGGGGTTTTGACAACAGAGCCATCGGAAGATGGAAAGATACATATTACATTGGATATTGCATCTGAATGTATCCAAAAAAGGAACATTCGATATGATAAATCCGGTGATAATCATTATGATACAGTTTCAGCATTTATCAAGAGTATGCGTGGTTCTGATCCTGATGCAGCAGTATATTATCTGGCAAGGATGTTATATGCAGGTGAAGATATTAAGTTTATTGCCAGAAGGATTATGATTTGTGCAGCAGAAGATGTCTCTAATGCAGATCCGCAGGCATTAGTAGTGGCAGTAGCAGCTGCACAGGCTGCAGAACGTCTTGGAATGCCAGAAGCAAGAATTGTGTTATCTCAGGCAGCTGCTTATGTGGCATGTGCACCAAAAAGTAATTCTGCAATCGTTGCAATTGATGAGGCAATGGAAAATGTAAAAAAACAAGAAATCAAAACCATTCCACCATATTTAAAAGATGCCCATTATGGTGGTGCAAAAAAGTTGGGACATGGAATAGGATATTTATATGCACATGATTATAAGAATGATTATGTAAAACAGCAATACCTTCCAGATGAAGTAGCAGGGACACAATTTTATCATTTGTCAGAAAATGGATATGAAAGAGAATTGAAACAATATATGGAAAAACTAAGACGGGAGGCAGATTAGGAAAACGGAATTGTAGAATCTGTACAGCCAATACTCCTAAAAAACAGAATGTATTTGAAAATGATTAGAATACATTTGGTGAAAATGAATTTTTAAATACATTCTGATAGTGTCAATGCTCTTTTTGTTTTTGCACATCAATTTGCTTATACTGATTTATAGTATTGTCAGGATGAGTGTTTTTTAATACACGGTAAATCAGTTGAAATGCATACAACAGGCATGGCAGGGCAATGGTAGCAAAGATACATGCCATAAGCAGACCGCTTGTAACCGCTGGTTTGTAAAAGGATACAATAAATGTGACAATATATAAGGATAGCAGTAAAATAATGCCAATCCAAGCAAGAATACGTTTTATGTTTTTCATGTAATAGGACCTCCTGGTTTATTTCTGTGAGTAGACGCACATCTTGTAACAAGCAATTTTCAAACACGCTCTAGATAAAAGAAAAGGATTGCTTATAGAAATTAATGATACGCAATCCTTTTCATATAGAGTTGTGAACTAATCATCTAGGTAAGAATTCAAAAATTCAGGAAACCACATGGATATTTCACGTTTGGCATGTTCCACAGAATCAGAACCATGCACAGTGTTTTCTGTTTTTCCGGTAGCATACTTGTTACGGATAGTGCCAAGAGCGGCTTCTGTTGGATCAGTCGCACCGTTTACGCTTCGTACAGTGTCTACAGCATTATCACCCTCTAAAATTAATGCAACCAATGGACTTCTGGATATAAAATCTACTAATTCTCCATAAAATGGTTTGTCTTTAAGGTCGATATAATGTTGTCTTGCAAATTCTTTATTGATTTTAATCATTTTTAATGCACGAATTTTCAAATCAGCATTTTCATAAGCTTGTAAAATTTCTCCAACATGATTTCCCTCAACCCCATCAGGTTTTACCAGTGCTAAAGTTAATTCTGCCATAAACATAACTCCTCTCAATCTAAATTATAGTTACAGTTCAGTCATTCATACTTTTTTTAGTATGAAGCATATCTATTGTAGTATACCCAGATGGTATGATTGCCGCATATCCATTTTAAATAAAAAGTTCGGAATTGGCTGTAATCATATTTATGCGGGTGTCTGCTCTGCAGAAATAGTAATACAATCTGTCCTTAATGAGCAGGACTCTTTGTGCAGATTATATATTATTTCTGCATGGTTGAACTGCAATAAATGATATATTTAGTATAACAAACAAAATATGAAATGTAAACATAGTAATTGTAAAAAATGGAAAAAAAACTGTGTGATAATTGAAAAAATTGTGAAAAATAGAACAATGGAAAAGAAAGAGGCTGCCATGTAATATCATAATAAGATTGTCATGGCAGCCATTTAGGGGAGGATAAGTATTTTATTTTTCCTTCGTACCATGTTTTTTGAATCAGAGGGGGATTCTGATTAAAAAAACATGACCAATTTGTAAAATGCTTTGAGCCATTTAGGGGAGGTTGGTTAAAACATTTTCTTTATTGGATACTTATAGTATAGACAAAAAATAGATTAATATTCATGGCAAATGAAAAAATTTAATATAGCATTGTAAAATATAATCTATCTGTGTTATACTGTAACTGTTTGAGCTGCTATTCAGTCATGTAGAATCAGAGCATGTTTTGCACTGAAAAATAAGGTGTGAATAGTATGGCTGAATAGTAATGTTTGAAATAAAATGTATAAAACAAAATTGAATTGACAAAAGAAAGGAATAGGACGATGAGTTTATTAAAAGAATGGCGGGATGCTGCCTATGAACAAGATGTGAATACGCAAAAAGGACAGATGTTCTGGACTGCTTATTTTGAATTGGAAAAAGGAATTTATGAAAAACTTCTTGCAGAGAAGGAAGTCATAAAAGGTACAGTAGAAGCATTGGCTGATAAATACGAAACTTCTGTCAATTATATGGTAGGTTTTCTGGATGGGATTAATGAAAGTCTTGTACAGAAAAACCCAATTGAAACAATGGAAAAAGATACAGAGGTAAGTTTAGAATATGATAAAGAAAAGCTATATTATAATATGGTAGCTGCCAAGGCTGATTGGTTATATGAATTGCCAATATGGGATGAATTATTGCCAAAAGAGCGAAGAAAAGAACTTTATAGGGAACAGAAAAAATCAGGAACCATTATAAAAGATAAAAAAGTTGGAAGAAATGAACCCTGTCCATGTGGAAGCGGCAAAAAATATAAGCATTGCTGTGGAAGATAGGTTAAGAATAAAGATTTATGGCATTTGAGCAGTTGGCTTGAATGTCATTTTTCTTATTTTAGCCACAATATTTAACCACAATATTTTTTTGGTGAGGATATAGATAAAAAATATTACATTTATACTACATAATATTTAAAAAAATGTTGAAGTTTTATATACTATTTGTTATACTTAAAGTAGTATATTGTTAAAAATGTATTGTTTGGAGGTGCAAAAGACATGTTTCATTGTTCAAATTATAATTCAGAAATGTGTGAAGTTGCGTTTAAAGTTGGAGATAAAGTAAACATTCCTGCCATATTAATTGAAAGGGAGATGGGATTACCTATCCGTCATACTCAATATGATTTGGCAGAAGCAGAAATCAAAGGAATTATTTTAAAAGTAAAAGAAGATGTCATAAATGTATTGTTAGATGTTAGAGTCTGGATTGCACGTGAAAATATAAATTTTACAAAAGAAGGTTCTAAATTTGTATCGCAGTCATATTTTTTTAATAGTTCGGAAGAAAATATTCAGGAATATAAACAAAAAGTAAGCCGTATTAATTTTGCAGGCGGATTAAATGACAAAGTATTACAAAAAATGGAACTATTGTTAAAAAGCATGCAGAATACATCTGTATATAAATTAACTTATCCACGAAGATTATATATAGATGATGATACATATAAAACAGAAGTAGAATATTGTAAAAATGTGACAGAATATAAAATTCCGGAAGGAACAGTAATAGAAATAGCACATATGTATAAAGTATTAGACGGTGTACAGAAAGATACATGGTATGGTAATTTTATTTCAAAAGACTTGTTTCAATTTATTAAAAAAGAAGGAATTATGGATGATCGTATTCATACAATTGTTCCTTTTGAATTAGAAGCGAATCAGGCATGGATTGATTGAGGCAGTGGTTGCAGCAAATTATAATATAAGAATGTAACGAGGCTGTTTGATTGAGTGAAATGCAGTATATGTTAAGAGAGTTTATTGCTGTAATCTGAAGCCTCGTTTTATGCTGCATTTGATTGCAGGATTTGCATTATAGTTTGTATACTATTAATATTGAACTTTATATTATTGTTGAGCTATTATAGTTTGTCTGAATGAAAAATATGTGATGATTATAGATTCATAACCGTTTCATACAATCTATCAAACATTTCCTGAACAAGAGTGCTTTCACTTAATTGATTGATGCATTGTTCCACTTCTTCATAATCTAAAGATAAAAATTCATCAAAAATAGCTTTTCCTCTTTTTATGTTAGGAGTTTCAGGAATGTAAGGGTTAATTTTTAGTTTCTTGTTTGTAAAGAAAAAAAGGATAGGAATCAGGTCATCAGAATTTTTTATTTGTAATTCATTTGTTAAGTAAGCATATGTCTTAATAAATTTGCGGTTAATATCAATAAATTTTCCTGTATCGTGGTCATCATTATATTTCATTTCCAAGTAATAAACTTTATTGGTTTCCTTATCACGAAATAACAGATCGATATCATGCTTAAAAGAAAGAAGAGTAGTATCCGTATCTGCTATGATGTCCTGCAATAATCTTAAAAAATCATTTTCGGAGGCGGGAACGCCTATTTTACAATGTGTAATATATTCATCAATTCTTTTATCATTCATTTGGGATAGTTGAAATGTATTATTCCGATTGCCGCTATATTCTGTCAATATTTCATACTTGTCTTCATTTTCAATTATAAGTGACATAAGCACTTCAATAAAGTTTCCAAATTGGATATTCATAGATTGGATTAATCCACCAAATACACGATATTTTGATGGAATAAAATGTATTTTGACAGCATGTTTATGTTTCATCATATCCAATTTTTCAATGCTGCCAGTATGATTAATAATTTCTAGTACTGCCTGACTGATTAATGTATTTACATCATGTTTCATTTTTATGTTCCTCCCTATACTGATAACGCAGATCATCTATTAAAATAAAAGTATCCTTTTCTTTTTTGTAAAGATGGCTCCAGCCGTTAATGGTAGATTTTTTAAAATGCTTTGCACACATCTTATGAATAGATAATGTGTCTTCGCCGTCTGTGACATGTCCTGTGTCTGTGACAGTTGCAATAGAATTGCCATTTTTATCAAATAGTGTTTCTCCAAGTTTTAAGTATCCTTCCTGAATTAAAGTTTTCATAGGTACTTTTGGTGGTTTTGTTTCTAAAACCAGATTTGAAATGTCATCTGTTTCTATCTGAATTTCATTGATTCGCTGAATGGCAATGTTAATATAGTTCTTCTCCCGTTCAATACCAATAAAATTCCGGCCAAGCCGTTTGGCAACAGCACCGGTAGTACCTGTTCCAAAAAATGGATCTAATATAATGTCATTTGGTTTACTGGAGGAGAGAATAACTTTATATAATAGTTTCTCAGGCTTTTGCGTAGAATGGACTTTTTTTCCATCACTTCCTTTGATACGTTCTGCACCAATACAGATAGAGATATCCCAGATACTTTTATCTTGTTTATCTCCATTTAAATGTTTCATGGTTTTGTAGTTGAAAGTAAATTTTGCAGTTTTGTTTTTGCTGCACCAAAGCATGGTTTCATGAGAATTCTGGAAACGCGTGCCGCCAAAATTTGGTACAGCATTTGGCTTAGACCAGATTACATCATTTAGAATCCAATAGCCAAGATTTTGCATAATATAACCTAATCTATAAATGTTTTGAAATGAACCAATCACCCAGATTGTGCCGTTTGGTTTTAAAATACGTTTACATTCAGAAAGCCATTTTTCGCAAAATGTATCATATTCTTTATAGTTTTTAAATTTGTCCCAGTGATCTTCCACACCAGAAAATTTTGTGCCATCTGTTCGTAAAAGTTCCCCTTCTGTCTGCATGAAATAAGGAGGATCAGCAAAAATAACATCAACGCTTTCATCAGGGAGTGTTTTTAATATTTTTACTGTATCGCCTTCTATTACTGTATTGATATAATTTGTCAGTTGTGAATCTTTCATAACTTTTGTCATTCCTTTCACTTTTCCATCTTGGCATCTGTGTCAAATAATAACATAAAAGTACAAAAATGTCCATGAAAAGAAAGAGATAAGGTACCTGTAATGTGATAATGTTAACCAAAAAATAAAATAAGTTGACAAAAATAAAAAAGGTATCTATAATTAAGGAAAAGAAAGGAGAATAAAATGGAGAAAACAAAGCATTTAAAGACCAGTGATTTGACAAAGATAGCACTGCTCGTAGCACTTGTATCAGTGTCATCTTATATTATGATTCCATTACCATTTAGTCCGGTAAGCATTACAGCACAAACAATCATCATTAATTTGATTGCATTGGTTTTGACACCGGCACAGACAACAATTGCGATAGGAGCATGGATTTTATTGGGAATAGCGGGACTCCCTGTATTTTCAGGCGGTGGTGGTGGATTAGGCAAGTTATTTGGACCAACTGGTGGATATATTTTTGGATATTTAATAGCTGCTATTGTAATATCGGTGCTGAAAGGAAAGAAAAACCAGATCATCCGATATTGTATTGTAACAATAGCAGCAGGAATGCCAATTATATACTTATTAGGATGCATATATATGAAATTTGTAACAAATATAGCATGGAAAGCAGCATTTTTATCAGGTGTGGTACCGTTCCTCCCAGGAGATATGGCAAAATGTATTGTTGCAAGTATGATTGCAATTGCATTGAACAGAATATTCATAAGATTAGAGAATAATAGTGCGGTTACGCATACATCAAACAATTAATGTTACTTAAAACACACTCTAGCAGATACTCTGGTAATTTATTTTTCAGCCAATACCATAAGAGTTAAGGATATGCTATAAAAAGAGAGTTGTATCAAACTGTACATAATCTTATGCTGTGCATAAAATCTGTGCACAAAGGGTGAGTATCTGCAATGTTATTCCTGAAAAAATGCCTGCATTAGCTTGTTTAACATATTCTGGTCAGATGCTCCCATTAATTCACGTGCAGAATGCATAGCAAGTAAAGGAACACCCAAATCTACAGTCTTCATTGGAAGCCATGAGGAAGCGATAGAACCTAAAGTACTGCCTCCAATCATATCAGAACGGTTTACATATTTTTGGTAAGGAATGTTATATTTATGACAAAGCTGTTGAATAATAGCAATTGCTTCTGTGTCAGTAGCATATTTCTGGTTAGCATTCATTTTAATGACAATTCCCTGATTTAAGCAAGGGGTATTGGTAGGATCACTTTTAGAACTGTAATTTGGATGATATCCATGTGCAACATCTGATGATAATAAAACACCCTTTGAAATAGAACGGAATAAAGTAGTTTTTGTCTTTTTCAGGCTATCAAAAATTTTCTCTAATATAAAGTTCATAATCATGGAATCAGCACCTTGTTTTGTATGGCTTCCAACTTCCTCGTTGTCAAATAGGGTAATGCAGTGAATAGCATGGGAATTAAGATGTGGAGCAGTAATTCCTGCAAGTGCACCATAAACCGAGGTAAGATTATCTAAACGTGGAGAGGAAATAAAAGATTGTTCTGCACCAAGAGTACACCCATCTTCTCTGTTATAAATATAGAAATCATAATCCAAAATATCAGAGGTATCCACATTTATTTTGGATGCGAGATAGTCTAAAAAATAGTTATTTGTCTGTAATGTATCATTGAGTGTTGCGATTAGAGGAAGAAGTTCTGTCTGTTTATTCAGCTCTTTTCCTTTGTTGATTTCATGGTTCATGTGAATCGCTAAATTTGGTATTGTTAATAGGTTTTGATTAAAATCGATAAAATAAATACGCGGCTGAAAAACAGAATCACTTTTCAAAGCTACTTTTCCAGCAATGGAAAGAGGGCGGTCAAGCCAGGTATTCAATATCGCACCACCATAAGTTTCTGTATTTAATTTTATATAATTTTTTTCTACAATATCTGCATGCGGCTTTACTTTAAAACATGGAAAATCAGTATGAGCCGCAATGATTCGCAGCATAGGTGCATCATCTAAGTCTACGCCCACTACAAAGGCAGCTAATGTACTGTCATAAACTTTTGTGTAATAGCAGCCTCCTTTTTTCAAGTTCCAATTATCATTTAAATTTAAAGGTTGAAAACCATTCTTTTTTAAAATAGAAATACTTTTGTTTACAACATGAAAAGGGGATGTTGCATATTTAATAAAATCTAGTAAAGTTGTTTCATTCATTTTGTTCATCCTTCTTTCTTTTTCTTACATAATAAAAATTAGTACCCATTTAGAACCATTCTCTATAATTTTCCAAAATTACTGTTTGTTTGCAGATTTACAATAAATACTGTAGCAAAAAAAGAGCAAAATTGCAAGAATGTTGAAAAAACATTGAACTTCTGGAAAAGGATTGTTATAATATTTGATATGTGGTCACAGAATCTGTTAGTGTGATTTAGAAGATAAAAAAGTATAATGGTGTACGCCTGACATGAATAAAGTGTTCAGTCAAAAAGAATATTTTTGGCGAATAGGCATATTCTGGCATTTTATAAATGGATTCGCGGAACTGTTATGATTTTTGAAAAATTAGGAGGATATTATGAAAAATTTAAAAAAACATATGAGGAAAATAGCAATTCTTATGATTAGTATTCTATCTATTCAGCCATTGAATGGCATATCATCTGTGAATGCGGAACATGTTACATACTGGTATTCTCAAAAGGGGTTATCATATAATGGAAAAGCACTAACTGCTATGTGTTATATATCCTGTTATGCCATGGTTTTAAAAAACCTGGGTATCAACACAGATCCTGTTAATGTGTATGTTGCAAATGGATGCAGCAATTATGCTGACCATATTAAGATAGGTGCTGCATATAATGTAAATGCGTTAGAAACAGGAAGTTTAAGCGGGTTAACCACAACAAAGAAAAAGGAAAAGGTACGGGAATTGTTAAAGGAACATCCAGAAGGAGTTATTGTAGGCGGATGCTATAGCGGCAGCAGTTATCATTATATAGTAGCAACAAAAGCTGATGATGAATATATATATTTTGATGATCCTGCTTATGGAACAGAAGCTGAGGGGTGTTGTATCAAATTAGAAAAAACTTGGAAGTTAACATGGAGTAATTTATCAATGTACCGTATTGTAAAGAAAATCAATACAGCAACACCAGAACCAAAAGCAACGGAAACAGTGAAAGCGACAGAAACAGTGAAAGCAACAGTATCACCAATTGTCAGTACAGCAATACCGTCTCCGGCTTTAAATCCAAATCCGACAAGTACACCTGTGCCAACTAAAAATTCAACAAATGTAAAGGATTATGCAGTACCAAAAAGAAATATTTATTTAAAAAATCCTGTTATGACAGGAGAGGACGTAAAGTGGGTACAAGCTGCTTTGTATACATTAGGATATGATATATCAGTAGATGGAAGTTTTGGAAGTAATAGTAATAAAATAGTAAAGACATACCAAAGTGATAATAAACTGACTTCTGATGGCTGTGTTGGAAGTGGAACAAGAACAGCATTAATTTTTTCTTTGGATAAAAAGGAAGTAAAGGAAAGTTTAAAGAAAGTAAAAGTTTCTGCGGCAAATAGTAAAATTGCGGCTAATAATACATATAGTTCTACTATTTCATGGAAAGCACAAGAAGCAGCTGCCGGATATCAGGTTGTATATGCAGAGAATGAAAATTTTGAATCTAAAAAACAAAAAAAGGTTTCCACAAACAGCATTAAACTGACAAAGTTATCTCCAAACAAAACATACTACATAAAAGTACGGGCATATGGTCTGGTAAACAATGTTAAAGTTTATGGAAAATATAGTTCAGTTATCAAAGTGAAAGTATCAAAATAGAAAATTATTTTAAGGGAAAATTGGTTGTAATATGTACATATTTGTTTTATAATAGGCAGTAGAGAAATCTAAGGAGGAAATAAAAATGGCAAAAATAAAAATGACAACACCATTGGTGGAGATGGATGGAGATGAAATGACAAGGATTCTTTGGAAAATCATTAAAGATGAATTGCTGCTTCCATTTATTGAGTTAAATACAGAATATTATGACTTAGGTTTAGAATATCGTAATAAAACAAATGATCAGGTTACTGTCGATTCTGCCATGGCAACAAAAAAATATGGTGTTGCTGTAAAATGTGCAACAATTACACCAAATGCTGCAAGAATGGAAGAATATACATTAAAAGAAATGTGGAAAAGTCCAAATGGAACAATCCGTGCTATTTTAGATGGAACGGTCTTCCGGACACCAATTGTTGTAAAAGGAATTGAACCATGTGTAAGAAACTGGAAAAAGCCAATTACAATTGCACGTCATGCATATGGAGATGTTTATAAAGGTTCTGAAATGAAAATTCCTGGTGCTGGTAAAGCCGAAATTGTTTTTACTGGAGAAGATGGAACAGAAGTCAGAGAATTAATACATGAATTTAAAGGCAAAGGAATTGTACAGGGAATGCACAATCTTGACGATTCTATTAAAAGTTTTGCGAGAAGTTGTTTTAATTACGCATTAGACACAAAACAAGATTTATGGTTTGCTACAAAAGATACAATTTCTAAGAAATATGATCATACATTTAAAGATATTTTTCAGGAAATTTTTGATGCAGATTATGCTAAGAAATTTGAAGAAGCAGGTATTGAATATTTTTATACTTTAATTGATGACGCAGTAGCACGTGTTATGAAATCAGAAGGTGGTTACATATGGGCTTGTAAGAACTATGATGGAGATGTTATGAGTGATATGGTTTCCTCTGCATTTGGCTCACTGGCCATGATGACTTCTGTATTGGTATCACCAGAAGGAAATTATGAGTATGAAGCAGCACATGGTACAGTACAAAGACATTATTACAAGCATCTAAAAGGGGAAGAAACTTCTACGAATTCTGTAGCTACTATTTTTGCATGGACAGGTGCATTGAGGAAACGTGGAGAATTAGATGGTAATGCAGAATTGGTATCATTTGCAGATAAACTAGAATCAGCAACTATTAAAACAATTGAAGATGGGACAATGACAAAAGATTTAGCATTGATTACAACATTAAACAACGTAAATGCTGTGAATAGTCAGGATTTCATTAAAGCAATCCGTTCAACATTAGAGACAATGATGTAACAATTTATAGTATAATAAAATTGATTGATAGGACTGTCATTTTTATGACAGTCCTATCTTGCGTAAAAGAGCAATAAGCATAATGAATGTGTTTATATGCCTTGCTTCCCACAAACAATGAGCCGAGCAGATGCAATGTTTGCAGGATATTGGGCAGCTGGCATCTGAGAGACATATACCTTGTGTTTACGGCATTGCAAATTTGATGGCCTATTATAGTGGATTGTTAACTGTTATTATTACATATCAGTAAGGAGATAGTGAAATGAAAAAAATAGTGTTAGCTTCAGGTTCGCCAAGACGAAAAGAGTTATTAAAGTTAATGGGTTTTCAGTTTGATGTGAAAACCAGCAATAAGGAAGAGAAGATTACAACACAAAAGCCTGATAAAGCAGTACAGGAATTGGCGAGAATGAAAGCAGCTGATATTATGGGACAGTTTCAGGAACCCTGTATTGTGATTGGAGCAGATACAATTGTTGTTGCAGATGGGTATGAAATTCTTGGAAAACCAAAAGATAAAAATCATGCCTTTGAAATGATAAAAAAATTACAAGGTACAGATCACAAGGTATATACAGGAGTTGCCATATTGGAAAAGAACATGGATGGAAGAGTAGAAGAACATATTTTTTCAGAAAAGACAAAGGTGACAGTTGTACCAATGTCGAAAAATGAGATTGAGAAATATTTGCAAACAGAGGTAGAATCAGAAACAGAGGGAGAAAAAAAGGATACAATATATGAATGGAAGGATAAAGCGGGAGGGTATGGAATACAGGGAATTTTTTCAAAGTATATATCCGGAATAGAAGGAGATTATTATAATGTGGTTGGACTTCCAGTATGCAGGCTGTATCATGAATTAAGAAAAATAGCAGGTAATTAGCAAACCTATTATGAATAAAATAACAGATGACTACATGAGAAACAATATAGTTTATAGCTGGAATACGGACCATTATATATGATTCCAAAACTTAATTTTTATTGTATTAGAGCATATTTTAAAATTCATTGTCTCAATAATCTGCCGTCCCGCTTTGTGTACTCATCTGGGCATACCGCAATTCACACCTATCAAAGTTGGCAGACCTTGTCTGGTAAGATATGGATATTTGTTCCAAATTCATTCAATGTAGTTCGTTGCATCTTATGAACTTGGAACAAATTTTCCATAAATTGTGACATACATATTGTAACAAGCAATTTTTCAGACACGCTCTGGAAATGTTATTCTACAGTTACAGATTTTGCAAGATTTCTTGGCTGGTCAACATTTAACCCTCGTGCAATAGCAGTATAATATGCAATGTATTGTAAGATTACAGCACTTGCGAAAGGTGAAAAACGTTCATCCATTTCAGGAAGCATAATATGATAATCGCAAAGGGAGGCATCCACATGTGCATTGCTTTTTGTGATTAAGATAACTTTAGCACCGCGGGAACGCACTTCTCTGATATTTGAAATCATTTTAGCATATACATGTTCCTGGGTTGCTAGTGCAATTACAGGAACATTGTCAGTGATTAGTGAAATTGTACCATGTTTTAACTCACCTGCTGCGTAGGCTTCTGAATGAATATAGCTGATTTCTTTTAATTTAATGGAGCCTTCACAAGATAAAGAGTAGTCTAATCCACGTCCAATAAAGAATAAATCCCCTGCCTTTTTCAAACGTTTGCTAATTGGTTTTATTTGTTCATCATAAGATAACATTTCTTCAACAATAGCAACAGTATCATTTAGAAGTGACATGAATTCTTTTGTTTCTTTTTCTGAAATGGTTTTCTTTACAAAAGCAAATCGAAAAGCAATTAAATACATAGCAGCAAGCTGAACAGTATAAGCCTTTGTGCTGGCAACAGCAATTTCCGGACCAGCATGTGTATATAATACATAATCACTTTCTCTGGCAATAGAAGATCCTTTTACATTTACTACAGATAATGTTTTTGAACCATTTTCTTTTGCAAGGCGAAGAGCTGCCAAAGTATCTGCCGTTTCACCAGATTGTGAAATAGTAATGACCAGAGTATTTTCACTTAGAATAGGATCTTGATAGCGGAATTCGGAGGCAATGTCAACAGTAACAGGAATACGTGTTAATTTTTCAATCATGTTTTTTCCGATTAATCCGGCATGCATTGCAGTACCGCAAGCTGTAATAATAATATGGTTGATATTTTCAAACAAATTATCAGGAATTCCGTCTTCTGAAAAATCAGGTAATCCGTTTACATTTCTTGGACCAATTGTATTGTGCAGTGCTTCGGGCTGTTCATGAATTTCTTTTAACATAAAATAGTCATATCCGCCTTTTCTTGCAGAAGCTACATCCCAATTCACATGCAGCAATTTAGGTTCTATTACCTGATGATTAAGATTTGTAACAGTAATGCCATCAGCGGTTAGCCGGGCAATATGATGTTCCGGCAATACAAAATAATCTTTGGAATACTTTATCAATGCTACCATATCAGATGCAATAATAGACCCTTTATCTGTAGAGGCAGCAACCAGCGGGCTTCCATTGCGGACAGCATAGATAATGCCAGGCTGGTCAGAAAACATAATACAGAATGCATAGGCACCTTCTAATTTTTCAATTGCTGTTTTGATTGCTTTAATGGGATTTCCATTGTAACATTCATTGATTATCATAGCAGCAATCTCTGAATCCGTTTGTGAAACAGGTTCTTTGCCAGATTTTTTAAGTTCCTCTTCCAGGGATTTGTAATTTTCAATAATTCCATTATGGATTAAAGTGACTTGGCCAAAAGTATGAGGATGGCAATTGATATCTGATACACCTCCATGAGTAGCCCATCTTGTATGTCCGATACCACAAGTTGGGTTATCTTCACTTGCTTCATTTTTTACTTTGTCACATAAACAGGATACTTTTCCTTCCGTTTTGATGGTACGGATATTATTGCCATTAAAATAAGCAATACCCGCACTATCATATCCACGATATTCTAACTCCTGTAGTCCTTCGGTTAACACTGTTTTTGCATTGAGTGCACCTGTAAATCCAATAATTCCGCACATAACAAAACGCTCCTTTATAATCATATATTTAAGGTTATATCAGCTTTGTGTTTCGGTTACCCGCTGTTTTTCTGATATATGACACAGCCTTATCTGCGAGAGAGCATCCGCCGAAAATTCGATAAACTCTCTACCTCGTTAACCTAGAATAGCCTGCCGGATTGTTAAAATTTGAAACAGCCGGTTTCAGGTGCATGGCGCTAATTTTATTAAAGTCTAAACCCAAAGATGAGAAGTATTATAAAGCAATAGGAATAAACTTTAAAGACATTTCTGTCAGATAATAGTTCAGAGTATAAAATTTACTGATACTCTAATTATTACTTTATGCAATAAGTTTGCATTATGTGAAACAACGTTAAAATCGTAACATTTCATGAAATAAAAGTCAAGCTATTATAAAGAAAAATAAAGATTGTTAGTTACAGTGCAGTTATGCCATTCAAAATTTGTCAGAGTATAAATCCTAGAGTAAGTTTGAGCAGATTGGAAAAAATCATAGATAACTATTCGTAAGAGAAATAACAACACAGTTAAGATAGACAGAAACTTGACCAGAAGGAAAACATACATTAAAATAGAATATGCAGGAAAATCAGGTGAAGATATGAGAGAAGAAAAACATTATACTTATATATTGCAATGTGCAGATGGTACTCTATATACAGGATATACCAACAATTTAACAAAAAGAGTAGAAACTCATAATAGGGGAAAAGGTGCAAAATATACAAGATCCCGGCTGCCGGTAAAATTAGTGTATTTTGAAATTTATAGTACAAAGCAGTGTGCTATGAAAAGAGAATACGAAATTAAAAAATTTAACCGGAAACAAAAGTTGAAACTAATAGAAAATAGCAAAACAGAATTATAAATGACATGGTTAGCAAGGTAAGTGATATATGATCACATAAAAATGACATGTTTTAAGAAGGAGTTATAGAATGGAACTTATGAAATTTTTATCCGGGCAGTCTTTTGATGCATATATGTATTTTGGTGCACATATGTACGGAAAAGACACGATCTTCCGGGTATATGCACCTGCTGCTGAGAGTGTAGGAATAGAAGGAGATTTTAATAATTGGAAAGAAGAGAAAATGTTTCATGAAGGAAAGGGTGTTTACAGCATTATTTCTGATAAGGCAAAAGAAGGAATGCGCTATCTTTACTGTATTTATGATCGGCATGGAAATCAGAAAAAGCATACAGATCCTTATGCATTTGGTATGGAAATCAGACCATATTATGCAGCTGTTATAAGGAATCTGGAAACATTCCAATTTTCAGACTGGGATTGGATGAAAAACAGAAATATTAATTATGACAGGCCAATGAATATTTATGAGGTACATTTTGGCTCATGGAAACGAAAAACAATGGAGGAATATGGCTGGTACAGATATACAGAACTGATAGAACAGATGATTTCTTATATAAAAGAAAATGGTTATACCCATATTGAATTTCTGCCGCTGAGTGAACATCCTTTTGATGGATCCTGGGGGTATCAGGTAACTGGATTTTTTGCTCCTACCAGCCGGTATGGTATAGCACAAGAAGTGAAAATGATGGTAAACCGCTGTCATCAGGAAGGAATAGGTGTGATTATTGACTTTGTTCCGGTTCATTTTGCTTTGGACGAGTATGGATTACGGGAGTTTGATGGAACACCATTATATGAGTATCCAAGCAAGGATATTGGTTATAGCGAATGGGGATCCTGCAATTTTAATTTGTACCGGGGAGAGGTACAGAGTTTTCTGCAGTCTGTTGCAGAGTATTGGATTCGAGAGTATCATTTTGATGGTATTCGCATGGATGCAGTGAGCAATTTATTATATTGGCAGGGAAATTCTGATAATGGTATCAATGAAGGTGGAGTGAATTTTGTAAAACAGCTTAATCGTGAATTAAAAAAAAGGCATCCTGATGTGATGTTAATTGCAGAAGATTCTACAATATATCCCAAAGTTACTTTTTCAGAAGAGGAAGGCGGATTGGGATTTGATTATAAATGGGATTTAGGATGGATGCATGATACTTTGGAAGTATTTGGAATGCATCCAAAAGATCGGACACAACATTATCATAAATTAACGTTTTCCATGGCATATTTTTATAGTGAACGTTTTCTGCTTCCATTTTCCCACGATGAGGTGGTGCATGGAAAAGCATCACTGTTACAGAAAATGTGGGGCGATTTTGACACAAAATTAAGGCAATACAGGATACTTTGTGTATATATGTACACCCATCCTGGAAAGAAGCTGGATTTTATGGGAAATGAAATTGGACAGCTTGGCGAATGGAATGAAAGCGGTCAGGTAGAGTGGAACTCATTGGAAGATTGGAAAAGAAAAAGATTTTATGAATTCCATAAAAAAATCAACTATCTTTACAGACAATCTCCAGCATTACATATACATGAGTATGAAAAAGATGCTTTTGAATGGATACAGGCAGATTGTGTGGAGGAAGTGGTATACACTTATAAAAGAAAAGGATATGGACAAAGTATGTATATTGTGATGAACTTATCAGAGAATTATTATCAGGCACATTCGATTTTATTAAAAGAAAAAATGATTTGGAAAGAGATTTTATCAAGTAATAGTAATTGGTATGGAGGAGACAGAGAAGATAAAAGTGGTCAATGGATAGAAGCACATGAGACTGTATCTGTAAAGCAAGAGACAGAAGAAATGGAAAGAAAAGATGCAGCAGCGGAAAAAGAGAATGAAAATGTGGAAGAAGAAAAGTGTCATTATGAAATGATTATTGAGTTAGAACCGTTGACAGCTAAAATTTATGAAGTGGTTAGATAAGGCTTTTAAAGCATATGCAATAGTCTGGCTATACAGAAAGTGTTGAATATTCTAATAAGTGATATCCATTAGAGTTATATTACAATGATGTGTTTTGCATTGGAATATAAGGTATAAATGATAGGTTAGACTATAACAATTTTGGAAAATATAACAGATAAAAAATAGTCAAAATGACTTTAGAAAAACAAAAAAATGACATTAAATTGTAAAATATGACAATTATAAAAGAAATAGGGATATTAGTAATGAGAAAGTCATTGATTTTTTGAAAAAGATGTGTATTATATATAGTAGAAATAAAATGGTTTTGCTTTGTCTATGTAAAACAAAGATAAGATAAATAGGGCAAAATCATAATAAACACAAAGTGGATATCTGCATGAAAAAGAAATGTTCAAAGATATGCGGAGCAGGTTATGCAGTCTTAAAAGGATTTGCATATAAGAAAAATAAATAGATATGGAGAAATGTGGTTATGAAAAAAGTAGTAAAATTTGGCGGAAGTTCATTAGCAAGTGCAGAGCAGTTTAAAAAAGTTGGAAATATTATTCGTGCAGATAAGAGCAGAAGATATGTAGTACCATCGGCACCAGGAAAAAGGTTTTCTAGTGATACAAAAGTAACAGATATGCTATATGGTTGTTATAATATTGCCATAGAAGGAAAAAATTTCAGTAAAGAATTAAAAGCAATTGAAGAAAGATATAATGAAATTATCAAAGGGTTAGGACTCTCCTTGTCTTTATCAGATGAATTCAAAGTAATTAAAGAAAAATTCGAAAATAAGGCAGGTAGTGATTATGCTGCTTCCCGTGGAGAATATCTAAATGGTATTATCATGGCTAATTATTTAGGATATACATTTATTGATTCGGCAGAAGTTATTTTCTTTGATGAGGATGGAAATTTTGATGCAGATCAAACGAATAAAATATTGGGAAAAAGATTGGAAAAAGAAGAAAAAGCAGTAATTCCGGGATTTTATGGTGCTAAAGCAGATGGTTCTGTAAAAACTTTTTCAAGAGGTGGTTCAGATGTAACAGGTTCTATTGTTGCAAAAGCTGCAAAAGTGGATTTATATGAAAATTGGACAGATGTATCAGGATTTTTAGTAGCAGATCCAAGAATTATTGAAAATCCCAAAGTAATTACGACTATTACTTATCAGGAATTAAGAGAGCTTTCTTATATGGGAGCTACTGTGCTTCACGAAGATGCCATTTTCCCTGTAAGGCAGGCTGGAATTCCAATTAATATAAAAAATACAAATGCACCTGAAGATAATGGAACAATGATTGTAAAGAGTACATGTCATACACCAAAATATACAATCACAGGTATTGCAGGAACAAAGGGATTTGTAGCCGTAAATATTGAAAAAGATATGATGAACTCAGAGATTGGTTTTGGCAGAAAAGTATTAGAAGTATTTGAGAAAAATGGGATTTCTTTTGAGCATATGCCATCAGGTATTGATACAATGACCATTTTTGTAGATCAAAAAGACTTTGAAGAAAAAGAGCAGCATATTGTTGCAGGCATTAACAGGGAAGTACAGCCGGATTCTATTGATTTAGAAGGAGATCTGGCATTAATCGCAGTTGTAGGCCGTGGAATGCGTGCCACAAGAGGTACAGCTGGAAGAATTTTCTCTGCTTTGGCACATGCAAAAGTAAATGTAAAAATGATTGACCAGGGTTCTAGTGAGTTAAATATCATTATTGGTGTAAGTAATGCAGATTTTGAATCGGCAATTAAAGCAATTTATGATATTTTTGTAACTGCTAGTATAGTATAAATAAAGTTTTGGAGTTTAAGCATAGAATATTTTTCTGAGAATATTGCTTTACAAACGCAGGCATAGTAGATGCACTGAGGTTTAAGAGTAGTCTTATCAGGAAAATAGGTAAGCAGACAAATATTGTTTATCCTTTGTGTCTGGCAGGCTTGATGCAAATGATATGGCTAAAAGTTATATTGATATTATTGAAAAAAGCCTTTGTTCATAAAGAGTATCATATATGTCGAAAAAAGAAAATGATTGTTATAGTATGTTTGGATAGAAAGTGTGGAAGTGTTGCAGCAGCCACACTTTTTATCTTATTTATGCAGGCAGCAGCCAGAATCAAGTATAAAAATAGTGAAATGTGTAATAATGGAACTATATGGTAGATATATAGCGGACTAATAAGTAAACAAAATGCGAAAAAAATTATTTTTATATGCTAATTGTGAAATGGTGTTTCGTAAAAGTTGAAAATTAAAGCAGGATATGGTACAATGATATAATATGGTAACGTTAGATGAGAATAGTGAGGGGATGGCAATGAACATTTATGAGATTATGGATGGTTTAGAGGAAGTTGTATATTTTTCTAATATGGAAAATTATGAATTGACATTTTTAAATCAGAGTGGGAAAGAAAAGTTTAATATAAAAAAAGATACTATTCAGGGTTGTAAATGTTATGAGCTATTGTATGGCAAAGATAAACCTTGCAAATTTTGTATGAGGGAAAATTTAAATAAAGAATCTTATCATACAAACGAAGTCTATGAAAAAAGTACGGACCAGTATTTTATAAGGAAGGAAAAATTAGTAGAAACAGATAATGGCTTATGTCAGATAGCGTTAGTTTATAATATAACAGAGCAATATAAGAATTGGGTGTATAAAGAAAAAGAGAAACATGATTTTGACAAATTAACAAAATTATATACCAAGTATCGTGGAAAAAAAGTAGTAAATGAGTACTTAAAAAATAAAGATGAAGATGAAAAGGCAACGATGTTTTTATTGGATATTGATGAATTTTCCAAAGTAAATGAAGGGTATGGAAGAGTTTTTGGAGATGCCGTACTGGTAAATATTGCAAAAATGTTAAAGAAGATTACAAGAAAAAATGATATACTCATTCATGTAAAAAATGATATCTTTTTAGCTGTTTTAAAGCGGGTAAATCATGAACAGGCAATAGGCATCGGGAAACGCATCTGTAAAGAAATCAAAAATTTGTCTATGGGTGACTTTCAGGAATTCCATATTACAAGCAGTATCAGTATAGTAGATACATCATTTGGAGATAATTATGACAGCCTTTACCAATTGGCAGAAAGCACGTTGCTTCATATTAAAAAGGAGAAACCGGGAACCCCATTAGAATATACAGAGGCAATTGAAAAGATTGCAAAAAAGGTATCGAATAAGAGTGAAAATAAGAAAGAAATTGCAGATTTGGTAAAGTATTATACAAATGGTCAGGAAGCATTGGTTTCTTTTGTAGAAACTTTATTACAACGAACAAATGACTTAGGTAGTGCAATGGATACAATACTAAGTCAAGTAGGAAATTTATTTGATCTAAATAGAATTATTATTTTCGAGATAGATTACGACTATCTATGTCATCAAATAATCTATAAATGGAAAGCAGAAGTGAGGGAAGAAGAGAACAAACATAAAACATATTATTTCAATCAAGAAGATTTTTCGATATTTTCAGAGTTTTATAAAGAAAAATATCGTGAAGTAAAAAATATTAGGGAATACTATTTTTCTGATAATATTCAATCTGTTTTTGATGAATTAAAAATAGAACGGGGATTATTTATTGTAATAGGAACATCAGAAATATGCCAAGGTAGTATTTTCTTTGAGCCGGAAAAAGATAATTATGTATGGGAAGAAAGAAAAATAGCAACTTTAATTAAAATTTCAGATGCTATCTATGCGAATATTTTGGCAAAAAGGTTTGATAAATAAGAAAAAGCAAGAGTTGAATTTTTATCCCGGATGTCACATGAGATTCGTACACCTATGAATGCAATTGTTGGAATGGCAAGTATCGCAAAAAATATGTTAGACGATAAGGAAAGAACATTAGACTGCCTCGAAAAAATTGATGCATCCACAAAATCATTAATTGATATTGTAAATGAAATGCTTCATATTAAGCAAAAAAACTATGTGGAACTAGAGGGACAAAGGAAAAATGATCAGAAAAATGGTATAGGAAATACTCCGAATTATTCCTTTCAGGGAAAGAGGATTTTACTAGTGGAGGATAATGCCTTAAATATTGAGGTTGCAAGAACATTATTAGAAATGGTCGGATTTGAAGTGGATGTTGCAGATAATGGCCTGAAAGCAGTGGAAAAGTTTGAAAAAAATGATGAAGGCTGGTATAATGCAGTATTAATGGATATCAGAATGCCGATTATGGATGGATTAGAAGCCACAAGACAGATTCGTATATCTGGAAAAAATGATTCTAGGACTATTCCAATTATTGCATTAACAGCCAATGCATTTGATGAGGATACCCAAAAGTCTATTGCAAATGGCATGAATGGCCATTTAGTAAAGCCGCTTGATGTTCAAAATCTGTATCAGGTGCTGCAGGAATTAGTATAGGTATATCATTTATTTCCGCAGGTAATAAGCCTTGTTCTGCATACTTTCTGTAAATCGGAAATCACAAAAAATGGGAAAAATATTAGAATTGATATTTTCCCATTTTTTGTCTTTTATATAGATATTTCAAATCAATTTGTCGAGAGTTCTGTTGTAATGTCAGGTTCTTCTTGTTCTGGCGGATTTTGAATGAAGGCAGGTGCTTCGGTTGCGGGGTTCTTAGTTGTAGCGGCAACAGGTGCATTGGTTGTGGTTGTGTTATTTTGCGGAGCAGATGTTGCAGGAATACCAGAATATCCATGATAAGTACAAACTTTATCTTGATAATTTGGAGAAAGTACATAAGGGGTATCTGCTGTGGTAGAAGTTTCTTTTTTAATCAATAGCACTTGACTTGTAATCTGACTGCTTGGGCAATATCGGCTTGCAGGAAGATTTGAACTACTGCAGACAGTAGCAAGAACATGACAGTCACAGTATTCTGTTGGTGCCGAATCGGCAAAATATTCTGTGCGGACGGTAGAACCACCAGCAGCATTTTCGCACACTCCTGCTTTGGCTAATTTTCCTGATTTAGTACAAATCTTAGCTTTTATGATATTCTTAGGTTTTTCAAAATCTTTCTTATCTCAATTTTGATGAATCTTTTCCATAATTGTACGCCACAATACTTTATGATAAGTGGTGTTGGTTTGAGAAAGATTATTATCATATCCACTCCATATCCCCGCTGTATAATAAGGGGTATAGCCCACAAACCATAAATCTACATTATTAGAAGTGGTTCCCGTTTTTCCTGCAATAGGCATGTCAACAGAGGTAAATTTTGTTAAAGTTCCTGTTCCGGAAGTTACAACATCTTTCATAGCATCTGTCAAAAGCCATGCAGTAGAGGATTTCATAACCTGACTCTTTTCTGGGGTATGGTCAATTAAAATATTGCCATCATGATCTATAATTTTTGTGTAGTAAATAGGTTCAATATAAGAACCTTTGTTTGCAATTGCTGCAAAAGCAGAAGTAAGTTCTATGTTTTTAATACCTTTTGTTAAACCGCCAAGTGCAGTAGGCAGGGAAATGTCAGAATATACTTTTCCATTAATTTCTTCACTTTCAACTAATGTAGTGAAACCTAGTTTCTGTAAGTAGGAGAAACCGGTACGTGGTGTAACCTGTTCTAAAGTTTTTACAGCAACAACATTCATAGAATCTTTAATAGCATCACGAATGGTAGTAAGACCTTTGTAGCCGTTTTTGCTCCAGTTTTGTACAGCACGTTTTGTGCCAGGATAATTATATTCAGCATCATCGATAGCAGTGGCAAGACTCATTCCTGCACTGTCAAGGGCAGGAAGATAGGTTGACAGTATTTTAAACGTGGAGCCCGGCTGGCGCATGGAATCTGTTGCACGGTTCATGGTACGGTTCGCTGTTTTTTCGCCGCGCCCACCCACAATAGCCTTTACTTCTCCAGAAGATTGTTCCATTAAGACAAAAGAAATCTGTGGCTGTAATGAGAATGACACAGATTCAGCTTCAATATTGTCATTTTTTCCTACAACATGTTTTTTGTATTTTTTAATATACTGCTCTGCATCAGATTTCTTTGTAAAATATAAAGAAAAGTTTTTATTTTGTTTTTTGAAATAATTAGCAAGCATACCTTCATTATAGTGAGTAGTCTTTCCGGTTTTTGAATTACATACACTAAGGCGGTATGTTAATTCTAAAGTGGAATCTGCAGGATATAAACTTTCATTTGACAATACATCATCGCATATTTTCTGTAAATTGGCATCCTGTGTTGTATATATGCTTAGACCGCCGCGATATAATAGGTTATATGCCTGAGTAGAACTATAGCCCAAATCTTCTTGTAAATCAGCAATAACCTGGTCAATCAGTTCATCTACAAAATAGGAATTAATATTAGAACCTTGAGCAGTCCATTCAGAATTCACTTTTTTAATTCGTTTATATACATTATCTTTTAAAGCCTTGTTATATTCCTTTTCGGAAATAAATTCTAATTTTAACATTTTATTTAAAATTTCTTTTCTGCGTTCCGCATTGTTATCAGGATAGGTAATAGGATTCAATTCAGAAGGATTTTTTGTAATACCTGCTATTACAGTTGCTTCAGAAAGAGTCAGATCCTTTACGTCTTTTCTGAAATAACGTTTTGAAGCAGCTTGTACACCTAGTGTATTTTGACCTAAATTGATAGTATTTAAATAATTTTCCAAAATTTCATCTTTTCCCATACTTTTTTCTAATTTAACAGCCAGATATTGTTCCTGTACTTTTCTCTGTATTTTATCTGCAAAAGAGTCTTCATTTCCACCGGAAAAAATTTGGTTTTTAATAAGCTGCTGGGTAATGGTACTGGCACCCTGGCTGAAATCTTTTTGCGTAATACCAACAACTCCTGCACGTAAAATACCACGCATATCGATTCCAGTATGTGCGTAAAACCGTTCATCTTCGATGGAGATAAAAGCTTTTTGAACATAATCAGGAATATCTTCTAGCGAAACTTCTTCTCTATTGGCATCAGATCCTACCAGTTTCTGGATTTCTTTCCCTTTTGAGTTATAAATGGTAGTAGCAAAACCAGATGGTTTTATTGCTTCAAGATCAAGTTCAGGAGTGCTGCTCAAAATACCCTGAATCAGACCATAAGCAGTATATCCGCCAGTTATAGCAATGGCAATGACACCAATAATGAACAAACGGAATATAATTGTGCCGGATTTGGTTGCTATTTTTTGAGAAGTGGAAGTTAATTTTTTTTTCTTTTTTTGAATACTTTGTTTTGTAAAATTCATAAAACGTTCCTTGCCTTTCTACTGTCGAATAGTTACCAGGTTTCCATTAATAATAAAAATAGGGTAAAGCAAATATAGATATTTGTTAAACACAAGATTTCATTAAGCTGATATCAGTTTTTATTATAGCAAAAAAGGAAAAGTTATGAAAGGGGGAAAAGAATTTAGTTTTACACAAAGTTTTGAAAAACCAATGATTACGCAAAAATAAGAAATTAGCAGCAAAGGTTGTATAAAAATCAGCAATTACAATGCTCAAATATCTTTGTTTTTGTATAGTATTGTTCTTAGATTCTGCTGTGTTGTTTGTAAAGTTTATAAAATATTCATATTAAAATCATGAATATTACATGACAATTTCACAAAAATAGTATATAATAAACACAGAAAGAGGAAAGGAGGGAAAAAGTTAACAGTAACAAAAGATAGTAAGTTTTAGATGTCTCTAGGAGGGCGATTAATTTTATGGAGAACACATTATTAACAGAGATGACAGGAACGAATTTTTATCAGGAATTTGTACAAAGTATTACACTAGAACAGTATCGTATAGTGAGTAAAAAGTTAGGGGAAGCAGCACAAATTGAGAAGGCGAAAGTGAGAGAACTTTATTTTATAAATGGAAATCAGCAAGAGAATGAAGATAGAATAGATGAAGATGCAATGACAGAAGTGTTTTGGATTTCTAATTATTACAAACCGGAAATTTCAGGGATTTATCTAAATAAGCGCTGTAGGACAAATAGCCGTTTTTTGGAAGAAAAGATTCCGTTATCACAATTGCAGTATATCAAATTAATGAGTGGTGATTATGAATGGATGAAAAATAATGACAATCGTTTGTTGACAGAATTTTATGTAAAAAAACAATTATTTGATTTAAAACCGGATGTAGTAGTAGAATCAAACAGGGAACAGTATTTCTTTGCAGAAAAAAAGCTTCATGTACATATTGATAAAGATGTTGTAATAGAAAATCCTAAGTTAGAAGTAGAGAGAACAGAAATCAAAAGAATGTTTCATCCGCAGCCTATTGTTATTAATCTTAAGATAAAAGAAAATGCGATTAAGGAATTTTTTATGCAGTTTTATAATATGTTCCAAAATATACTGAATAAAGAAGCATTTCATGTGTTGGATGGAAATGAAAATAATGAAATATTTGCATTGGCATAGAACTAGAATTAGAACATTTATATGATTTTAGAGAAAAGAGTGGAAGAGAGGGTACTTTCACTCTTTGCATTTGTATTAAAAATAGAAAAGAAAAATCCTGCACACTATTTAAAAGTTATCTCTTAACAATTCCTAAGGGGAAATTAGTAAATACAAAATTTAGATAGGTAGTTTCAAAAATTCAATAATATAGGAGAAAAGAGTAAAAGAAAAATAGAAGAAAGGGAAAATATGCAAACAACATCTTTCACTCTTTATGTTTGCACCTATCAAATGCAAGTATGCTTGTAATTGATAGGCTTGGTGCAAAATATGAAAGTTTTAGTTGAAAATAAAACAGAATACACAGAAGAAATGTTTATAGAGCTGCAACATAATGAATGGCTAATGGGAAAGAAAAAAGTAAAAAGAGTATGTTATGTATTAATGTTTTTCTATATGGGTTTTGCTATATTCAGCCTGATTGAAAGACAATATCCTTTTGCACTTTTTTTCTTAACAGCAGATATTGGGATGTTTGCTTTTGTACGAAAAGGATATTTTTGGATGGCAAAAACCGCATTTAAGCGGATTAAAAACAGTCTTCCATCAAAAGGATATCATTATTTATTTTTTGAGGATTATGTGGAAATGAAAGGTGATAATGATAAACTAATAAAAAAAATATCATATAATACAATTACAAAAGCATATCAAACAAAATATTCGTATAATTTTTTTATGGATAATAGTTTTTTTATGGTAAGTTTAAATAATTTTTTAAAAGGGGATTCGGAAAAAATGATGAAAATAATAGAAAAAATATAGATTCTTTTGTTAAAATATGATATAATGGATATGTTGTAATAGGAGAAGCAGAAAAGTAATAGCTAAAGGGAGGCATTATGTTATATCATATTGGGTTTAATATTGCAGGAATAGTTATTTTAATTTTGATACTATTTTTGTATTGTACCATGAAATATTTACCAATTTATAAGAACAGGCTGTTTCTTATATTGGTGGCTTTAGAACTAATATTAGGTATTGTAGAAAGTGTTTTGATATATAATAAACATTTAGATTCAAATGTTGCTATTAATGGTTATTTGTATTTTTTTATGAATATATTTTATTGTGTAATAAATTTGTTTTTAGCAATTTTATATGCATATTATTGTATTGTGTATATTAAAGATGGAGAAAAGCTGTGTATGCGGCTAAAGTTAATTTTACATATTCCATTTATATGTGGATTGCTTATTATGTTATCAATAGTAATAAATGTAATATTTTTTAATAGCAAACAACATATGGTTTATTTTGGAAAAAATGTGGTTGTTGTATTGAGTTTGATAGAAAGTTATTATATGATACTTGGAGGTGCATATATTTATAAGTATCGGAAAAAGATATCAACGAAAAAGAAAACTGCCATTTTTTTGTTTTTGTTATGTACTTTTGTACCTATGATTATAGAATTATATTATGGAAGGTACTACATTGGTATATTTGGGGCAGCTATGGGACTTTTGATAGTATTATTTATTATTCAGAATCCGCAAGCGTTGTTTGATGGAAGGACAGGAGTATTTAATAGAGATACATTAATTGCAATGCTAAATACCAGGATTATGAAAAAGAAATCATTTGTGGTACTTTCTATTGTTGTAGAAGATATTAAATTTTTGAATAATACATTTGGGATTTCTTTTGTTGATTTAATGTTAAAAAAAGTTGCAAAATTTTTAAATGAAAGTTTTTCAAAAAAGGTTGAAATTTATCAAATTACAGTAGGGCATTTTTGTTTGATTGCCACCGAGAAAAATGATGAGAATATTAATGGCATTGTTGATGCAATTGCAGATAGATTTTCCCATCCGTGGAGTAATGGCAAACTTGAGGTTAGATTTCCTGTTAATGTTTGTATTATTGAGTGTCCCGAAGATGCTGATACAGTAGAGGATATCATAGAGTATATTGATGAAACTTTGAATATTGAGAGAACAAAAGATGATACATATGTTGTATGTGCAAAGGACTTAGATATCAATTCATCAAAACGCGTAAAAGAAGTAGAATGTGCAATTAAGAGAGCTTTGAAAAATAATAGTTTCCAAGTATATTACCAGCCTATATATTCTACAAAAGAAAGTAAAATTGTGTCAGCAGAAGCATTAATCCGTTTATTTGATGAAGAATTAGGTTTTATTTCACCAGAGGAATTTATACCCATTTCTGAAAAGGATGGTATGATTTTAAAGATTGGTATCTTTGTCTTTGAAAGTGTATGCCAGTTTATTTCCAATAATGATTTGATAGAAAAAGGGATACAATATATAGAGATTAACTTATCTGTGGTACAGTGTATGCAAAAACAGCTGACAGAAGAACTGCTGCAGGTAATGGAACGATATCATATAAAAGGCAATCAAATTAATTTAGAAATTACCGAAACAGCGGCAACATATTCACCGGAGATGCTGCGTATTAATATGCACCAGCTTTCTGATAATGGGATATCATTTTCTTTAGATGATTATGGAACAGGATATTCTAATATGTCATATATGGTAGATCTTCCATTCGATTTGGTAAAACTAGACAAAAGCATAGTATGGGCCTCTTTTGAAAAGGAGAAAGCACTTATTGCTATGGTAAGCACGATTGCTATGATTAAGAAGCTGGAAATGCATATTGTGGCAGAGGGGGTAGAAACAGAGGAACAAATGAATTTGTTATCAGAGCTGGGTTGTGATTATCTGCAAGGATATTATTTTTCAAAGCCTGTTCCAGCAAATGAATTTTTGAAGTTGCTGTCTTAAGGTTATAGTTCAAATATATAAGTGTATATGCGATTTTCATAAGTGAGTTTATTCATAGAGTGAAAATCGCACATATATTTATTATCAAAGATGCCAGGTATGAAGAATGTGTTTTGTCAATTGGTAAAGTATCAGTCTGGTAGATTCTGGAATGGCATGATTGAACGTAACACTTAGAAAGGGAAAACAGGCAGGAAAATTTTCTTGCTTGTTTTTTTATCATATTTCTGTATGATTAGCCTGGTAAATTCTGAATGACAATAGCTAGAGTGTGTTTGATTAAAGGAGTGAATTGGTATGGAATTTAAGAAAGAGGGAGAAAAGAAAATTCTTTGTGAAATAGACTCGGATGATTTATGGGAAAATGGTCTGGAGTTTAATGATTTAATCAGTGGAGGTGAGAAAGCAAAAAATTTTCTGGCAGACATTGTACGTATGGCACAGGAGGAAGTTGGTGTTGATATGGCAAACATGCCTCTTATGGTAAAAGCAGTACCTGTTTCTTCTGGTAAATTAGAACTACATATATCAGGTGTAGATAAAGAAAGTAATTTTATGAGTCGTATAGAGAAGTTGTTAGCAGATATGTCAATATCTAAGAGAAGGATGGAAGAAATTAGAGAGAACAGTTTAACAAATATGGAAGAAAATATGTGTTCTTTATATTTTATGGATTTAGAACAGGTGGAATTATATGCAAAAAGAATATATAAGGAATTTTCGATATATAGTTCATTATATAAAGGAAAAGATGGATACTATCTTGTTTTGTATAATGAAATAATGAGTAAAAAAGATTTCCAACGATTAAAAATTATCAGCAGTGATTATGCTATGGTTATGAATGGTGACAAAGCTGCTGTTTCATATTATGAAGAACATTATGAAAAGTTGATTCAGTCAGCAGCGATTGCTGCTTTGGCAGCAATTGTATAAAAGTGAAAAAGAAGAGAAGGAAGAATGTTATGTACCTCCTTCTCTTTATCTGCATATGAGAAGCGAAAGTGTTTATGGTTTAGTAGTATTATTTAAGAAATTAATGATGGATACACCACAAATAATAATGTAACCAATGAAGCTATAGAGATCTGGAACCTGCTGGAAGAATAGAAAACCAAGAGCTGCTGCAAATATAATTTGTGAGTAGTCAAAAACGGAAATTTCCTTGGCAGGAGCATATGTGTAGGCAGTGGTAATTGCAAATTGTCCTCCTGCTGCACTGACACCTGCTAATAATAGTATTATAGTTTGTTTCAGTGTCATAGGATGAAAGTGAAAAATCAAATAGGGCAGTGTTACAAGACAAGAAAAACCAGAAAAGAAAAATACAATAAAAGATTTTCTTTCACCTATTTGCCCTAAATATCGAACTGTAGTATATGCCGCACCTGCTGTCATACCACCCAGCATACCAATGATGGCTGGAACAAGAGAAGCATTTGCCATAGTTGGTTTGATAATAAACAAACCTCCTATAAAAGCAACTATCACTGAAAGGCTTTCAAACCAATGTACCTTTTCCTTTAGAAATAAATAAGAAAAAACAATTGCAAAGAAAGGAGAAAGTTTATTTAACATGGAAGCATCAGCCAGTACCAAATGGTCAATTGCATAGAAATTACATAAAATTCCTAATGTACCACAGACAGAACGGATAATTAGAAATTTTAGATTTTTTTTCTGAGTTTTAAATCCGGTTTCTTCTTTGTATAAGATAATAAAAGCAATAATCATAGCAATGAAGTTTCTAAAAAAACTTTTTTGAATAGAGGGTAAATCTCCAGAAAGACGGACAAAAAAATTCATTAGTGCAAAACAAAAAGAAGATAGTACAATATATAAAATACCTTTGTTTTTTTGCGACATAAAAGTTCCTCCTATTTGTAAAGTATTGAGTAGAAAAATAAAATAGCAAAGCATCTGTTTTCTTTCTATTTACATAGTAATCAATAGTGATTATAAATATTCATAAATGATGTAAGAAGATCTATTTTTATATTTGATCCATTTGAAAACTGCACAAGAAAAAGAATGTCACTTCAATTAACTAATAAGTGACATTCATAAAACAATATATGTTTATATTTGTGTTATTGTAGCATAGAAACCAGCTGAAATATATATAATTGCAAATATGATTGTAATAATAATGGAAATAATACAACATATAATTCCGGCAATAGCCATTCCATCTTTTTGTCCATTGTCATATTTTGACATAAAACCCGTAATAATACCAGCAATAGCAGCAGGAAGACCTAAGCATCTGCAGCAACAAGAGCAAAGAATCGCAACAATACCACATATCAGAGAAATGGTAGCAAAATTTTTGGCATTCTGATCATTTGAAGAAAGACCATTTTGTGATGTATTGTTAATGTTATTATTGTAATTGGAATGATTATAACCAGGAGTAACAAAATCTCCATTTTGTTCATTCTGTGAACCTTGTAGAGAAAAATTGTCTATGTAATTTGAATTGGTTTGTGTGTTTGAGTTATCAGCTGGCTGTCCTTGATTAGAATTTTTTTCTAAGGTTACACCATGTGTGTTAGAATCTGCTGGATATTCGTTGGACATACTGTCTGAAGATGTATCCTGTTGTTCTGAACTATTATGTTCATCCATTGTAGTTTCCTCCTTTTTGATAAGTAGTATTTGATGATTGGGTAGTTAGAAATGCATCTGTCCATTCGTCATCATGAAATATATTTTGCATAGCTGGCTATAACTAATTAGAAATTATAACATATAAAGTATTCTTAGGCAATTATTATCATAAATTTTTGTGCTGTTATCTGTGAAAATACTTTTGACATGGCAGGTATATCAGTCTATAATTTATAGTGGTTAAAGTGAGGTGAAATTGTTTTATGGAGAAAAAATATAAGATACAATGGAATATATTTTGTGGCAGTTTAATATGTCTGGTTGGCATCTTGTTGTATATAGTATTTTATCATATTTGTGAATGGAAATTTTATATTCCATTTTCAAATTGTGCGTTTCATGATATTTTACATTTGTATTGCCCGGGATGTGGAGGAACAAGGGCAGTAAATGCACTGTTATCCTTTCGTTTCATGGATTCCTTTTTAGCTAATCCCATTATATTATATATGGCAGTGACAGCAATATATTATTATATAGTTGGATTCTATTCTTTTTTTATAAAAAAAGATGGAAAAATATATGATAGACTTCCTGATTATTTCATATGGATTGCTTTAGGAATTGTAGTAGTATTTTTTCTATTAAGAAATGTGTTATTAGTTTTTTGGAAAATAGATTATTTGGGAGATTTTATATGATAGATAAAATAGTTATCATTTAGTGATACTGTTCAAGACTTGTCAGGCTGTTTAACTAAGACAATTAATTTAAAAATTGGATGGATAATCATTATTACAATAAAACTAAGAAAGGATGAATAAAAAGAGATGCAAAAGATTATTAAGCAAATTTTGAAATTTGGAGTAGTAGGGGGATTGGCATTTTTAATAGATTATTTTTTACTTATGTTTTTGACTTCCGTCATAGGATTGAATCATTTGATCTCTGCACCAATTTCTTTTTCTGTATCACTGGTATTCAACTATGTATGTAGTATGAAATTTGTTTTTGAGAGCAGGGAGGATTTAAGCAGACAGAAAGAATTTATTATATTTCTTGTATTAAGTTTAATTGGACTTGGAATAAATCAGGTTGTTATTTGGTTTATGATGGATGGTTTTCCACAAATATGGGTATCGCTTATCAGAATTTTTTCCTTTATTGATAATAAAAAGGTAAAACTGACATTGGCGAAATTAGTAGCAACTTTTATTGTTATGGTATGGAACTTTATTGGAAGAAAAGTGCTTTTAGAAAAGAAGGAAGGAAAGGCAGTAAAAGTGTAAGGGATAGATTTGAAAATTTGAAATAAGTGGAAATTAAAGTAAAAGAATTTTTTTGTAAAAACGAAACAGATGTTTATAAAAGTCTGTAAAAGAAAAACCCTGATGAAAACATTCTCATTTTTCATCAGGGTTTTTGAAATGATATTATGAAAAGATATTATACTAATTATTCGTTTTTCTCAGCTTCAGCCATTTTCATAGCACGTACTTTGCATGATAATCCAAACAAATTAATAAATCCTTCTGCATCATGGTGATCATACAATTCTCCTGTTGTAAATGAGGCAAGGGATTCATTATATAATGAATATGGAGAAGTAGTACCAGCTTTTATAATGTTGCCCTTGTATAGTTTGAATTTAACTTCACCTGTTACATATTGTTGTGTTGTTTCGATAAATGCCTGTAATGCTTCACGGAGTGGTGTAAACCATTTACCTTCATAAATGACAGAGGCATATTTATTTGCAATATCTTTTTTCATTGCATATGTATCCCTGTCTAGGATTAATTCTTCTAATTGCTGGTGAGCTTCCATTAAGATAGTTCCACCTGGTGTTTCATATACACCACGGGATTTCATGCCAACAACACGGTTTTCTACAATATCAACAATACCAATACCATGTTTTCCGCCCAATTCATTTAAGATGGTGATGATTTCAGAAACTTTCATTTGTTTTCCATTTACAGAAACGGGAACCCCTTTTTCAAAAGTCATTGTAATATACTCGCCTTCTTCCGGGGCTTTTTCAGGAGAAACACCAAGTACAAGAAGATGATCATAATTAGGTTCGTTAGAAGGATCTTCTAACTCAAGACCTTCATGACTGATATGCCATAAGTTTCTGTCACGGCTGTAACTAGAGTCAGCAGAGAATGGTAAATGAATACCATGTTGTTCGCAGTATTCAATTTCAGCTTCACGGGAATCCATTTGCCATGTATCACATCTCCAAGGAGCAATGATTTTGATATCAGGAGCAAGTGCTTTGATACCGAGTTCAAAACGAATCTGATCATTTCCTTTTCCGGTTGCACCATGGCAGATAGCAACCGCACCTTCTTTTCTTGCAATTTCTACTAACCTTTTTGCAATGACAGGTCTTGCCATAGAAGTTCCAAGTAAATATTTATTTTCATAAATTGCATTTGCCTGTACACAAGGAACAATGTATTCGTCACAGAATTCATCTACAACATTTTCAATGTATAATTTGCTGGCACCAGAAAGTTTTGCTCTTTCTTCCAAGTCATCTAATTCCTCACCTTGTCCAACATTAATACAACAGCATACAACATCATAGTCATAATGTTCCTTTAACCATGGAATAATCGCAGTTGTGTCTAATCCTCCTGAATATGCAAGTACTACTTTTTCTTTCATATGTATTACCTCCGTTTAATTTTGTTTATTTAAGAAACAAGTAATAATGTTCAATTGTTTCTTAAATCCAGAAATGAAAACATGTTTGTTTATTTCTAACTTTTGTGCAATTGTTTTTATATACACCTATCTAAATATACAACAGTAAGAATTATTATGCAAGCAGTATTTAAAAAAATCATAATAAAATGATTACAGTTCAGCCATACAGAAATAGTTATGCAAGTCTTGCCAAAGGTTGATTTTTAATAGCTGCATATGGTGTTTATCTAAAGTGAAATAAAGTCTGCACAGCCGAATAGTTAGATGGAATACTGCACTTCTGTTATAGAAAAATAAAATGAAAACGAAAAGACTAGAACAGTAAAAAAATATATTGCATAAAAATAAATTTTAATGTATAATTATAAAATCAAAAAGGACTGTTTGGTTTTGTCTGTGTATAAAAGAGCGAAGAGGGCTTTTTTATATTGATGTCATATGATATAATGGGAACACTTAGTAAAATTTTTAAGTTTTGATAAAATATATTACAAAATACGGAAGAATATTTTATGGATATGCAGCAATTAACTTTATCGAAATAGGCAAAATATCGGACCTGAATATTTAGAATAGACAAAACAGAACAGGAAATCTGTTTAGAATGGAGATGTATAGAAATGAAAACAAAGATTTTTATTGATGGAAGTGAAGGAACAACCGGATTAAGGATCCATGAACGTTTTATGGAGCGTGACGATATTGAAATTATTTCGATTACAAAGGAATTGAGAAAGGATATGAATGAAAGAAGAAAACTGATTAATGCATCAGATATTGTATTTTTATGTCTGCCTGATGCAGCTGCAAGAGAATCGGTCAGTCTGGTAGAAAATGAAAGCGTAAAAATTATTGATACATCAACTGCTCATAGAACAGAGGAAGGGTGGGCATATGGTTTTCCGGAATTATCAAAACAGCATCATGATGCCATTGCAAATGGAAAACGGATTGCTGTACCAGGATGCCATGCTACAGGATTTATTGCACTTTCCTATCCTTTGGTGCAATCAGGGCTTTTGCCAGCAGATTATCCTATATCTGCTTTTTCACTTACAGGTTATAGCGGCGGTGGTAAAAAGATGATTGCAGAATATGAGCAAGAAAAACGTTCTAGTGAATTGGAAGCACCAAGAGAGTATGCACTGACACAGGAACATAAACATTTAAAAGAAATGAAGAAAATAGCAGGACTTGCAAGGACACCACTATTTTCGCCTATTGTAGCAGATTATTATAGCGGTATGCTTGTTTCTTTACCAATATATAATGAATTTTTAAAGGAAAATAAGACTCCTGAGAAACTACAGAAATTCTTTGCTGAATATTATGCAGATCAGAAATTTATTCAAGTAATGCCATTTGATGCAAAGGCAGACGAAGGCGGCATGCTGGCTGCAAATAAATGCACAGGATGGGATGGATTGAAAATTTATATTACAGGAAATGAGGAAAGAATGGTATTGTCTGCACAGTTCGATAATCTTGGAAAAGGAGCATCAGGAGCAGCAATTCAATGTCTGAATATTTCACTTGGATGTGATGAAGATAAGGGGCTTAATCTATAAAAAGCCAAAAGGTGGAAAAATAAGTGGAGGAGTATTATGATACGAGCCATGACGATGGAAGATTATGATGCAGTCTATACATTATGGAAGCATATTTCTGGTTTTGGAATAAGAAGTATTGACGATTCAAGAGAAGGAATTGAACGCTTTTTAAAAAGAAACCCGGCAACCAGTGTAGTTGCAGAAGAGGATGGGAAGATAGTGGGTTCCATTTTGTGTGGCCATGATGGACGGACTGGTTGTTTCTACCATGTATGTGTGGATGAAGCATACCGACATAGAAGAATTGCCACACATCTTGCAGAAGCGGCCATTGAAGCATTGAAGAAAGAGCATATCAATAAAGTAACACTGATTGCTTTTGCAAAAAATAGAATGGGGAATGCATTCTGGAAAGAATTGGGCTGGAATGAAAGAAAAGATATCAATTATTATGAAACAATACTAAATACAGAAAATGTGGTACATTTTATATCAGATTTAGAGAAAGACATAATAAGCGAAAGATTAGGAGGTAAGAGCGAATGGAAATCATACAAGGCGGTGTCACAGCAGCACAGGGATTTTTAGCAGCAGGAACAGCAGCAGAGATTAAATATAAAGATAGAAAGGATATGGCACTTGTTTATAGTAAAGTGCCGGCTAAAGTGGCGGGAACTTTTACAAAAAATATAGTAAAAGCAGCACCAGTGAAATGGGATATAAATATTGTGAAAAACTGTGAAACGGCACAAGCAGTTATTTTAAATAGTGGAATTGCAAATGCATGTACAGGGCAAGAAGGTGCAGAGGCTAATTTAAAGATGGCGCAGGCAGCTGCAGAAGAATTAAATGTTGATGAAAAGGCAGTATTGACAGCTTCTACAGGTGTGATAGGCATGTCTTTGCCAGTGGAACGTATTACCAAAGGCGCAAAAACAGCTGCATCATTATTATCAGATACATTAGAAGCAGGACATATGGCATCAGAAGCTATTATGACAACAGATACAATTTCCAAAGAATGTGCAGTAACATTTGAATTAAATGGTAAAAAATTAACAATTGGAGGTATGTCAAAAGGCTCTGGGATGATACATCCAGACATGGCAACTATGTTATGTGTCATTACAACTGATGCTGCTATTTCAAAACAGATGCTGCAGAAAGTAGTAAGTGATGATGTAAAAAAATCATTTAATATGATTTCTGTAGATAGGGATACTTCAACAAATGACAGTTTAATTGTACTGGCGAACGGCTTGGCGGGAAACAGAGAAATTGTTGTTGAGGATGCAGACTATCAGACTTTTTGCCAAGCATTTGGAATGGTAACAAAGGTCCTGGCAAAAATGATGGCAGGAGATGGTGAAGGGGCTACGAAATTATTTGAATCAAAGGTCATCCACGCAAAATCACAAGAGGATGCAGTACTTCTAAGCAAATCGATTATCACATCTAATCTGGTAAAGACAGCTGTATATGGAAATGATGCAAACTGGGGAAGAATCATATGTGCGTTAGGTTACTCTGGTGCAGAGTTCGACCCAGAAGTTGTTGATTTATATATTGAAAGTTCAGCAGGAAGATTAAAGTTAATGGAAAATGGTGTTGCAACGGATTATAGTGAACAAAAAGCAACAGAGATTTTATCACAAAAAGAAGTGACTGCTATTGCGGATATGAAAGCTGGAGATGCCAATGCTGTGGCATGGGGATGTGATCTGACCTACGATTATGTAAAAATTAATGGAGATTACCGGTCATAAGTTTAAAATAAACTGCTTGAAAATTGTAATGTACATCTTGTAACAAGCAATTTTTAAGCATATGATTAGAAAAAAGAATATGCAGAAAGAAATAGGAAAGGATACATTATCATGGAAGAATATTTAGACCAGATACTGATTAAAGCGCAGACATTAATTGAAGCATTGCCTTACATCAGAGATTTTAATAATAAAATTGTTGTTGTGAAATATGGTGGAAGTGCCATGATTGATAAAAATTTAGAGGAAAGTGTAATCAAGGATGTTGCACTTTTAAAATTAGTTGGTATGAAACCGATTATAGTACATGGTGGTGGAAAAGAAATCAGCAAGTGGATTAACAAAGTGGGAAAAGAAACAAAGTTTGTAGAAGGGCTTCGTGTTACAGATGCTGAAACCATGGAAATTGCAGAGATGGTATTAAATAGGGTAAATAAAGGTTTGGTGCAGATGATCGAGCAGCTGGGAGTTAAGGCAGTTGGTGTCAGCGGCAAAGATGGCGGCATGTTAAAGGTGGATAAAAAGTTAGTAAATGGTCAGGAAATCGGTTATGTAGGTGATGTAAGAGAAGTAAATGCTGAATTAATATACACTTTATTAGACAATGATTTTATTCCAGTTATTGCTCCAATTGGTCTGGGAGAAAATTATGAGAGTTATAATATTAATGCAGATGATGCAGCTAGTGCGATTGCTAAAGCAATTAAAGCTGAAAAACTGGCATTTTTAACAGATATTGAAGGGGTATGTACTGACCCTGATGATAAAAATACATTAATTTCAGTGCTGACTTTGGACCATGCAGAGCAGCTAATTGCAGATGGAACAATTAGTGGCGGCATGCTTCCTAAGATTAAAAATTGTGTAGAGGCTGTAAATGAAGGTGTGAATCGTGTTCATATTCTGGACGGAAGAAGAGATCATTGTCTGTTACTGGAATTCTTTACGAAGAAAGGTATTGGTACAGCCATTATTGATGATGAACAGAAGTTATATATGCACGAAGTGAATTAAGGAGGATAAAGTATATGATGAAAGAATATATTGATCAGGCAGAGCAGGCATTGATTCATACTTATAATCGTTATCAAATTGTATTAGACCATGGTGATGGTGTTTATTTATATGATACAGATGGAAAAAAATATTTGGATTTCACTTCTGGTATTGCAGTTTTTGCATTTGGGTATGGAAACACAGCGTATAATGATGCCCTAAAAGCACAAATCAATAAGGTATTGCATGTATCAAATTATTTTTATACAGTACCAATGGCAGAAGCTGCCGAAAAGTTAGTAAAGGCATCAGGAATGGATAAAGTATTTTTCACGAATAGTGGTGCAGAAGCAGTTGAAGGTGCAATAAAACTAGCAAAAAAACATGCATATCTTAATAAAAAAGGTACAAAATCTGAAATAATTGCAATGAATCATTCTTTTCATGGAAGAACAATGGGTGCACTGTCTGTTACTGGAAACAAAAAATACCAGGAGCCATTTAAACCACTGCTGCCAGGAATTGTATTTGCAGACTATAATGATTTGAACAGTGTAAAATCTAAGATTACAGAACACACTTGTGCCATTATATTTGAAACAGTACAAGGTGAAGGCGGCATACATCCTGCCACAGAAGAATTTATGCAGGGAATTCGTAAATTATGTGATGAAAACAACATTTTAATGATTTGTGATGAAATACAATGTGGTATGGGGCGTACTGGCAGTATGTTTGCCTATCAAAGTTATGATGTACAGCCAGATATTATTACTTGTGCGAAAGCGCTTGGATGTGGTGTGCCTGTTGGAGCATTTGCAGCAAAATTTGAAGTTGCAAGTGCATTAGAAGCGGGGGATCATGGAACAACTTATGGTGGTAATCCATTTGCTGCAGCAGCAGTTAGTAAAGTATTTGATCTGTTTGAAAAAACAAATGTAATAGAAAATGTAAAAGAAATATCTATTTATTTAGAACAAAAATTGGAACAGTTAAAAGAAAAATACGATTTTGTTATTGCACATCGCGGGAAAGGCCTGATGCAGGGGTTAGAGCTGAATTGTGGTGCAGGCCGGTTTGTACAAAAAGGATTAGAAAAGGGACTTATATTAATAACAGCAGGCACAAATATTATTCGGTTTTTACCTCCTCTGATCATTCAGAAAGAGCATGTGGATGAAATGATTGATATTTTGGAAACTTGCTTTAAAGAATATATAGAATAGCATTAGAGCATGTTTGAAAATTAAAAGTTGCACAAAAAGTACCAAAAATTTCTGCAACCATGGAGTGGGAATTATGGGAAATACCTGGTTATTGTATGGAGTGGGTTAGGTTTTTACATGATTTATGTAATTTTAGGGCTTATTAACAAGTGGCAGGCAATTTTCAAGCATGCGATAGAACAGACCTCGAATACATAAAGTATGATGGGTCTGTTTTGAATCATTATAAATATTATAGCATATTTAAATAATTTGTAGTATTCATCATTTATTAGTTTCACAAACATAAGAATAAAATTAATAGCAGCCGGTCATACTATCATTTAAATAGGTTGACAGGAGGTTGTTGAAATGTTGGGAATAGTGATAGCTTTGATTTCAGGGGCTTTGATGAGTATACAGGGAGTTTTTAATACTGGTATTACTAAACAGACCAGTTTGTGGGTAGCTACTGCTTTTGTACAGATATCTGCATTTCTTGTGTGTATTCTTGCATGGTATTTCACAGGAAAGGAAGGTAATTTTTCTTCTCTGTTTCATGTAGATCACAAATATATGCTTCTTGGCGGTGTACTTGGTGCCTTTATTACGTATACTGTTATTCAAAGTATTCAAAGATTAGATCCGGTAAAGTCTGCTATGTATATTGTATCTGCCCAGCTTGTAGTGGCATATTTGATAGAATTGTTTGGATTGTTTGGAATTGAAAAGGTGAATTTTGAATTTCGAAAATTGATTGGTGTTATTGTTTTTATTATAGGAATTATTGTTTTTAAATGGAAATAAGGATGAAACAGTGTATGATATGTTTGGTGCAAATAATAAAATAAAAATATAAAATAAATGTAATAAAATAAAATATTACAAAAAACTATTGTAATAATGCCGTAAATTATGTAAAATAGAAACGGTATCTAAAATTGTAATGCTTTTTCATTTTATCAGTAAATTTCATTTCATATTATACTAACTTGAAATGTGAGGTAGAAATGAAAGAGAAAAAATATATTACAACAATCATTATTATCCTATTTATTTTAGTGACAGGTATTTTCTATGGATATGCGAATATGAAAGAAAATAATACCAATGTCATATCTTTGACATCCGATACAGAAAAAACAGGTGAGATAGAAAATGAGAATTTATTGAATGTCAAAGAAAAAACAAGTGGAGAAGAATCCATTCAAAAACAAGAAAACAGTTCTAATCATGAACAAGAGCCAAATGATAATATTTATGTTCATATATGTGGACAGGTAAAGAAACCAGGGGTTTATGAGTTTGCCGCAGGTTCCCGTATTTCTGATGGAATTGAAGCCGCAGGCGGACTTACTCCAAAAGCAGCATCAGATGCTGTTAATCAGGCAGGGTTTTTAGAAGATGGAACGCAGATTTATATTCCTTCCACAAAAGAAATAAATACAGAAAAACAGCAGAACAGCACAAATATAACTGGTATAACAGAAAAAGATTCTTCAAAAGTGAATTTGAATTTAGCTACAAAAGAGGAACTTATGTCCCTACCGGGAATCGGTGAAGCAAAGGCAGACAGCATTATCACATACAGGGAAGAACATGGTGATTTTAAGTCTATAGAAGATATTAAAAATATAACAGGAATTAAGGATGGTGTATTTAATTCGATTTCTGATTATATTACAGTATAGTAAACAATAAAACAGTTGTTTTTATCTGTTTTAACATATATAAATGAGGTGATAAGTTTGGGAAAAAAAGTTTTGGTAGTTGATGATGAAAAGCTAATCGTGAAAGGAATCCGTTTCAGCTTGGAACAGGATGGTATGGAAGTGGATTGTGCTTACGATGGGGAAGAGGCAATTGGCATGGTTCAAAAAAAAGATTATGATATTATATTGCTTGATGTTATGCTTCCAAAATTAACTGGATTTGAGGTCTGCCAGCAGATTAGAGAATTTTCAAGCGTTCCAGTTATTATGTTGACAGCAAAGGGTGACGACATGGACAAAATTCTGGGATTAGAATATGGTGCAGATGATTATATTACAAAACCATTCAATATTCTTGAAGTAAAAGCGAGAATTAAGGCAATTATGCGTCGCAGCAAAAATGTAAAAGAGGAAGAAGATGGAGCATCTAAAGTTGCGGTTTTTGCTGAATTAAAAGTAGATTGCGACAGTAGACGTGTTTATATTAACGACAAAGAAGTGAATCTGACTGCTAAAGAATTTGATTTATTAGAATTGTTAATGTTTAATCCTAATAAGGTATATAGCAGAGAAAATCTTTTAAATACAGTCTGGGGATATGATTATCCAGGAGATGTGAGAACGGTGGATGTGCATATTCGTAGATTGCGTGAAAAAATAGAAAGTAATCCAAGTGAACCAAAATATATACATACAAAATGGGGTGTTGGTTATTTCTTCCAAAATTAAAGATAAAATAAAAGTATTACACAGTATGAGATTTCAGATTTTAGTTGTGCTCATATTGCTAGGAATTGTACCTATGTATATTTTTTCATGGATGCAGATTTCTTCATATAAAGAGCAGTCATTGACAGATATGTTAAGTGAGGTAGAATATCAGGGAACTGTAGTAGCAAACAGATTAGCTTCAATAGGATATTTTGAACATTTAGAAGATGGTACGCAAGGAGTAGACAGTCATTTGGTGGAATTTGCTAATATTTACAAAGGGCGCATCTTTTTAATTGATAATCAGCTTCAGATTGTGCAGGACAGCTATGGACTGGCTAAAGGAAAGCGATTGGTCTCCCAAGAAATGATTCATTGTTTGCAAGGAAATTCTGCGAAGATCATTGATGAAAAAAATCAATATATGATGTTAACCATTCCTGTATATGATTTGGAAGGAAAGGAAATACAAGGTGCATTGCTTTTAAGCTTTTCAACAAAAAAAATTGGTAATATTTATCAATTGCTAAAAAATAAAGCAGTTATTTTTATTTTAGTAATATCTATCATTGTTATTTTGTTCGCTTTTTATTATGCAGGAAGAATTATTCAACCGCTTGACAGAGTGGCAGATTCTATGGATAGGGTAACAGAGGGATATATGGATGAAACGTTAAGTATCAAAGGATTTACAGAAATAGAAAGGATTTCGGATTCCTTTAATCAGATGTTGGGAAAATTGCAAACGTTAGAAAATTCCCGGCAGGAATTTGTGTCTAATGTGTCACATGAATTGAAAACACCAATGACATCCATAAAAGTTTTAGCTGATTCATTGTTACAGCAGGATGACCTTCCAGTGGAGCTGTATCGGGAATTTTTAGTGGATATTAATGATGAAATTGAGCGTGAAAATAAGATTATTACAGATTTATTGTCTTTGGTAAAATTAGATAAGACAGCAGCAGAACTGAATATTACTACAATTAAAATCAATGATTTATTAGAACAGATTTTAAAACGATTACGCCCTATTGCAGCAAAAAGAAATATTGAACTTGTATTTGAAAGCTATCGTCCTGTTATAGCAGAAGTGGATGAGATAAAATTATCGTTAGCAATTAACAATTTAATTGAAAATGCCATTAAATATAATTATGATAATGGATGGGTTGGTGTTTCTCTAAATGCGGATCATAAGTTTTTTTATATTAAAGTGTCGGATACAGGTGTGGGAATACCAGAAGATGAGCAGGAAAATATTTTTGAACGTTTTTACAGGGTAGATAAGGCAAGATCTAGGGAAACAGGCGGCACTGGTTTGGGTCTTTCTATTACAAGAAATGCTATTCTGCTGCATCGCGGTGCCATTAAAGTATACAGTCGTGAAAAAGAAGGAACAACATTTACGGTAAGAATTCCTTTAAATTATGTTGTTTAGATAGTGGTTTGTATGTACATAACAAGTTTTATTCAAATGTTTTTAAGTAAATTATATAGGAGAGCATATTTAGAAAAAGCAGCTAGAGTGCATTTGAAAATTCATCGCTACACTTTGTATGCCCCGCTTTGCATGGATATTTGGTCTAGATTCATCCAATACAGCCTGCTGCATCTCATGAATTTGGACCAAATCCCCCACAAATTGTAACACACATCTTGTAACAAGCAATTTTCAAACACACTCTAGTAAAGCCAAGCTGGTTTGGCTTATACCAAGCTGCTTATGAATAATATAAGAGGAAGTAAGATTATATGAAAAGAAAATATATATATTATATATTATGCCTGGTGGGAGTAGTAAGTTTTTCTGTTGGATGTAAAAAGCAAGCGATAGATGAAAATACAGATTATATATATTACATCAATAATGATGAAGATAAAATTGTGAAGGAACCATATTCACTAAAGGCAACAGATGCTGAAGAACAAGTGCTTGAATATATTGAACAGTTAAAGAGTGTGCCAAAATCCAAATCTTATAAGAATGTGCTTCCTTCTAATATGAAACTTAGCAAAAATGATATTGGAATCAATGTAAATGGCCAATTGAGTATTTATTTTCCCAAAGATTATTATGAACTTACAGGTATAAAAGAGATTTTGTGCAGGGCAGCCATAGTAAAAACGATATGCCAGATTGAAAAGGTAAAATTTGTGAATTTTTATATAGATGGCAATCCGTTGATGGTTTCTGATAAAATAGCAGTAGGTAATATGTATCCCGAAGATTTTTTGGATTATTCGCAGGATGGTAAAAAATATTGTCAACAGGTAAGTTTAAAATTGTATTTTGCTGATTAAAGAGGGAATCAATTAGTGGCGGAAAATATTTCTTTGGAATATGATGGAAACATTTCTCTTGAGGAACTTGTGATAGAAGAATTAATCAAAGGACCTACTGACGGAACATTACAGTCTACTATACCACAAGATACTACTCTCTTAAAAATAAGTGAACAGGATGGCGTTTGCTATGTTGATTTTAGTGAAAATTTTTTGGGAAGGATTGAGGGTATAAATGACGATGTTGTTATATATTCTGTTGTAAATTCATTGACAGAGATAGCAAATATTAATAAAGTACAAATTACAGTTGATGGTAAATATATAAAAAAATATGGTAATAGTATCTTATTAGACAAACCTTTAGAAAAAAATTTAAATATTGAAAAAGAAATGTAGATAAGCCATGCAGCTATCAAACATAAGTATATAATGATAGTTGTCTTTTGTTACAGTTCAGCCAATTCATGACTTTTTTATTAAAAATAGATATTCAGGAAAATGATACTCATCAGGGAATATTACAGTGAAAAATATATGAATGGTACAGTTGAACTGTAACTTTTTTAAGGAAATACGACTTAATTATTGAATATATAAGAATTTAGATAATTGAGTTGAAAGTTATAAAATCAAAGAAAGAAGGTTGATTTATGGTAAAACGTCCCATGTATTTTTTTCTTGGGGCAATTATAATTCTTGTATTGTGTTATAATTATATTCAGGATAAAAATCTGGATAACAAAGTTACATTAGCGGAAGGTAATGTGCAGGCAACAGGCATTGTGGAAAAAGTTATGGAAAAAGATACTTCAGTTACAATCTATTTAAAAGAAGTCTATGTCTATTCAAAGAAACAGAAAATGAGTTGTGCTCATATTCTTGTCTATCTAAAAGATTTACCTGCTTCTTTCATCAATGGAACAAAAGTAAGAGTAGAGGGAAAGCTGGAATATTTTAAATCAGCATCTAATTTGGGACAATTTGATGAATTAGAATATTATAGAATACAAAATGTAACAGCAAAAATTTTGAACGGAACATTGATAGTAGAGCAAGAGTCAAAATCTGCATTAAATAAAAGCATATATAAAGCAAAGACATATTTGAAGTCATCTTTTGAAAAAGTATTTGATGAACAGGATGCTGGTATAGTCGAAGCAATGCTGTTAGGGGAGAAACAATTATTAAACAATGAAACAAAACAACTCTATCAAAGTGTTGGTATCTCACATATTTTGGCAATTTCAGGACTTCATATTTCTCTGATTGGTATGTTTGTTTTTGGTTTGCTGCGGAAATCGGGATTACATATTTATATCTCAATTTTTATATCTATTGGATTTATATGGTATTATGGAAAATTAACAAATTTCAGTGTATCTACTAATAGGGCAGTTGTTATGATGGGATTGATGTTATCTGCACAAATTTTGGGCAGAGCATATGATATGCAGTCAGCTGCAGCACTAAGTGCTGTTATTATATTGTTACAACAGCCAAAACAGATTGAAAATTGTGGTTTTTTACTATCTTTTGGTGCAATTATTGGAATTGCTTTGATTTATCCCATTTTTGCAGAAGCATTTCAATTAGAAGATGAAATAAAGGCTGCTGAGTGGAAAAAAAGAGAAACAAGATATTACTTACTAAAATGTCTGCAGGTTGTTAAAAAAAGTATTGTTTTTAGTTTGTCTATTAATTTAATTACTTTTCCGATTACTCTTTATTATTACTATGAAATTCCATTTTATTCTATTTTACTAAATCTTCTCATTATTCCCTTGGTTTCTATTATATTAATTTGTGCTGTAATTGCAGGTTTGTCTGCTGGGATAAGCTTGTATCTGGGATATACTTTTGCAGGGGCAGTACATGTAATCCTATTATTTTATGAAAGGATTTCCCAAATAGTATTACAGCTTCCATTTAGTATCATTACAGTTGGAAAACCTGAAATTTGGAAATTGGTATGCTATTATCTTATTTTGGTTGGAAGCTTATTGTGTATAAAATTTCTTTCAAGAAAACAATTCTGTTTTGGTATCATAATAGCGGTTTACATATTATGCCTTCCGCATAAGACAAATGGTTTAGAGGTAACATTTTTAAATGTGGGGCAGGGAGATTGTATTTTTATGGAAAATAAAAATGGAACTACATATTTGGTGGATTGCGGAAGTAGTGATGAAAGCAAAGTAGGGACTTATCGTTTAAAACCCTTTATGAAAGCAAAAGGAGATAAAGTGTTAAATTATGCTATTGTGACTCATTCTGATTCGGATCATATTTCCGGCATACAGGAATTATTAGAAGAACAAAATACACCAGGAGCAATTTCAATAAAAAATCTAATACTGCCCAATATAGAAGAAAAAATGCAGGATGATGCATATATAGGACTGATAGAGACCGCAAAAAGAAAAAAAGTCAATGTATTGTTTATAGAAAAAGAAGATAGAATCATAGAAGGTAATTTAAAGATTACATGTTTACATCCCTATAAAGAATTCCTATCACAATCTGCCAACGGTTATTCTACTGTGTTAAGTGTGGAATATGGAAAATTTTCATTACTTTTAACAGGAGACCTAGAAAAGGAAGGCGAAAATTGTGTTGTTGAAAATAAATTACAGAACTATAATGTCTTAAAAGTTGCACATCATGGTTCTAAGTATTCCACAACAGAACAATTTTTAAATGCAGTAAATCCGCAATATGCAATTTTATCATATGGACATAAAAATAGATATGGTCATCCCCACAAGGAATTATTATCACGTTTAAAAGCAAAAAATGTTGAGTTGTATCAAACAGAAAAACATGGTGCTGTCACAATTATTACAGATGGAAAAAATATGAATATAAAAACATTTTTACAGAAAAACTAAAAAAATGAAAAAAATTTCTTGACAAATAGAAATGATAGTGGTATGTTATCTATAAAGATGTTAGCACTCTAATCAAATGAGTGCTAACAAGCGAGAAGGAAGTGAACTGAGTGGAATTGGATGAAAGAAAAGTAAAAATCCTAAAAGCAATTATTGTGAACTATCTAGAAACAGGCGAGCCTGTTGGATCTCGTACCATTTCAAAATATACTGATTTGAATCTCAGTTCAGCAACCATTCGTAATGAAATGTCTGATTTAGAGGACCTTGGCTATATTGTGCAGCCACATACTTCAGCAGGAAGAATTCCTTCAGATAAAGGATATCGTTTTTATGTGGATAGTTTAATGCAGGAAAAGGTGCAGGAAATTGATGATATGAAAGCACAGTTAGAAGAGAAAGCAGATAAGATTGATTTGCTTCTGCAACATGTTGCGAAACTTCTTGCAGTGAATACCAATTATGCAACAATGGTTTCAAAACCTCATTATAAGCATAAGAAACTGAAATTCATACAGTTGTCAGAAGTAGAAGATAATCAATTGCTGACAGTTGTGGTAATCGAAGGAAATATTGTAAAAAATAAAATAGTAACCTTGCCGGAACCCGTAGCTCAGGAAACAATTTTAAAATTAAATCTGGTTTTAAATACGTTTTTACAAGGGCTTGATTTGACAGAAATGAATATGACAGTCATTCAGAAAATGAAAGAACAAGCAGGGCAGTATAGTGAATTGATTACTATAGTATTAGATGCAGTAGCAGAAGCAATTAGTGAAGAAGATGATACAGGTATCTACACAAGTGGTGCAACCAATATTTTAAAGTATCCCGAGTTAAGTGATAGGGAAAATGCAAGCAAATTATTGTACACCTTTGAAGAAAAGAAACAATTAACCCAGTTAATAGATCAGAGTTTAGATGATGATGACAACAAGAGAATACAAGTATATATTGGTGAGGAAACACCAGTAGAAGCAATGAAAGATTGTTCTCTTGTAACAGCAACTTATGAAATAGAAGAGGGTGTATATGGTAAGATAGGAATTGTTGGTCCAAAAAGAATGGATTATGAAAAAGTGGTAAGTACTTTACAAACTCTGATGATAGAGTTAGATCAAATTTTTAAAAAAAAGACTTAATCTGCAAAAGGATTGGGATATGATACATGGAAAGGTGGTATTGTAGTGGCAGATAAAAAAAGCCAGGTTGAAGAAGTAAATGAAGTAGAAGAAAGCAAGGAAGATGCATCTGCGGAAGAAACTTTTGAGACACAAGAAGAAGTGGTAGAAGAAACACAAAAAGATACAGAAGAGCCAGAGGAAAACAACAAAAAAGCAGATGCAAAAGATAAGAAGATAGAAGAATTAAATGATCGTTTGTTACGAAATATGGCAGAATTTGATAATTTCAGAAAACGTTCTGAAAAAGAAAAAAGCCAGATGTTTGAAATTGGAGCAAAAGACATTATAGAAAAAATTCTTCCGGTATTAGATAATTTTGAAAGGGGTCTTGCTGCAATTACGGAAGAAGAGAAAGATACTGCTTTTGCACAAGGAGTTGAGCAAATTTACAAGCAATTTGTAACAGTATTAGAAGACTCTGGTGTAAAGGCAATTGAAGCAGTTGGAACAGAGTTTGATCCAAATTTCCACAATGCTGTTATGCATGGTGAAGATGAAGAACTTGGAGAGAATATGGTGGCCGAAGAATATCAAAAAGGCTATATGTATAAAGATAGTGTTGTAAGACACAGTATGGTAAAAGTAGTAAATTAAGAAATATTTGTAAATAATAAAATGGTAAAATATTAGTAGAGGAAAATTATTTAGGAGGTTTAGATATGAGTAAAATTATTGGTATTGACTTAGGAACAACAAATTCATGTGTAGCTGTAATGGAAGGTGGAAAACCGGTTGTTATTGCAAATACAGAGGGTGCAAGGACAACACCATCTATCGTAGCATTTACAAAAACAGGAGAACGGCTTGTAGGTGAGCCTGCAAAACGTCAGGCGGTTACAAATGCAGATAAGACAATTGCTTCTATCAAAAGACATATGGGAACAGATTATAAAGTGGCAATTGATGATAAAAAATATTCTCCACAGGAAATATCTGCTATGACACTTCAGAAATTGAAAGCAGATGCAGAAAGTTATTTAGGTGAAAAAGTAACAGAAGCTGTTATTACAGTTCCTGCATACTTTAATGATGCACAGAGACAGGCAACAAAAGATGCTGGTAAGATTGCTGGTCTTGATGTAAAACGTATTATCAATGAACCAACAGCAGCTGCTTTGGCTTATGGACTT
>CAYRAV010000007.1:0-81849 GCA_964422365.1 uncultured Lachnospiraceae bacterium | reverse complement strand
TGATGTAAAAGAGGAAGTGAACTAAATTTCCAAAATCTGGGTGTGTTTACCGTGCACCTTGCTTCAGTTGTAGTTCCCTTATATTTCTTGGTATGATATAATTGAAGAAGCAGTGCAGGAAGTCCAGAAGCAGTTGTAGTTCCCTTATATTTCTTGGTATGATATAATTTCAAGCGTGGTTTTTTGCGTTCCTGGTGGGTTGTAGTTCCCTTATATTTCTTGGTATGATATAATTGATGGCACAGTTACTTAGTTATTCTGTATGTTGTAGTTCCCTTATATTTCTTGGTATGATATAATCAGCGGTTGCTGCGGTTGTAACGGCTAATGGTTGTAGTTCCCTTATATTTCTTGGTATGATATAATCAAGAGGTATCTTTCAAGTGCGGAACTTTGGTTGTAGTTCCCTTATATTTCTTGGTATGATATAATTTACAGTGGAAGTTCTTGAAACAAAGGTGAGTTGTAGTTCCCTTATATTTCTTGGTATGATATAATAATAGTTGCGGATGCAACAGCGGTTGCTGCGTTGTAGTTCCCTTATATTTCTTGGTATGATATAATAAATCTGATAATCAATTCATTCAGCCAGAAGTTGTAGTTCCCTTATATTTCTTGGTATGATATAATTCGCACAAAGCATTTATCAGAACGCTTGCCGTTGTAGTTCCCTTATATTTCTTGGTATGATATAATAAAGGGTGCTGTTGATGACTATAACAGTGTGTTGTAGTTCCCTTATATTTCTTGGTATGATATAATAGAGGCAGTAGAGAACAGCAGTGGAGCAGCGTTGTAGTTCCCTTATATTTCTTGGTATGATATAATTCGCTGAAATAAACAATGATACTTTATCTTGTTGTAGTTCCCTTATATTTCTTGGTATGATATAATTATTGACAGTCAGTCAGCATATGAAGATTTGTTGTAGTTCCCTTATATTTCTTGGTATGATATAATTGCAATACTGTTCAGGATTGCTTTTGGTATGTTGTAGTTCCCTTATATTTCTTGGTATGATATAATCGCCTTGCCGCCGCAACCGCCCGCATATTCGTTGTAGTTCCCTTATATTTCTTGGTATGATATAATTTTATAGGAAATCACAAAGTTACCGTTTTTGTTGTAGTTCCCTTATATTTCTTGGTATGATATAATAATATACCGCTTTACTAGAAGCTGCTGAAAGTTGTAGTTCCCTTATATTTCTTGGTATGATATAATAGGTTGAGAAACCTATTGCAAAGCAGATTAGTTGTAGTTCCCTTATATTTCTTGGTATGATATAATAAGTGAAGCAGCCATCTGATATGGCAATTAGTTGTAGTTCCCTTATATTTCTTGGTATGATATAATCCTTATGGGCGTGTACTGGTATCGACGGGGGTTGTAGTTCCCTTATATTTCTTGGTATGATATAATCCCAACCAAAAAGCGAACCTAAAATAAACTGTTGTAGTTCCCTTATATTTCTTGGTATGATATAATAAAGTCTGCTTGTAGGGAGTAGGCTTTTTAGTTGTAGTTCCCTTATATTTCTTGGTATGATATAATTCTTTTGGCGGTGTGGTAAGCCGCTGGACAGTTGTAGTTCCCTTATATTTCTTGGTATGATATAATAAAACTGGTCAATCATTTCAGCTGGAACATGTTGTAGTTCCCTTATATTTCTTGGTATGATATAATCAGGGGCAATAAAATATCTGCGGAAGAGTGGTTGTAGTTCCCTTATATTTCTTGGTATGATATAATCGAAGTCTTTTACGGAGACTTCAAAAACAAGTTGTAGTTCCCTTATATTTCTTGGTATGATATAATCAAATTCCACAGAATCAGCCACAAGGATTAGTTGTAGTTCCCTTATATTTCTTGGTATGATATAATAGAGAAGGCTCTTAGGACAGGAGCGATGGGGTTGTAGTTCCCTTATATTTCTTGGTATGATATAATAAAAATAGTGCTAATATATAATCAAGCAAAGTTGTAGTTCCCTTATATTTCTTGGTATGATATAATTTACAAAAAGATATGGTTGCACAAACGGGAGTTGTAGTTCCCTTATATTTCTTGGTATGATATAATAAAACTTGAGGAAATCGCCAACAAGGCAGAGTTGTAGTTCCCTTATATTTCTTGGTATGATATAATTCTTTTGGCGGTGTGGTAAGCCGCTGGACAGTTGTAGTTCCCTTATATTTCTTGGTATGATATAATTTATCTATTGGTGCATATCCGATAGCAAAGGTTGTAGTTCCCTTATATTTCTTGGTATGATATAATTATTCCATTGGATTAGTTTCCAGGAGCCTAGTTGTAGTTCCCTTATATTTCTTGGTATGATATAATTATGTTTGATATGGGTACATTTGCTTTACAGTTGTAGTTCCCTTATATTTCTTGGTATGATATAATTATCTCATGTATATAAATTCTGTCGATACTGTTGTAGTTCCCTTATATTTCTTGGTATGATATAATGTACCAGTTGCGACGTCGCAACTGTCTATTGTTGTAGTTCCCTTATATTTCTTGGTATGATATAATCATGGACATAAACCCGTTTAACTGGTTTGCGTTGTAGTTCCCTTATATTTCTTGGTATGATATAATTTCTCTGTTTTCATTCTTATCTAATGAGCAGTTGTAGTTCCCTTATATTTCTTGGTATGATATAATAAAGTACATAAATGTAACGGAGTACAAAAAGTTGTAGTTCCCTTATATTTCTTGGTATGATATAATTACAACTGCACAGACTTTTACAGTCTATGGTTGTAGTTCCCTTATATTTCTTGGTATGATATAATAAGTCTGCGATTGAGAATGACCAGCTTTGTGTTGTAGTTCCCTTATATTTCTTGGTATGATATAATTTTAGCATTTTATCAACTTCGGGCGGCAAGTTGTAGTTCCCTTATATTTCTTGGTATGATATAATTACGCACATTTCAACAGTCAATGACGTAATGTTGTAGTTCCCTTATATTTCTTGGTATGATATAATAAATACAACATCTCCTGCGGTTGCCCAATTGTTGTAGTTCCCTTATATTTCTTGGTATGATATAATAAGCAGAAAGAATTAGAGGAATTTCTTGAAGTTGTAGTTCCCTTATATTTCTTGGTATGATATAATTGCACCGAATGGGTGTATTATATTCTTAACGTTGTAGTTCCCTTATATTTCTTGGTATGATATAATCAACTACACCAGAAGCAGGGGCATAGGAAAGTTGTAGTTCCCTTATATTTCTTGGTATGATATAATAAATCATTGAAATATGCAGGTGGCGGTCATGTTGTAGTTCCCTTATATTTCTTGGTATGATATAATTTATGCGTTCCTACATAAGCACCACATTTGGTTGTAGTTCCCTTATATTTCTTGGTATGATATAATTGTCCAAAATTTCAATATAGTTGCTCATGCGTTGTAGTTCCCTTATATTTCTTGGTATGATATAATAAAAGGACTATTCAGAAGTGCTTGCGGAAAGTTGTAGTTCCCTTATATTTCTTGGTATGATATAATCCACGCCACAGGATTCGAAGTCGCTTTCGAGTTGTAGTTCCCTTATATTTCTTGGTATGATATAATGGGAAAACACAATCGGAACTTGAAGATATAGTTGTAGTTCCCTTATATTTCTTGGTATGATATAATTAAAATCGCATCAGCTGGCTTTCTTTGATGGTTGTAGTTCCCTTATATTTCTTGGTATGATATAATAGCGGCCGGGTTAACTCCGCAAGGTGAATTGTTGTAGTTCCCTTATATTTCTTGGTATGATATAATACATTGTATAGTCAAAGAATATCTTGCAGAGTTGTAGTTCCCTTATATTTCTTGGTATGATATAATAGCACCAAAACAGAGTTTTAGCACAGCATTGTTGTAGTTCCCTTATATTTCTTGGTATGATATAATACGTGCCACTTACCGCACCCGTTCCTGTTGGTTGTAGTTCCCTTATATTTCTTGGTATGATATAATTATTGAACACTGATAAAAACTCCGTATCATGTTGTAGTTCCCTTATATTTCTTGGTATGATATAATACCAGAGGGTGTAAGCTGGGATTACAACAGTTGTAGTTCCCTTATATTTCTTGGTATGATATAATTGAAGAATTTGAAGATTATTTGATTATTCGGTTGTAGTTCCCTTATATTTCTTGGTATGATATAATTTTAGGGTTATGCTGTACATAATGTCAACGGTTGTAGTTCCCTTATATTTCTTGGTATGATATAATACGTGCCACTTACCGCACCCGTTCCTGTTGGTTGTAGTTCCCTTATATTTCTTGGTATGATATAATCATTCTTCTAAAGTGTTTTCTTCGTTTCTTGTTGTAGTTCCCTTATATTTCTTGGTATGATATAATTTACAACTGCACAGACTTTTACAGTCTGTGGTTGTAGTTCCCTTATATTTCTTGGTATGATATAATATAAATTTAAAAACGAATAATGAAGATGTGTTGTAGTTCCCTTATATTTCTTGGTATGATATAATAATTCCATTGCAATTCCTTTTTCTTCCTGTGTTGTAGTTCCCTTATATTTCTTGGTATGATATAATAGAAAGGAGTCTACTCCTCAGGGAGCAACTGTTGTAGTTCCCTTATATTTCTTGGTATGATATAATCCAATCCTCTTCTAAATTTTCAAGTTCTTCGTTGTAGTTCCCTTATATTTCTTGGTATGATATAATTTGCAATTGTCGAATTTTGTATTCGACAATGTTGTAGTTCCCTTATATTTCTTGGTATGATATAATTCAGGTATAGCCGATAATTGCATGAAATTCGTTGTAGTTCCCTTATATTTCTTGGTATGATATAATTGAATTTTGAAAATTAAATATCCAAAACGTGTTGTAGTTCCCTTATATTTCTTGGTATGATATAATCGTCTCATCGCTAACGACAGATTTTGCTCAGTTGTAGTTCCCTTATATTTCTTGGTATGATATAATCGGATAAATGGAAAGCATATACTCTTCCAGGTTGTAGTTCCCTTATATTTCTTGGTATGATATAATAGGAGGAAAATTATGGAAACGTATAGTGTAGTTGTAGTTCCCTTATATTTCTTGGTATGATATAATACACTATGGAAGTTGTGGATGCATGGAATGGTTGTAGTTCCCTTATATTTCTTGGTATGATATAATAATAAAACAGTTATTTTATATGAGGAATAGTTGTAGTTCCCTTATATTTCTTGGTATGATATAATTTGAAAGAGGATAACGTGATATGGTGTGGCGTTGTAGTTCCCTTATATTTCTTGGTATGATATAATAGCGGCTGGGTTAACTCCACAAGGTGAGTTGTTGTAGTTCCCTTATATTTCTTGGTATGATATAATGAGGAACATGAAAGATGTTATCATGAGCTGGTTGTAGTTCCCTTATATTTCTTGGTATGATATAATCAATAACGTTGTCTTACCTGAGCCCTCTGGTTGTAGTTCCCTTATATTTCTTGGTATGATATAATAATAACATCTTGCAATTTGAGGATGTGCGGTTGTAGTTCCCTTATATTTCTTGGTATGATATAATTATCCGACGATGGACCAGTTGTACACGTATGTTGTAGTTCCCTTATATTTCTTGGTATGATATAATTGGGTGTTCCTCAAGGCAAAGATTTCGAAGGTTGTAGTTCCCTTATATTTCTTGGTATGATATAATAAAGAAGCAAATAGAATTAGCGTTTGCACAGTTGTAGTTCCCTTATATTTCTTGGTATGATATAATAAGAACTATTGAGATTTTGCAAGGGGAATTGTTGTAGTTCCCTTATATTTCTTGGTATGATATAATAATATCTTGCTCAAACTGACCCTGCTCGTAGTTGTAGTTCCCTTATATTTCTTGGTATGATATAATATATTTGCAGAAATCACCACCCACAAATCAGTTGTAGTTCCCTTATATTTCTTGGTATGATATAATATCAACTCACAGTCTGAAATCTTCACTATTGTTGTAGTTCCCTTATATTTCTTGGTATGATATAATCTGTCAGGCGGCATGTGTGGCGGATATGGGTTGTAGTTCCCTTATATTTCTTGGTATGATATAATTATGGCTTGAATCAGTTGCGCAAAAATTTAGTTGTAGTTCCCTTATATTTCTTGGTATGATATAATGACGTAACTACAAGACGTTCTGCCGCTAGAGTTGTAGTTCCCTTATATTTCTTGGTATGATATAATACACGATTTGAAATTTCAGACGGTTCAAAAGTTGTAGTTCCCTTATATTTCTTGGTATGATATAATACTCCATCTAAAAGACCAGAACCAGCAACAGTTGTAGTTCCCTTATATTTCTTGGTATGATATAATTTTTTAATGCTCATTCGAAACACCTCGTTTGTTGTAGTTCCCTTATATTTCTTGGTATGATATAATTGATACTTTATTTCCTTGTTTCTCTGATTTGTTGTAGTTCCCTTATATTTCTTGGTATGATATAATAGAGAGTTCGGAATTAAAGAAGATGAACAAGTTGTAGTTCCCTTATATTTCTTGGTATGATATAATTGAAAAAGAGATTTTGCAAAGAAAGCAAAAGTTGTAGTTCCCTTATATTTCTTGGTATGATATAATCGTCCACTGTCAACTGTTTGTCAGGACAAGGTTGTAGTTCCCTTATATTTCTTGGTATGATATAATGTTATTGTTCGTTTTGGAAAGCACTTCGGCGTTGTAGTTCCCTTATATTTCTTGGTATGATATAATCCCGATACCGTTCAAAATACCATCGACAATGTTGTAGTTCCCTTATATTTCTTGGTATGATATAATCCTGGGAGAGGCACGTCAACTATTGAATCAGTTGTAGTTCCCTTATATTTCTTGGTATGATATAATTCCCAACAGAAAAGGATTGTAGGAGAATAGTTGTAGTTCCCTTATATTTCTTGGTATGATATAATCGGGTTCAAAAAAATACCGAAGTTTCAACACTTTCGGTATTTTTTTTATCTTAAAATCGAAACATTATTCCTATTTTCACATTATAAATTATTCTTTTTTCAAAAAATATTCATTAAATCTGTCATCTGTGTTGTATCAAAAACTTCTTTACTTCCTAATAAAATTTGCATATCCTCATACTGTTTTTCTGTAATAGTCAATAATCTAATGGAGCCTTTTGGTGGCAATTTTTGTTTTAGTCTCATTTCATGCTTTTTTACTGCATCATTTCCATTACACACTCGTGCATAAACAGAATATTGAACCATATGATATCCATCTTGAATAAGAAATTTTCTAAATTGTGTTGCTGCTTTTCTTTCTGGTGCTGTCTTTACTGGTAAATCAAAAAAAACTAACATTCTCATAAATTTACTCATATTCATGCATTTCAATTGGTATTAATTCTGGTAAAATTAAATCTTTTCTATTTCCAGCTAAACATGCACTAAAACTCATTATCATTTTTTCAACACAATTACTAACAGACTGTTTTTCATTATTAATTTTCATATTATAATTAATAATATTATATAATCCTCTCTTCATTTCTACAGATAATCCTTTCTCCATCTCAGAAAAATCATAATTTTGATATACATAAATATCTACTAAACTTCGAAATGGCTCAATGATGTCATCTGCAAGATTATAACTATTTTGCTCACTATGGTGAAATAACCCTATTGATGGTTCAAATCCATAACAAATAATACTTCTTGCAATAATTCCCCGTATAATAGCATATCCATAATTTAATGCTGAATTGATAATATGTTCCTGACCTCTGGAAAAATATTCACCGTATAACCTCCTAAAATAAAAAGCTGCTGCCTTTGCTTCTACATGTGTTTTATCTCCAGATTGTACTTCTTTTACCATCTTTTTAAGTTCTTCACTATCTTTTGATTTTCCTGCTATTTCCAAAGCTTTTGCCTGATTTAATATTTTCCGCACTACAATTTGTTGCCATAATCTTTTCTGAAATGGTTTACCAATATTTATTTGATTTTTTAACATTTTAAAATGTCTGGAATGGCATAACATAGGTAAAACAACTGCGTTAGGTATATGTTTTTCATTGCAGACATACACTGCAATACCATATTGGGCAACTATTTGCAAAAAATATACTGACAGTTTTATTGACATATCATCTATCATAATTGTATTAATATCTTCTAATGGTATCGAAAATTTCTCATCATTTTTTAACACCAATTGTTTATCTTTAATAGAAAAATCCCAATATTTTTCTATCTTTAAATTTCTATAGCCCATACAAACACCTTCTTACTCATTAAATTTCCTACGCCGTTCTGTTTTCACTTCTCGTATTTCATCTCCTAAAACACTCACTTCATATTTTTTTATATATTCCAGACTCTGCACTCCCAAACCTTCAAATTCGAATGAACTATCATGTGCCTGACATTTAATGCTCGCTGTAGATATATTGGCAGATAGAAAATAGACCATACAATCATTAATCTCCACTGTATTTCCATCAGATGTTTTTGCTTTTATTCCCTTCTTATGCTTTACTTTAATTACATCTCTGGAATATAAACTAAATAAGAAATTCTCTTCTTTCATTTCTTTCCAGTCCGAATATGCTTTTCTTGCAACTGCTGCTTTGTTAGGCAATTCTTTTTTCTTAGTGTCAGATGTGTAGATAGGTACAAAATAATACTTTTTATTTTCCCTAAAAACGTCAATCCTGATCATCGGACCATTTTCAGTAATTCCCTTTTTATCATTTAAATACACTCCCAATGTTTGTTTTTTATAAATCTTCACTTTTTTTACCAAAGGACCTTGTGTTCCATCTGCCTTTGGTTTATAAAAAGGCTCCGCAAATGCTTTTTCTCCTTTGCCATCAAACATATTTAACCGTTCCTTTAATGCTTCATATAATAACCTATCACTACTTGGGCAATAATATCCTTCAATTTCACCAGTTTTTTTATCTATTGTTAAACTGGTCAATGGTGTTTTTGTCAAAACAATACCCTTTTCTTCAAAATGTCTTGGACTCCGTATCGTATCTTCATGCCCTGCTCCTGTTACTTTGTGATGCGGCATTCTTGATACAAAAATCGGCTTTATATTTTGTATATCTTCACTAAAATATCCCATTTTAAGTAATTCTTTCTCAAAATATTTAGGATTAGGTGACATTCTAATGTCTAATTCTTTTTTAAAATAATACCATGGTAATGGAATTTTCACTCCAAACTTTTCATCCCATTCTTCTCTTGTAAAGTCTTTTCTTTCAAATACTTCTCCGGTTTCTTCATCAACAACTTGTCCATGTTTTGAGAAATATAATTCTCTTGCCTGAACATTTCTAGATATCCTATTAATCATTCCATCTGTACAACAGGCAACAATCACTGCATCTACTGCATGATGTATATCTGTAGAACGGTCTTTTTGGGATAATCCCCATCTTTTTCTCATATAAGATGTAATACTTCCATTTACTGCAAATACTTTCTTCTTTTTCTTTGAATCCATATATTGTGATAATTGTAAATAATTCCTAATCATATTATATACAACTCTAGTAATATACTTTGTATCAGTCAAATTTCTTTCTTTAAATGCTTCTCTTTCTTCTTTAGTAAAACTTCTTTTTAAAAGTAGTGCCCTTTTTCTAAAATCTTTTATATATGTATTTACCAAAATTTCATATTTTTCCCAACGATTTTCATCTTGTCCAAAATACTCATATGGGAGTCTGTTTCCCTTTTCCCTATTATACTTTGTTTTTACTAATACCTTGTTTTTATAACTGTCATCAAAACAAATACTGTATGGAATAATGTGGTCAATATCCGTCTCACTTTTTTCAAACAATTCCTCAATAGATATATGTTCTCCCGAATACATACACAATTCATTTTGATCTTTCCATAACTTAAATTTAAGAATATCCTGCCCTGTAGGACTTTTTGTATATTCCATAATCTGTTTTTTTATCATATCATTGTTACTTTGATTCTTTTTCATTTCAGCTTCAATTTTATTACGTTCTTGAAAATTTTTAGCCATTTCCCGTGCCAATTCAATATGGACAGCTTGTGGACTTCCATACTTTCTAATAATCGCATTTATTACTTTAATTGTTTGTGAAATGGATCTCTTCACCACTGGATTAGGAATGTTGTTTATTATATCATTAATTTCTTTTCCCTTTAAATATTTTAATGTTTCTCCATTATTCTCTGCTCTAAAACTATATCCTGCCCTATCACAAGCCTCATTATAAGTCATCCCCTGTTCTAAATATGGTATAATTTTTTTCATTGCAACAAATGATAAGTGTTGAAATTTACTTGGATTTAACTCTAATATCTTCTGTATCTGTTCCTCCGTAATATAGATATCTTTAAGCTTTTCCACTCTGGTTTCATCACTTTTATATAACGTTATTATATTTCCTATTTTATCATATAAACTTGCTTCATTTTCCTCTAAATACACCTTACTGTCTTTAGAAAAAATTTTGTTCATTTCCCTAGTAAATGATAGAGAAATAAATTTTGCTTTTTTCTCTATGGTTTCCATTTCTTTTTCTGTTTTTGCATAACCATAGTTAAGCTCTTTAAAATAATTTTCATAGGATAAATTCAATTTTTTTCTAATTGCAGAATACTTTACTTCTTTTTGTGTATATGCCAATTGTATAATCAGTTCACGTTCATTCCCTTCTAACCCCCTTATTTCTCCATTTTTATCTACAACTCTAATATTATTCACTTTTTGCAACAACACAAAACGCTCAGAAGTATAACTTGCTTTTGGTGCACGTTTTTCCTCTTTTTCAAATGTACATAAACCAACCATCTTTTCAATTAAATCACCAGCATATGGACTTGGTCTCCCATTTACCTGTTTTCCCGGACCTTTATCAAAAGAACGCTGGGAACAAAAAATGTCCAGATATTTCTCCTCGAAGAGTTTGCTTGCTTTCTCATTACCAAACTGTCTTTGCGCCTGAAAAATCTTTTTAATTTCCTCTACCAGCAAATCCCTAAGAATAGTATTTTTATAATCATCCTGCTTATTACGTGGAGACAGAACATACCCTTCTTTTCTCCATGGGGCATCTTTTTTAAAAGAAGCATCTTTATAAATCATCTCACCGACTGTACGATACATTCCTTGTTCATACAACTCCATATTTTTCTTTGTTGCTTCTAATACTTTTCCACCCTCTGCTTCTTTACTCTCTGCTTTTCTAGTTGATTTAAATCCTCTATGTTTTACTAAAAATAAAAGCACCTGTGCCAATTCATTATTGGTTAGCTTTCTGTCTAATGCATCTACCCTTAATTGGTATACATCTGGTAATCCCCTGCTATCATACAGTTTTACCAAATCATCGACAGTTATGATATCTTGATTCTGTAATAAAAATTTTATTCTATCCAATCGATGTTTTCGCCTTCTTAACCTTCTTCGTGAAGTCCTAGCATTCCGTCTTGGAGCTGCCAATGACTCCCCGCTCTTAGCTATCTCTGCTCTTTCAAATATCCTGACTCCTAAATCTGCAATCCTAATTGGTTCATCATTCATTCCATTTTCTAATACTGCCCAGCCAACAGATGCAATTCCGATATCTAATCCTAATCTATAATTAATTTCCATCTTTCTTCCTCCTTATTATTTTTATATAAAAGATAATCCCATTCTTACGAATGGGATTAGAGCTTTTCGGTATACTACCTTATTGTAGTAACCTTATATTTTTTGGTATGATATAATTCATACTTATTTTACTATATTATCTATTATTTGTCAAATTATTATTTTTATTAACAAAAAAATCTTTTTAACAACATTCTGATATTTTCACTTTTTTCGCTAAATGCCCCTTTATCTATTTCTGAATGTCTTACTATTAATTGCTCATACAATTCTTCAATTCCTCCACGCATATAATCATGAAATAATTTATTGTATTTCTCAAAATCTTCCTTTTTTTCTACATTTCTAAATGCCTTATCAATGCATGTTCTGGCAGGCAGTTTATCTGCATATTCCAATATTAAAATTAATTGTAATATAAACTCTAAGTTGTCTTTTTCCGAAATAATCTGCTCTGCAAAAATTGTTTTTTCCTCATTACTAGTGGTATCTGCCTCTGCTTTTCTATTCATCCGGAATCCTATGATAGGTGCCACCATATAAAGGTCGATCAATCTTTTAAAATAACCTTCCTCATAATTATCCCTGTTCCACAATTCTCCTGCCATTCTTGCATGTTTTCCCCGTATCTGAACTGGTTTTTTAAAAAATTCATATACCATTTTCACTTTTCATACCTCCTTACTGAAGCAGAACTACCCTTGTCCTCCTTTTTTATTTTGTAGTGTTCTCCTACTGCATAATCCAAACCTGTATGATCCCAATCTTTTTCCAGCATAAAAATAATAACCTGATCTGCAATTTGAGGTAATACTGTGGAAATCAGCTTGATATTTTCTTCACTCAACTTCGAAAATGGACCATCCAAAACGATTGGCATCATATCCATTTCCTGGTCTCCATTAATCCTTTTTTCTTTACTAACTTCCATAATTGTTACAATAAATGCAAAATTCCGTGCTATTTTTTCTCCCTCTGACAAATTTTTTTCCTCTTCATATCCAATATCCGTTTTATAATACATCCTTATATTGTAATTCTCGTCCAGCTTAATTATTTTATCCTTTGCATTAAACATTTTTTGAAAGTTTCTTTGTATTCCTTTGTTAAGTTGAATAAATAATTCCTTTTCCTGTGTTTTAAAACTCTCTCTTAATTTTTCATACAAATGATTTGCTATTTCAACTCTTTCATTCCATTTACAATTTTCCTGCGTTTTTGCTTCTAATGCTGCTAACTCACTTTCAATGGTTTTATTTTTTCTTTCTAATCTTTCCCTTTCCTCCTTTTTTCTTCCTAATTCTATTCCCTCCATTTTACATTCATTATGGTATTGGCGTAACAGTTTTCTTTTTTCGGCAAAATCAATACTATGGTCCATCTCATGTTCCAATTTTATTAATTGATTATATTGCTTTTCATATTCTTTTTCTTCTTTTATTAATTCCTCTATTTCCTCAGTAATAGAAGGAATAAACTCTTTATTTTCCTTTTTTATGTAATTTGTCTTTTTTTCAAAAATCCCTAATAAAGAACCAATATCTGCCGGTGGAAGAAATTCTTTTTGTTCTAATAGCTTTCTATGCTCCTCCGAATCTCTTTTAATTTTATTTCCACATATACATTCTCCCTTTTCCAACAAATAATCAATGGTTGCCTGACGCATATAAGGAATATCTCTTCGTTCAAGATTTACCGATTTTAACATATTAATTGCCAAATCCATCATGGGTTCTGCCAAATATTGATATCCTTTTTTACTAAAATTGTTTATGACATTTTTGTAATGTATCAATACATTTCTCTGTTGCACCTCTAATAAGGACTTTAGCTGCTTACTTTTATTTTGCATTTCTTCTGTTGCATAATTTGTGGATAAAAACTCCTCCACTTCTTCTATTTTTCGCTCAAGATGCTCCATGTTTCTTTCAATATTCTCTGATTCTTCCTTGTTTTTTTCTATTCTATATAGATTCCTATCTATATCAGCCTTTAAATTATCATATATGGCACCTGAACCAGATATTTTCTGTTTCATTTTAGTAATAACTGAATTACGTCCCATATCTTTCAAATGATACATGGCTTTTTGGATAGCAGCAACCCCTGTTAGTTTATGAACAGATTCTTTGATATTATCTTTTACACCTGTCATCTTTGAGTCATTCCATTTTTCACCATCAAACAGAAAATAACTTGATAAATATTGGGGAAACCAATCATTAATTCTATTTTCTATTTCATCTTCATCTATTTCAATCCGCAAATCATTTGAAGTTGACAAATCACTCATATATATCTTTTTTCTTCTATATAATTCTCTTGCTGCAAATTTAGGATAATTTCTTGTATACATAACCTCACGGTATATTTTATACTTTTTTTCTTCACTGACTAGTGTAATTTCTACACTAACAGCCGTTTTTGCATTCGCATCCATTAATGCTAATACTTCATTATTCAGCAAATTATAGTTTTCTTTTTTATTGAATAACACTTCCCCATAGAGTCCCCATCTGATAGCAGCGGCAATCGTAGTTTTTCCTGCTGTGTTATCACCTAAAACAACCGTCACATTTTTCTTTTCATCTGTACTAAACTTTATTTCATTTTTCCCTTTGTATCTCATAAAATTATTCATTACAAGTTTTTCAAATTTCATCTATTCAATTCCTTTCTGCCTAAAGTCTTTGCTTTTGATAAGAAGCTATAATTTTGGCAATTTCCTGCACCATATCAATATCACTTTTTATTCCTGTTTTTAAATTTCTCCGCTCAATTAAAATAATTTCAAACATCATGTTCTGCAATTTCTGTTCATCAAATTTCTGCATACTCTTCCACCTCCCAGTTTTCCAGCAAACAATTGATTTTTGCCTCAATTTTTCCTAATAATTTTTTATATCTGCTTTGCAAAAGTTCTTTTACACCAGCTTCTCCTTTTTCAATTTTCCCATATCTGCCAAAATCCAGCACCACTGCTGCACTATTCTGTATATCACTTTCATAATCCTGCACAGATTTTGAAGAAACCCTTTTATTTGCCCCTGCTGTAATATAAATAAAATTTAATGGGGAATTGTAAATATTCTTCTCTTTTTGTAACCTTTGTGCAGATTCTTTCATTGTGTTTACACTCCCTAACGGAATAATATGGTGTTTCTCTAATTTATCATTGTCCTTCATAAAAGTACTAATTTGCTTTTTATCCTGAAACATATCCGGATATGTATAAGCCAGATAAAACTGACAAATATAGTTCCCTAGAATTTCCTTAGGTGCATTCTTTGTATTTTTATAGTTTTCATAAAGCAGAAATGAAACGTCCGAAAAATCCTGTAATCTAAGTGTCTTGTCACGCATGGCAAAAAGCCAGTTGACTCCTTTCTTTTTATTTAAGATATCAATCAATTGTTCCATATCATGAATCATTGTAACTTTTTGATCCTTATCATAATGCCCTGAAAATATTGCTCCCCAATACCATGCCTCCAAACAATTTTGAACGTCACAATCTTCATACCAATCATCTTTTGCAAATAAGAATCCCAAAATGTTAAGCATTAATCTATAATTTACATCTCCTATACTACGTACTCCACATCTTGTTTTTAAAAAGAAAGCAGCCCTGTCTAATCCTAAACAGGCTATCCTATAATTTTGATTTATTTGTTCTGCAGTCAACTTTAAAATATCTTCTCTTCCAATACATTTATTTTTCTTTCTATCACTCTCTATACCTGGATTATTAGAAAACAAAGATAAGACATTTAAAAAAGCATCTTTATATGTTTTATGCAATTCACCATTTTCATTACAGTAATCTATATCGATTCCTGCTGAATATCCTCTTTTTTGTTTGATGTAACTTGAGCAAACAGTGCTAATTACATCTGGTATGGCATCCATAAAATAGGATCTTAGTTTTTTTACTTCTTCAATTAAATCTTTATAAAATTTCTTATTTACCTTTGCTGCAAACTCACCTGCCAAAGATGTCAATACTAATATACTTCCTAAAGGCATTTTACATAATACAGATGCTACTAATTTGCTCTGTGTCCTTTTATCTGACCACACAAAATTTCTTTGAAAATCTGGCAACAATATCTGATTGTCTTCTATCTCCTTTATAATTTCATTGAAATCCACAGTTTGTTTCATTTTTTCCATATTCCAACCCCTACCCTTCTACTATTTCTCTCACACATTCCACTATCTTTTCCACATCCTCTTCCTTATTAAACCACCCCACACTCACTCTCACTGTTCCTCCATACAATTCATCTTCCAGATATTTATGTATAAGCGGTGCACAATGATACCCTGTTCTTACTTCAATTCCATACTCTTCATCCAATATCATCCCTATCTCTCCTGACTGAAACCCTTCCACAACAAATGACACAATGCCTCTTCTCCGTTTCTCATCCTTTGCCTTATACACCCGCAATAATGGTATTTTTTCCAATTCTTCTATTAGCTTGTCTGTTAATCTTTTCTCATGCTCCTCCATCTTCTTTCTTGTCACTTCCTTCAAATATTTCATGGAAGCATGGAGACCTGCAATGGCAGGCAGATTTAGGCTTCCAGGCTCTAAACCACCTGATGTTTCCTCTGGCATCTGCAGTTGTAAAGAATTACTTCCTGTTCCCCCTGCCAGATAGGGTGTTAATTGAAATGTGTTTCTTTTTACAAACCCCGCTGCACCAAATGGCCCATATAAAGTTTTGTGCCCTGCAAATACAACCATATCGAATCCCATTCTTTTAAAATCAATTTGCGCAATTCCAAAGGACTGTGCCGCATCCAGCACAACAATTGCCTGTCCATCTGTCAGTTCCTTTGCTTTTGCACAAATCTCCTCTACTGGAAGCAAATATCCTGTTACATTACTAATATGTGACAAAAACACATAATCAGGAGGATCTTGCCGAAACTGATACTCCATCTTCTCCAAATCTATTTCCAAACAATCCACATTCAGCGGAAGTTCTCTTATCATAAATCCACATTTTTGCTGATGCATCCACAAGGTACGCATAACTGCATTATGCTCAAAAGGCGATACATACACTCTATCCCGCCTGGAAAGTGTAATACCGCCTATAATCTGGTTGAAAGAAATAGTTGCAGAGGGTGTCAGCACCACTTCTGCAGCCCCCTGTCCATTTATAAAACTTAAAATCTCACTTCTAAGCACATCTACTTCTTCCATTGCCATCTGTGCCAGTTCATAAGACCCCCTGCCTGCATTAAACGACTGGCAGCGATTCGCAAAATCCATTGCTTTATACATACACTCTGGTTTTGGATAAGTAGTTGCTGCATTATCCATATAAATCACCTGTGCTTTTTTGTTGTTACGTATTTCCTGATTACATGTTTCCAGCCCATGCCTTTTAACAAAATCACTTTCGTTCAATTGATTCCTTTCTTTTAATTCCATAACCATCCACCCCATTTATCTTTATAAAATCTCCCACAAAATTATTGTGGTTGTTCTTTATATTTCCTCCAACAATTTCTCAATCATTTTTACCATAATGGACACTTTCTGGTTTGTTTCCAGACTATCACCAAATTCTTCTAATGCACTTTCAATCTCGTTTTGAAAAAACTGTCCGTTCCCATCTTCGTCTTCTTCCGGCTCAAAATGTCTTTCTATCTCCTTGCCCTGGCTGTTGGTAAAAATAATTCTATGTTTTCCCTCCATATCTTTTTCTGCCAGTTGTTCTATTTCTGCTTTTATCTTTTGCAGACCTGTTTTATACTGTTCTAAACTATCTTCTTTCCAGTCCTCAATATACAGTTCTAACACCATCTTGCTCAACATCTCTACGATTTCTTTTTCATTGTGAGTAGCCAGCTTTTCTATTCCATTCATAAATCTTCCTATTTGCTTTGTATGTACATAGTGTTTCGCCTGACTGCTCTGATTCTGATACCATCCCCTTAAATCTTGTAATAAATCATTTTTTTCATCGAATCCAAATATTTCTTTTGTCACAGTAATAGCAGTCTCTTTTATAGCTTCAGGATATCCTTCCATCTCTTCCTTAATAAGAGTAATATCTTTTAGAAGTTGTGTATAATTCTCACCTGTATTAAATGCTGCTGGAAGTTTTTCTAACAATACCTCTCTTGGATTTCTCTCTACCTTTCGAAATATAGAGCGGAATGTGTGCAGCCCTTTTTGTATCCGTTCTGAACCCTCTGACATAGAAAAATTCATACTGCACTGAGGCAGGGAACAATACCAGCTGTGGATACAATCTGACAATATAAGCAAACGGTTTTTATCGTTTTTTTGAAACATTTTTTCCTTTTCAGGATGCCTTATCTCTTTATCTGAAAATAGCCCCTCAAGCCCTGCTAAATATTTTTCTTTTTCCACTGTTTCCTTTTCCATATAAAGATAATACTGTTCCGGCAGTTGATTTATATTTTCTATTGTCTGTACATCTAATCGTACCTCCCTTGTATTCAGGTAAATAATTGGTGTTTCTGACCACAAGGAAAATCCATAAGAAAGGTACAATGGTAAAATTCCTTTTCTCACACCAAACTCTTTTCCCTGCAAGATGTCATATAGTACAGAAAAGCACTGTTTCCTCCCTGCTACCATCTCCATAAACTTCTTAATTTCCTCTAAAACCTGAAAAACTCCCTCATCCTTCTTGTAAGATAAAACCTCTTCTCCATCATGAAGCTCTATCAGTCCTGTTTTCACAAATACTGCACGAAAAATAGTTGCTTCCGCTGCTGTTCCTTTTTTGTAAATAGAAAATTCCCTTGCTCCTAATATATTCTCAATAATATTCGCTCTGGCTTTCCTAACCTGCACAGTAAGAAACCGCTTATTAATCATTTCATTATTAATTTTTGGTGCATGCCGATAATAATGTTCACAAATCAAACTAAGCAGCTGATTAAAATGAGAATCTTCTTTTTGCTTTGTTCCCGCCGCCGGCTCATATTTTCTCGTTCCATATAAAACCATACATCTGCCATAAAGCGGAAGATAATACTGTTCTAGTGCTGCATTTACTTCAAAAAGCAAATCCTCCTCATATAAATTCAATTCCTGCTCTAATGCCTTATTATTTTCCAGAAAATTCTCATCTGCCTTTAAATACCTGATTGCCAGAATTTTTTTTAAATTATCTTCCTGCGAAAAAATCTCCTTTGGTTCAATTACTACAATACGTTCCTCTTCTAACTGTGTTAAATGCTCCATTATATAATCTGTAGAGATTTCTTCCGTTTTTACAAGTGCAATAATTTTCCCATCTGCAAATTTGTCCTCAAACAAATATTCTGCCTTGGGTAATCTAAGAAAATTTTCTATTGTCATAAACTGGTAACGAAAATATCTTGTCATTGTATATTTTTGATTATAACGTTTGGGCAGTTCATATTCTAATTCAGAAACCTTTTCTAACTCCTTGCACAGATTGATTTTTGTAAATTGCACATTTTTGACCTGATTGATTTCTTTTTCTATATCCACTCCAATATTATTTTTGAACGCATAAGTATGTGTCTTACTGCGAAACAGCAAAATCTGTTCCTGCCTCAGATATTCTATTACTTCTTTATATTCTTCCGGTTCCAGTCCGGCACCCAAACGTATCACTTCATCCTTTGCAAACATTTCATCTTGTTTTCCAACCATACGGATAAGAGCAATCGTCTTAATTACTTCCTTTTCCTTCTCTGAACTCCTAATTGTTTCTCTATCACTTATTTTTAACAGTGCATACTCTGTCTTCAGCCACTCATTATGAAAAACTGTATTTGAACTTTCACCTTTAAAGACATTTGAAAAATAATCATATATCCTGCCTGCTGTAACATACATAGAATCTGTTTCCTTCTGCTCTTGTATAAAACGTGCCATACTGTACTGCTCTTCATGTGCAAGAAAAGTAAATACTGTCCTTTCATTCTGTACTGCCTTTTCACTAACCTTTAATAGCAGATATGCGGCAACCGGAGTCAACGGAAAACAACCTCTCATTACAATGTCTTCAAATTCTTTTTTTGTAAAAACAGACTGAAAATAAGGCAGTACATAAGATTCCTCTTGTATATGCTTAAATTTTTCTGTTGCTGCCACTTCCTTCTCAAATAACTGCTTTTCCTTATGGACTGCATTTTGTATCAGTTCATAACTATTCTGTAATGACACAGTAAAGCGAATTTCTCCGATTCTTCCCTCTACACCAGTGTAGGTATTCATTACTTCCTTTGGCAGCATATTTCTATATTCCTTTATTGCCTTATGTGCCACTAATATCACATGCAATGGATACTGCTTCGTACTATTCGCAAGTTCACATATATTCTGCAATTGCTCCATAGCACTTGAAAAACTTTCCTTTGGATATCCTTCCACAAACTTGCTAAACTCATCAAAAATCAGCATAATACCGCCATAACCATATTGTATACATAATGTTTCATTCACAGATTGATACAATGTAATGACATCCATCTGCACCATAGGTTCAAATACACCACCCGAAGTAAGGTTTGGATAAATCTCCTGAAAGAATTTCAATGCATTTTGATCATAACATTTTAACCTCTTAATAAATATTTCTTCATTTGTCTTCCCCTCCTGCAGATATATTTTAAACTTTTCATAAGTGTCCGCATAATTTTCCTTCCATTGCAAAATGGTCTGTATCGCCTCATCAAAATAAGTATGTGGTGCAATCCTTTCTAATCCATCCCGCTCAAGGCCCTCTTTTAATGCCAGCAAAAATGCCTTTCTTAAATCTCCGTTTGTATTAGAAACCAGCACAGGCAAATAGGGTTTTTGCCTCTTTACCAGCTGCTCTGCATAATCTCCTGCTTCAGAATCCACATATTCCAGCTTGGCAATCAGTTCTGAGATAACCTTTTGTCTTTTTATTGCAGTTCCTGGATTTCTCTCCTGTCCTATTTCATTATTTATATTGAAATTTTCCCAAAAACCCATATTTTCTCTGGATACAAGTGCCAGCAATATCAGCAATAAATGGGATTTTCCTTTTCCATATGGTCCAATCAGAATCGTAGACTTATCTCCTCTATTCTGGGAAATCTGGTACAAATACTGTTTTAACACCTGCACCGATGCTCTTGTCGGAATATAGCTTTGTATCTTATCTAACTGATTGTAATCTAACCTCATGTTGATTGATTTTTGAAATTTTTTATTTACCTTAACAATATCTTTTAGTCTGCTCATATGTCTATTAGCCTTACCAGTATATTACTACACTGCTGATCGGCATTTATCCTCCATAATATTTTTTTGCTGCTTGTACTCTCGTCATCTCTGTCCTTTTATAAATCATATCCAGTCCCGCTGTACGGTTAATATCAATATATCCTTTCTGTGCCAAACCGTCTAAATATTCCTGGTATCCGCTCATGCCAAGCCCTAATATCTTTGCAGCACCATGATGATCATAATATAGTTTCTCCATACTAATGGCATCCTCTTCTTCCCACACCCCCTGCAAAAAATACAACAATACTTCTTCCGGAAAACGGTTAAAATCCGGCTGTATTCTTTTAAAATACATTTCATTCTTTCGCAAAAGTCCAAGTTTAGACAAAGGACAGATTTTCTTATCTTCCGGGTCAGACTCCTCTAACTTTTCCCTGCTGTACATCTTTAACAGCACCTTACAGTCATCTGCTAGAGAACGCCTGCTGAAATCATAATCTCCTTTGTATCGATACACTTCTTCTATCATCATTTTTTCAAACTCTTCCTTTGTAAACTCCTCTAATTCGCAATACTGAAAAAATAAGTACCAGACTGTAGCAAGTTTCTCATTTTCTGCCAGGTTAATATGTACACACCACAAAGTAAAATCTTCTTCTATATAAGGATCATATTGATATACAATATTTCCAAACTCAGACAAATGTGCTCCCTGCCCATTCTGTTCCACTGTAAGTCCTGCTGCCTTCATCCAGTACCTTATCGCCTTCGCCATATTCGTACCAACTCCCAAAGCATCTGCACCATGCATTTCTGAAAATACTTTTGGATTCTCTGTCACAGCTCTCATTCCCTTAGACAGCCATCCTTCCCGTATTACAAATGTCTCATGCCCTTTTAATTTCAATTTCTTTTTATCCATATCGTTCTCCTATTTTACACACTCTCTTCTTTCTAAAACAATCTGTTTAGCAACTGTCTCCATTTCATATGTAACAGTTATCCATACCATTCATACCTTATTTTTAGCACAAAGCACATTTATTACGATATGCCGAATGGGTATCATTTTCCAGAATGTAAATTATTCCCCCTAAATTTACAGTTTGGCTGGTAAATGATTCATGCATGGCTAAACGGTTACCCTTATGTTCTTCTAATAGCCAGCACCTTTCTCATATAACATCCTCCTACAAAATGTCCTACACACTTCCCACATCTGACACATTTCTGATCTGATATCTGATAGAAAATCCTTCTATCTTTTTCCCGAATTGTAATGGCATCCTGTCTGCATACTCCTTCACAGGCAAGGCATCCCATACACATCTGGTACTTTGTCAACTGACACTTTATTTTTTCTTCTGCCCCTTTTAAGTTCCTTGCACCTGCAATATTATTCTTATAAATGCTGACTTTGAGCTTTTTGCTTCCTATTCTTCCCTGCAGCTTTAAAACAATTTCCTCTTTTTCATTCAGTACATATACTTCCCCCAATCTTACATTCCCCATTTCAAAGTCCAGTTTTCCAAAGGGTTGAAACAATCCATAAAATTCTTTCTCAATTGGTCTTTGCAGTTCATAATGAAAGGTATTTTCCTCTGTAACACAAGGAGTAAATGATACCACCGATCTCTGTGCCATCTCCACCCCGTTTCCTCCCTGCCTTGCTTTCCAGTTGCCGCTATCCACATACTCTTCCGCATCCGGCTTTCCAATCTGTACTGCAAAAGAGAGCAATATATCCCGAAAAACCTGATACTGTTCCGGCATATGCAGCTTAGACAAAAATTCTGACCATATACTATTATTAGGACAACACCAGCATCCAACTCTCGCATACCCTATTCTGTAGGCATCATTAAAATCTACCTTTCTTGATAGGATATACAGCCACACATCAAAATCAAACCAGTCAATAATTGGGGAAACTACTGTCTGCTTTGCAATTTTGGGACTTTCTGTTTCTTTACTGTATTTACTTCTGTTGGCGGACTCACTCCTGCGGACTCCATAAAATGTAATAATATGCCTTTTATTCCGAAATAGTTTCTCGATTTTTCTTGTAATGGCACCTGTCTTAAAAATTGTACAGCACCACCGCATTACCCGGCTTGGAGGCCCTACTAACCGGCACAATTCCCCAAAATCTTTTTCCTTATTTCTTGAAGACACAACTGGTATCTTTGGATGTTCTTTTTTGTACCGCTCCACATAGGCATACGTACTTGGAAACTCCAATGTAGTATCTCCAAAAATATGCAGAACCTTTTTATTCCCATCCCCAATTGTCCTTGTAACCAAATCCGCCACCACTGTAGAATCCTTTCCTCCCGAAAAAGACACCATCATATCACCTATACTGTATTTTTCAGCAATCTCCCTGATATATTCCATTGCTTCCTGCTCTATCCGATAAAAATGCCCTTCATTTGCTTTTACGAATTTTTCCTGTTCTTTTTCAAACGTTTTCTTATATTCTTCCAGCTGCTGTTCTACCTTCTTTTCATACTGTAACCGTATCTTGCCTATATTCAGTCCTTTTAATTTTCCCATCTGTATTCCCAGCCTTTTTCCGTTGGCATAATAGATACTTCCTGCACCATTCCAAACAGATTTATCCTTCAAATCAATTACTTGATTTGTATATTCTTCCTGTTCTGAAATAGTTTCCAGCAATATTCTTTCCTCTGGGAAAACAGGACGAAGATCAGCTGATACACGCTTTCCTTCATTATGGCAGAGGGGACATTCTTTTTCATAGGTGGGTATGTTACAACTGCTGCACCAATATAGTTCTGATTGAACAGGAAATGCTCTCTGCCCGCAATGAGGACACACACTTGTATTTACTTCTATATTATCTTTTTCACAACGATACCTTATCATAAATTTTCCTGCCCTTCCCGCAAGCAATAATTGGCTGCTTCTCTCTTAACTTAGCTGTTTCTCATAAAATCTTTGAGGATCAATCTGTAAATAAGTGCATATCTCTAATAACTCCTCTGCACTCCAGTCCTGTCTGCTGTTTTTTTCAAACTTATTTCTATCTATATTTAAAATTTCTGAAAGGCTGTCAAATGAAATTTCACAAGTTTCCATATATTCAATTAGCCTGTTTTTCATTTTCATTTTTTTACCTTCTTTCTTCAAATACAAGAAATTTATCACATTTACTCTATTTTATTCTTGTTTTGAAAGAAAGTCAACTTTTAGTTTCTTAATTATGAAAAGAATTTACTTTCAGAAGAATTGACAAATGAAAAAACTATAGATACTATAAACATGAGGTGAGTACAAAAATGAAGAATCCAAATATTGCTGCTATGTTAAAGTATTATAGAAAACTAAATCAGCTGTCTGTGAATGAAGTTTCTGATATTTTAAAAGAACATCACAATGATGCAGCACCAAAAACCATTTATGGATGGGAAAGCGGACACACCCAGCCGGATGCTGACACTTTAATGTTTTTATGCGAGCTCTACCACATTGAAAACATATTAGAAACTTTCGGCTACCAAAAAACATCAGCTAATACTAATCTTATTTTAAGTGAAAAAGAAAAAAATTTAATTCTACAGTATCGAAAAAACACAGAAATGCAGCCAGCGATTGACAAGTTGCTGCAATTAGACGAATAACGAACAAAATCTTACAAAAAAGAACTTCTGCACATAACATAATAATTATGCTGCAAAGGTTCTTTTTAATTCTGCTTTACCCTGATAAATACCTCTCCAGCCTCAATCTGTTACATTTCATAACAGTCAAGCCATGCCATTCATATTTTCCCACAACATACATTATTCCCCAATTTACAGCTTGGCTGGCAAATTATTCACGTCGGACAAACTCCTGTGTGCATATTGCCCAATTGTTTCTGCATGGCTGAACGGTTCGTACATTTCAAAATCTTAAGAATTCTTACATTGACAAACTTTCTGCCAAAAGCTAATATAGAAATAAATGGATTTTTTACCCTTTTTACGATTATTGTTTGACCATATAAAAGTATATTCTGGCAAATTCTAAGCAATATGGCAGAATGATAACTTTTAGAGCATATATGAAACAAAAAATTGATATGTTAGAGGAGAGAACTTTATGAAACATCAACCACCTATATACCAAAAAACATTTCTTGCTTTATTATTTGTCTGCCTGCTTTGTATTTCTCAGATCAGCAGTACAGATCTATACCAGCAGAATATCATTCATGCAATGGACATTACCAATGATGCTGCATCAGAAAATAATACAGACACTGATATTTCAAATAATCCTGACACACCTTCTGATATAACATTCAATGAAAATCCATATGATAATAACACATATAATGAGAATATGGATAACAATGATACAGATGCAACTCCTATTCCTTCCGCTACAAGCAGCAAAACCGCTACTAATGCTTCCATTACTGCGGCACCCGCTAAAAAAACCCCTGGGAAAACAATTAAAAATGTATATTTTTCCCAAAATTCCATTAAGCTATGGCCATTACATTCTACTTATAATCCTATTACAATAAAAGAGAAGGGTGCCAAGTACAGTTCCATTAAATGGAGCATAAACAATTCCTCTTATGCAAAAATTTCTTCTAATGGTACTGTAATGCTAAAAAAAAGCGGTGCAGGGAAAACAGTTGTAGTAACTGCTGTTGTTTATTATAAAAAGAATGGTTCTACTCACACTAAATCTGCCAGTTATACCATTTATGGACAACAACCTGTACAACGTTTAAAAATTACAAACACTAAGAAGTTCGTATTTCTTGGAAAGCGCTTGATGCTAAAAGCTTCCTGTATCCCAAATACTGCTTCCTGCCAGAAAGTTTCATGGTCTAGCAGTAATGATGCATATGCCTCCATTTCTCAAAAAGGAATTGTACATCCGAAAAAAGCCGGCACCGGAAAAACGGTAACCTTTACTGCTGCTACCACAGATGGTTCTAAAATTATTGAAACCGTTAAAGTCCGAATCATTGATCCAACAAAACCAATGGCTGCTCTAACCTTTAATGATGGACCTGCACCTGCATATACTACTAAAATTGTAAATGCACTTGAAACATTTGATGCACATGCCACTTTCTTTGTATTAGGCTCCAAGTTAACAGGTGAAAGTGCAAAATCCATCATACGAAAAGCTTCCAAAAACGGAAATGAAATTGCTTCCCATACTTATAACCATAAAAAATTAACATCACTTTCCGCTTCTGATATCCAACAGGAAGCTTTAAGAACAGAAAACGCCATCAAGCAGCTTATAGGAAAAGCTTCTTCTTTGACTCGCCCGCCTTATGGCAGTATCAACCACACCGTAGAAAAGAATATCAATACCCCGTTTATCTTATGGTCTATTGATACCCAGGACCAGGAAGTAACAGACAAATCAAGTATTGTGACAACAGTATTGAATAATATACAAGATGGAGATATCATTTTAATGCATGATATCCATGCTTCATCAGCAGATGCTGCTGTAGAACTAATACCAAAATTGATTCAAAAAGGATATCAGCTTGTAACTGTAAGCGAACTTGCTGCTTATAAAAATGCCAAGCTTGAAAGCGGCAATTTGTATTACAACATAAAATAGAAGGGAGTTTCCTATGAAACGAAACAATTTAAAACAACACATTTTATCTCTTTTACTGATTTTTGTACTGATTACTGCCAGTGCCTGCCATATAGGAAAACAGACTGCCAATTCACGGACAGACACCTCAAAAGAAAACCCTGAAGTTCAGGAGAAATTTGATGCTTTTCTAAATGAGATTTTTATATCAGAAGTAAAACAGGATAGTATCACACTTAACTATACTCTTGCAAATCCTGCGGACTATGGCATTACTGATGCACCTGCCACGTTCGGAGAATATGGTACAGACGCAGTCAAAGAAGGCTATGCATTATCAGAAAATTATTTAAAACGGCTGAATGATTTTGATTTTAATGCCCTTTCACAGACACAGAAACAGACTTATACCATATTAAAAGATGAATTAGAATTAGATCAGTCCGCAAAAGACATTTATCTGTATGGAGAGGCATTGAGTCCTACCATCGGCTTACAGGCACAGCTTCCTGTCTTACTGGCAGAATATAATTTCTATACAAAGGAAGATATTAAAACATATCTCGAACTTCTTACAGATTTAGAACGGTATTTTGACCAAATTCTCTCCTATGAACAAGAAAAATCCGAAGCAGGTCTGTTTATGAGTGACACAACTGCTGATGAAATTATCGACCAATGCAAAGACTTTATTGAAAATCCTAATAGCAATTATCTCATTGAAATTTTCAATGACCATATTGACAACTATGAAGGGTTAACAAATGAAGAAAAAAGCAGCTTTAAAAAAGAAAATAAAAATGCTATCATAAACCATGTTATCCCTGCTTATGAAACACTAATAAAAGGTTTGGAAAATTTAAAAGGAACTAACACTAATGAAAATGGATTATGTAATTATGAAAAAGGAAAACAATATTATGAATATTTAGTAGCAGCTTCAACAGGCTCTAATAAGTCTATCAATGATCTTGAAAAAGCCCTGGATACTGCCATTGCAGGATGTATGATAAAAATGACTTCCTTATCTTCTAAAAATCCCGATTTAGTAAATGAATTTTATGATATGAAATTTTCCAGAACAGAACCAGAAGAAATCCTATCCTATTTGCAGGAAGCGATATGTGATGACTTTCCTGATTTAAAAGAAAAGGTAAATTGCAATATGAAAGAAGTTCATAAGTCCTTACGGGATCATTTAAGCCCTGCATTTTATCTTACACCTGCATTAGATAAATGTGATGAAAATAATATCTATATCAATAAAAATGACAATTATGATAAAAATACTATTTTTACGACAATTGCCCATGAAGGATACCCAGGGCATTTATATCAAAATGTTTATTTTAACCAGCAGAATCCCCAGCCGATTCGCGCTCTCCTAAATTTCAGCGGTTATTCAGAAGGATGGGCAACTTATTGTGAAATGTATTCTTATGGAATCTCTGGTCTGAACAGTGACCTTGCAGAATTCTGCATGAAAAATACAGTTGCCAGTCTATGCATGTATGCCAAAGTTGATATTGGTGTGAATTACAAGGGCTGGACTTTAGAAGATACCAAAGAATATTTAAAAACCTTTGGTATTACAGATGAAAATGTTATGCAGCAAATTCATCAGGCTATGGTTGATGAACCTGCCAACTATTTAAAATATACAATTGGCTATCTGGAATTCATGGAACTAAGAGAAAAAGCAGAAAAGAAACTTGGTGATAAATTTAATCAGAAAAATTTCCATCAATTTTTACTGGATATGGGACCATGTCAGTTCTATGTATTAGATGAGTACTTGGATGACTGGATTGCAGAACAATAATGTTGCTATTTCAATGTTGATTTTATAGGATTTTTATTGACATTTTCTTCATGAAAAACTATAATAAAACATAGTGTATAAAGTATTTGGCGGTTGCTTTTGCAACAAACAAATCAGTGATGGTTTCCATACCATTTTGTGTTTCTTATTTTTAGAAATACATCCAGGTAAGAGGAAAATCCAAAATGCACGAATGCTATTGTACCTTATACTATAATTTATGCATACAATTTGGTACAGCGTAATGCACATTCAATGATGTTGCGGCAAAAGCGCATAGCACAAAAATACAAGATATTTAGGAGGTAATCTATCTATGGCAACAAAAGCTTATTACAAACATGATGAAATCGGACCAGGAAAACCAGGGTTTGCTAAAACTCGTTCTATCGTAGAAGCAGCTTTCTACGGAAACAACGTAATTAAAATTAACACATTAAAGGAAGCTTATGAATTAGCTAAAAATTCTCCAGGAACAGTCGTAACTGATATGCCTGTCTACAGAGGAGAAGAATTTGGTTTAGAACCTGATGCAAAAGTTCTTTTATTTAATGATGGTTCTATCACTGGACGTTACGCTGCTGCAAGAAGAATTGCAGGAGAACCAGGTGTTGATTGTGATAAATTAGACAAGATCGTTATGGATGCTGTTTATGACACAAGATGGAAAACAATGTATCATGCAGAAGTTTATATCGGTCTTGATCCTGAGTTTATGGTAAAGGCACACTTATTAATTCCAGAAGGTGAAGAAAACATTATGTACTCCTGGATGTTAAACTTCCAGTATATGTCTGATGAATATGTAAAAATGTACAAAAACTCTCAGCCAATCGGTGACGAACCAGACATCTATATCTTCTCTGATCCTCAATGGACAGGAACAAACCAGACAGATATCTGCGATCCTAAATGCTTAGCATACTTCAACACAGCTACAAACTGTGCTGCCATCTTAGGCATGAGATACTTTGGAGAACATAAAAAAGGTACATTGACAATTGGATGGGCTATTGCTAACCGCCACGGATATGCTTCCTGCCATGGTGGTCAAAAAAGATACGTTTTACCTGATGGCAAAAAATATGTTGCATCTGTATTCGGTTTATCAGGATCAGGTAAATCTACATTAACACATGCAAAACATGATGGAAAATATGACGTAACTGTTCTTCATGATGATGCTTTCATTATTAATACAGAAACAGGTTCTTCTATCGCTATGGAACCAACCTATTTTGATAAAACAGCAGATTATCCAACAGGCTGTGAAGATAACAAGTTCTTATTAACAGCACAAAACTGTTCAGCTACATTAGATGATGAAGGAAAAGTTGTTCTTGTTACAGAAGATATTCGTAACGGTAACGGACGTGCAATCAAATCTAAATTATGGTCTCCAAACCGTGTAGATAAGATTGATGAACCTGTTAATGCAATCTTCTGGATTATGAAGGATCCTACAATTCCACCAATCGTTAAATTAAAAGGTGCTTCTTTGGCTTCTGTTATGGGTGCTACTTTGGCAACTAAGAGATCTTCAGCAGAAAGATTAGCAGCTGGTGTAGATCCTAATGCATTGGTTGTTGAGCCATATGCTAACCCATTTAGAACTTACCCACTTGGCGGGGACTATGAAAAATTCAAAAAATTAGTTTCTGAAAGAAATGTAGACTGTTACATCATCAACACAGGTGACTTCATGGGTAAAAAAGTGCAGAAGGAAGATACTTTAGGTGTTCTTGAAGCAGTTGTAGAAGGAAAAGCTTCATTCAAACCTTGGGGACCTTTCTCTGACATTGAAATCTTTGAATGGGATGGATTCGTTCCTGACTTAAATGACAAAGCCTATGTAGAACAGTTAATTGCCAGAATGAATGACAGAGCTGAATTCGTTAAGTCAAAAGAAACATTAAAGGATGGTTATGATAAATTACCAGCAGATGCTTTAGAAGCAATTCAAAAAGTTGTAAAAGAAGCTGAAACTTTAAAATAATTTTGAATGAATTATAATGTTATTTTTGAAAGAAAATGCCGAAAAGTGCCAAATGTATTTTTTGGCATTTTCTTTTTTATAAGTAAGTCCAATATAAATAATTTGAAATGACTGGATGGGTGATACATATATTTTAGAACTGCACGAAAGAAAATACAGTAATGATACCTGGCAGGATATACTACAATGAATGTGGTTTGCACCAAAAAAGTAACTCTTCTGTTAGAAATCATTCATAAAGTGCCAAAATATACACAAACATTTGATTTTCTGCAAAAAATATATTATATTGATTAAGAAACATAAGAATTGGAGGAATATGAAATGACTTTAGATGTATTACAAAAAGACATGATTGCTGCTATGAAGGCAAAGGAAAAATTAAAGAAGGAGACCATCTCTTCCTTAATTGCCGCTGTTAAAAAAGCTGGTATTGACAACGGTGACAGAGAAAATATTCCTGAAGATCTGGTAAATCAGGTTATTTTAAAAGAAGTAAAAACACTACAGGAACAGGTAGATACCTGCCCTGCTGAACGTACAGACCTGAAGGAAGAATATTCACAGCGTCTCGCTGTTGCAAAGAATTATGCTCCTGCACTCTTAGGTGCTGATGAAGTAAAAGAACTGATTTTAAAAGACTTTGCAGATGTAGTGGAAAGTAGAAATAAAGGACAGATTATGAAGGCGGTAATGCCTGTATTGAAAGGTAAGGCTGACGGAAAAGTAATTAATCAGGTTGTTGGAGATCTGTGCCAGTAAATTTTGTACTTTTACAAGCATATCTTCTATTTCCTTTTTATCTTTCTATGGGCAATCTGGTGTAAGTTAAGCTGTTTTGACTTTACCAGCTGCCACAAGAATTAAAAAGGCTGTCACATTAAGATGCTGCAATATATCGTTTATAATTAGCTGCAACAACAATTAAGTCATTACAGTGAAACTTAATTGTTGTTGTATTGGTAATCACCAGCAACCATATAGGATATTTTTTTCATGTGGGAGCTCTTTTCACTTCTACTCACATTTTTTTTTGTATTCCATATAATAATGATAATAACATTATTATATGGAGAAGCTCTATGAGATATCACGGACTTGATGTCAGCCAGTGGCAGGGTAATATTGATTTTCAGAAAGTAAAGAATGATGGTTTTTCTATTATTTATATAAAGGCTGGCGAAGGATCCACTTCAATTGATCCTTTCTTTGAAAGAAATTATGAAAATGCTTCTAAACAAGGTTTTAAAATTGGCTTTTATTTTTATGTAACTGCAAGGAGTGCCAGTCAGGCAAAACACCAGGCAAGACATTTTGCTGCTATTACTTCTAATAAAAAGTATGATTGTCGGCTGGTGATGGACTTTGAAGATTTGACTGGTCTGACAAGACATGAAATAAATGGAATTGGGACTGCATTTATTGATTCCCTGAAAGAACTTACAAAAACAGAGCCAATGGTATACAGTGATCTTTCCAATACTGCCGTTTTCTCTGTTCCAATTACCTCTTCTCCTTTATGGGTAGCATATTATAATGAAACTCCACCAGAGAGCCTGGATAACTGGTCCTCTTTTAAGGGCTGGCAGTATACAGATGAAGGACGTATTGATGGTATTCAGACCGCTGTGGATTTAGATCGGTTTTATGATGATGTTTTATTATCCCACTCTCATATGCATCATGCACCTGATAGAAACCACTACCCATTTTTAGAAACAACAGTGCGCTATCGTGTCAAAAAGGGAGATACACTTGGCAAAATTGCACGGCTTTATCATACTACTGTAACAGAACTAGTAAAGGTCAACCACATTAAAGATAAAAATCTTATCTATGTTAATCAAATCTTGAAAATTCCTATAGATGATGAACAAAAAGATAGTAATGTCTATACTTTATACACTATTAAACCTGGTGATACATTATCTGCTATTGCAAAACGGTATCATACAACAGTTGCTATCTTAACAAAAGATAATCACATCAACAGTCCTGATTTGATTTATCCTGGACAACAATTAAAAATTCCACGTTCTGTATATAAAACATATGATTAAGCCCGCAATAAATCACTGAAAAAATCACTATCTCCTTGTTAATAAATACCTTCTTCTTGTCATGTTTTAACAAAAAGTTCACTTTTACGTAATATTTAAAAACAAATTTATTGCATCTATGAATTTTTCATGTTAAAATAGGTTTATTGTCGACTGTATATCCCAACAAGGAGGAGTAAATTATATGCAATATAATATCTCTTTTGATATTGCAGCTATGTTGAACTTGATATTGATTTTATTTATTTATGGAAAAAAAGTAAAAATCCATTCTTTTGAAAATAATATTTTATTATTGATGATATGTGACTGCATGGCCACTACCATTTTTGATATATTAAGTTCTATTGCGATATCATATCCGCATATTTTTTCTCCTTCTGTTATGGACTTTTCATGCTGGGCTTTTTTTATTTGTAATATTACAATGCCATTTCTCTATGCTTATTATAGTATTACGATTGCAGGCAGCCATAAAAAGAACATACATTTATTTCAAAAGATGCTTTTCTGTTTACCTGAACTTATTTGCATCATTGTTGCTTTTTGTAATCCTTTTACTCATCACTTATTCTACTTTGATGAAAATTTAAACTATTGTCATGGCATGGCTCTTTATCTTTATTATCTTACAGCATTTTATTACTTTCTTATATCAATTGTTCATGCCTTTCAGAATAGAAAACAATTAGAAAAAAATATTCAGTATTCTCTCTATGCATTTAACATGATTGCCATATTTGTTGTTATTGTGCAGACCTTGTACCCTGAATTACTGCTAGAATTATTTTCAGTTTCTCTCTGTTTGCTGATTATGCTAATTAATATTCAAAATCCCGAAAAACTAATCAACAGCCAGACTGGACTTCTAAATCGTGATGCTATGTGTTCAGTAATAGAGAAAAACTTTTATCGCGGACAGAACTTTACCATTATTTCATTAAAATTAAAGGATTTACCTTTTTTTAATAAGACACTTGGATCTGATTATGTCAACTCCATGATTAAAAATGTATCCTCTTTTTTAAAGTCTTTATGTGATAAGCATACCTGTATTTTTCATATTGGTTTTGGACAGTTTTGCTTTGTATATCCATCCCTAAAAGAGAAAGAAACAGCTTCTATTGTTGATACGCTGCAGCACCGTTTTTCTCTTCCATGGAACACAAACGGCATTGATGTAGATCTTGGCTTTCTGCTTAGCATCTGCTATGCACCTGAAGATTTCTCTGATTATGGGAACTTATGCGATTTTATTGACTACAGACCCGATGAAGATAATTTAACTGAGTATGGACACTATTTCTCCGAAAAATTCCATATTATTTATGCTAAAGATACTCTCTTACATTTAAAACAGCGCATCAAAAATGTGGAGTATGCCATTCGGCGTGCCCTCCATGAAGGAACTTTTCAGGTATATTATCAGCCGATCTACTCTGTAAAAGAGAAAAAATTCACCTGTGCTGAGGCACTTGTCCGCCTTTGGGATCATGACTATGGTGTAATTTCCCCTGAAGAATTTATTCCAATTGCCGAAAAGAACGGTATGATTATAGATATCGGATTATTTGTTTTTGAAACTGTATGCAAATGTATTGCCAAAGATCATCTAGCTGCACTGGGTGTAGAATATATTGAGATTAACCTCTCTGTTGTACAATGCATGCAGCCAAAACTAGCTGAACAGCTTTTAACTATTATGAAACAGTATAATGTGCGGCCTGAACAGATTAATTTAGAAATTACAGAAACAGCAGCAGCAGTTTCTCCTGAAACATTAAAACTAAATATGATAAATTTATCAGAACAAAATATCTGTTTTTCCTTAGATGACTATGGCACCGGATACTCCACTATGTCTTATGCATTAGATTTGCCATTCTCCTACATAAAATTAGACAAAAGCATTGTAGCTTCTGCTTCTTTAGATAACAATACCCACATTGCTCTGCACAGCACAATACAGATGATGAAACAGCTGAATTTTTTGCTTATTGCAGAGGGAGTGGATAATGAAGAACAACTTGATTTTCTTGTTAAAAATGGCTGTGATTATATCCAGGGATACTATTTTTCCAAACCACTTCCAAAAGATGGATATTTAGAGTTTTTGCGGGAACATAATTTATAGAAAAATGAGCCTGCTCTGAAAAGGTTCTGTCTGAACTTTAGATATTCTACTAGAGTGTGTTTAAAAATTTATTTTTACAAGATGTGCGTCACAATTTGTGGGGGATTCGTTCCAAATTCATGAGGTGCAGCGGGCTACATGGAATGAATTTGGGGCAAATATCCTCGCAAAGCGGGGTGTGCAGATTGGGGCAATGAATTTTCAAACACGCTCTAGAACAACAAAAATTATGTTTTGGATAGGTTAGCACAGAATGTTTTTTTCGAGAGTGCTGCATCGCAAACACAGGTGTAACGGGTGGCTGTGTCAATGTTTGGTAAGTAGTGCCCTCAGAAAAATAGACAAGTTAAACTACCACTTACTTAATATTTGTTGTATTAGTTTCTGATTCTGCTTAGTGCCAATTGACACAAACAAATCAGAAACATTCATTGTCATGAATAACAAAACCATCGGAACGAACCACCATTAGGCTTATCGTCCTTTTTCCCATATAAAAGGTTCAAAATATTTTTTTATTGTCTTTACCAATTCATTATGATCATTATCCCGAATCAATCTATCATACTTATCTGGAATGGTTCCAAGTGTCAACACCTTTTCTAACTGTGTTATTTTCTGTAATTCTGCAATCATATTCTGCTTTGTGGCATCTTTATGATAAATTTTCAAATAAGTATGTCCTGGATAATCTGTAGAACGCATACGGACTACACGAAGCTCTTTAAACCATTCCTTCTCTCTTAATCTATGGTATATGTTTGAAATTTTCTCATCGTTTCCAACTGACATCATGTAAAATACTTTCGCCTCCTCATGAATATCGCCTCTCATATAATTTCGATACAACGAGCTCCTAAGTTGATGATAAATCTTCTCTTCCACTTCTGAATAAAATTTATTATAATAGATCATCAATGTATCTTGTATCAGTCCTGTGCTGTAACAACCTATAGCTTCATCCGCCAAAAATACTCTAATCTCATTGACAAGACTGTGGCTCATTTCCTGTACTTTCAGATATTCCTTCTTCTTAATATCAAATAGCACAGCACCATTAAATGTAATCACAGGCATCTGCAGGCGGATTTCTCCAATCCCTTCTAAAAGAGAAGCAGAGGTCCTCTCTGTTGCTATTGTAAATTTCAATCCATTGTCTAACATGCGGTTTAATTCCACTCTGCTGTAATCAGAAATTGTTCCATCACTTCCTAACAATGTTTCATCCATGCCGGCAACAAATAATGTTTCACAGTCCTTTTTTCTTGGAAATTGAAAATTACTAATCACTGCTGCAATGGCAACTCCAATTAATGTATCGATTACTCTGTCTGCTGCAAATAAAAATGGCTGTGCATCTCCAATATGTGCCATTACAATACTTAAATAAACTACGCAGCTAAAATATGCTACTGTTTTCTTTCCAAAAACAATAACAGTATACATCACTACTACAATAAATACTGATATAAGAATATATAACAGCAGTGTGTGTTGATTCTTTAAAATATATATTTTTACTAAGACTATAAAAAGCCCCCAAAAAGCTCCTATCACGGTTCCCCATACTCTGTTTCCAGATACTTTTTTTGTATTTTCTTTATAAGGCTGAATACACTGTATTGCTGCAATTGCAGTATAAAATGGTATTCCATCAAACCCTCTTAAAAAATAGATCAGATATGTAATTAATACAGCAAGGGCAGATTTGATAATTCTCTGCCCTATCGGTGGAAACTTTTTTTCTTTTGTTTCCATAAAAATTTCCTCCTTTCCATATAATAGAATACCATCTATCATTTGTATTCTTTTCTAACAAACACATGCTCTAAAAATTTTCCAATCTTTTCACTATGAATAATATAACTTCCATGATCTTCGCCGCGAAACACTTTTATCCTGCAATTCGGAATGTTTTTATAAATATATTTTGTATCTTTTACACTAATCATATCTTTGCTTCCCACTGTCATATATACCAGAATCTGAATGGATTGCAACATTCTTTCTGTAATATGAGGCTCTGCGAGCATAAGTTTACACTCTGGTGTTGGCCGAAACAAATACGTAAGACGAAACAGCCATAGCCACTTTCGTTTCATACCAGAAGGTTTTGTATTCGCTCCACTGATTACTAATTTTGATAATAAATCAGGATATTTAGATGCCAGCAAAAGTCCTACGATTCCTCCATCGCTAAAACCATACAGAATAGGCTTCTCCAGTTTTAACCGCCTGATAAATTCGTAAACATCTTCCGCCATATCTTTATAATGATAGTCTTTTACCTTAGAACTTCTTCCATGTCCTCTTGTATCTATTGTATATACTGTAAAATATCGCTTCAAAATTTTCACTGACTTGTCAAAAATGCGATGATCTTCCCCATTCCCATGCAGCATAATCAAAGCAGGTCCTTTCCCCTTTTTTTGGTAATACAATGTTATATCCTTTACTTTTAGGTACATAATTTTACACCTCTTTCTTTATTTTCGCTAGAGCGTGTTTGAAAATTGCTTGTTATAAGATGTGCATCACAATTTGCGAGAAATTTGTTCCAAATTCATGAGATGCAGCGGGCTACATTGAATGAATTAGGGCAAATATCCATACTTTATCGGACAAAATCCGCCAGCCTGGATGGGCATGGATTGCGGTATGCCCGAATGAGTACGCAAAGTGGGGCGTGCAGATTGGAACAATGAATTTTCAAACACACTCTAGTAAACCAGACAATTTAAATTACTCATTACTTATTGTTTGTTACACAAGCGGCATATACTGGTCTCATAATTTTAGGGATACCTAAACCGTTTATTCCATCTTATTTGTGCCATCTCTTACAAATATATATTACCAACTTTTTATTAGAAAATACACCCCCTACAAAAAAGAGTTTCCAGCTATATTTAAACTTTACACTTATAACCGGTCTATATACCTGCAAATTTCCCCACACTATAACAAAATCAAAAATACGGAACCCCAAAAAATATCTTCTTGAGTTTCCGTATTTTTCAACTACCTAAGACTTAGAATAAATGATTTCCCTAATTAATGGCAACAGTTCAGCCTTGTAGAAATGATTAAAAAATATATGCAGATATCTCCACACTAAGAATTCTTTGCACAATAACTATTTTTACAAGTCGAATGATCCACATAAATAGTTTTTAGAAATAGAATACTTACTTTTTATTGTATGTTTCAACCAAATAATTAATTTTTCAACAATAAATGGCTTAGAACTAAAAATATAATATAAACAGCATGGCTAAACTGCTGCAATTGATATATAGATATGTATTTCTGCACATTCCATATTTCCATTCTGATACTCTTCAAAATCACATTGAAATGTTCTTGGCAGCTCCATTTTCCAAAGTTCCTGCCAAAACTCTGCTACTGCTTTCTGCATATGTCCTTTTACAATAAACTTCGCAAATGTTCCCGCTGGAAGTACTTTTTTTATTGTTCCTTTGGGCAATATGTCTGAATCCGCTGTCTCACAAGCAACAATGACATTATAATCTGCTTTTTCATCTCCCTCATAATCAGTATAGATACCAAGTGCTTTCCTATTCAATTTGTTTGGTATCTGCTCATAAATTCCACCTGCATAAAATTGCTGCCATAACCCGCCAATTACCTGCCCCATATCTGGTGCCATATTATTTGTGCGTGCCATTACTCCTATTACTGTTTTTTCCTCTAGTTTTACAATTTCATAATTCATACTTTTTACCTGTACAGTTTTTAGGAACAGTTCCTTACTGTCTCTTCCTTTCTTATTTGATGGATAGAGCATAGCACATCAAACATGACATCTATATGTCATATATCAAAAATATTTTTTTGCAGCTTTTTAAGGCTTTGGATATTATTTTTTATTATATTGTATACATTGGAAAAAAAGACACCCAAACATACTCAGCAAGGCATGTCAACCTATAAACGGAATGTTTGAATTTAGCAGATAATCCGAACAATATTGCTGATAATAATATAAGCAATGTTACATAGAGCGTGTTCGAAAATTCATTACACAATCTGCACGACCCACTTTGTATGTATATTTGATCCAAATCCTCTACAAATTGTCACACACATCTTGTAACAAGCAAATTTTTAAACACACTCTAGAAATTCATGATAACATAAATATAATTGGGATATCTTTAATGGATTTTCAAAGGGAATGAAAGGTAAAATAATGGTTGCAATTACAGAGTCTCATCGCCTAAATTTATTTGAGGATTCTGCCTTGGAAATATATAATAATGCTAATTATGAAAACAAAATTGTAATGATAGATGTGGAACCCAACCAGAAAAAATAATACTTTTTTCTATTTATCCATCTTTTCTATATATTTCTCTGCAATTTCTGCATTATTGTTCTTAGGATTATCCTTGAATAACTGATAAATTGTTCCTACAAACTTTTCGGATAGTTCAAGAATTTCAGATGTCTTTTTTGTATCATAACCTTTAATATATTTATTGTGAATAAATTCAACTTTACTTTCAATCAGGCCCTTATTTTTTCCTTCTCTTATTCCCTCTTCTCTTCCTTCTTCTCTTCCTTCTTCTCTTCCTTCTCTCCTAGCATCATCCCGCTCTTCTTCAATCCAGTTCATTAATGTCATATATCTCAACCTCGCTTCCGCATCTGTTTTGACTTTTTTTACTCTATTATCTAATTCTTTGACTTTTCTGCTTTTTATCTCTGCTAATGAAGGATTTCTTACATAGTCCAGAAACTCCCGCAGTTCTTCTGGCAGTTCCTTACGATTTTTACCCGAAGTATTTAAAAAGATTTTTCTGGTTTCATCTCCAAGCGGAAGTGTCAATTCCTCCATACATCGCTCTTCAAAAGTATAATAGCACTTATTGTAACCAAATGGGTCAAAAAGACAGATAAATATTACAAAAGATTTATTCAGCTGATTATAATTTTTTGTTCCTGATGGTAATGATTTTACATCCATTAACCCTTGGTAATAACGGCTTCTTTTTGGAATATCATGCTTATTGTCTATCTGTATTTCAATATCATAAACCGTGCTTTCGTCATCTTCTAGATAGATGTCAAGACGAATACTTTTTCTGTCTGGCACATTGTCAATATGTTTTTCCTTTTCTGCAACTACTACCTTTTTGATTTTTACTCCAAGTATAATTTCTAATACATTCTTACTAGTGTTTTCATCCTGCATTACCTCTCCAAAGAGAAAATTATCTGCATAGGTTAACTCCTCGAATGGCTTCATTGCTTTCGTTTGCTTTTTCACTGTTTGTACCATATTCTCCTCTCTTTCTTTTAAAATTATGCCTGAGAACTACTTGATACAAAATTATAACTGCTGCTTTTCAGAGACGACCCTTTCTGCTTTGAAATATGCTGCAAAAATACAATAAATATTTGAAACAACTTGCTAAAATCAATTTATATTTTTTATTATAGCAGATTCCTACCATTATTTCCATATACTTTTATTTTTTGAATTTCCTCATTTCAAAGTTTACACCTCCGAAACCTGTATGAAATCAGTACTTTTCATAAAAAGTCTAATCACAATCAGCCTTTCTTATATTTGGTATCTATGTAGATTGACAAACAGCAGATTGGAGATAAGGGGGAAACTCAAACTCTTTATTTTCTAAAGTTATAGTTAATTGCAGCTTAGCTATTGAAATTCTATATCAATATGACATAATGATTTGACTAATATAATATTCTATCATCTTTGATAATAACATATTATGCGTACAAATTCAACTATTTTTTTAGATTTTTAGAATTTATTAGCAATTATTTTATGCCTTTTATAGTATCTCTTCACGACATCCCACTAATAAATCCATTTGCTACACTATTATAACGAGTTTTTAAAGCTGCAAATATCTCTGCCTTAATTAGTGTTTCTATTGCCGGATACAGGACAAACGCATGAGTAAATAAACTATGAACATTCTAGAGCATGTTTGAAAATTCGATCTTCTTTTCCTAAAAATCCTTTGAAGCACAATATATCTGTCTTCTTCTCTCTTCATCATACAATACATTTGTAACAGGTGTTTCTTTCAATTTATGGTAAATAAATTGACTGCCTATCTTCTCTTCCTTTAACTTTGATAAGATTCGTTTTTCTTCTTTGTCCTCACCAATAAAAGATATAATTTGTATATTATTTTCTAATGCCAAAAGGGCTTTTGCAACATTATAATCCACAGCAGAAACATCTGACTTGATTCCATAAAATGCGTAATCAATTGGAAATTCCCTAATCCTTTATGTTGTTTTAATTTTAATGAGACCTGATACTAAAATTTTTATTTTCTATCTCTTCTTTTTGTTTCGTTTCAAAAACTGTATTCAAATACAAGTTGCTGTCATATCTCTCTTTTCCATATTTATCCCTCAGCTTCAACAAATATATAATTATGGATATGCTAAAATACTATCTTTATAAGTAATACATTATTGCTTATTGTAGCATTCCATTATTGCAGAGATTTTTGGTATTTTTTGTGTAACTCTTAATTTTCAAACACACTCTGGAATATATCCAAAAGAAAAATTAGAACAAAAAAACAGAGTCAAAAATGATAAAACATGTTTCCCGACTCTGTTTTTTAATATTTTTCCTGTATCTTTCCAACAAGCTCTGAAAATTCCTGCCGCAGACACCCTGGCTCTATTAATTCAACCTTATCTCCAAAACTTAATAGCCAGCTGAATACATTCTCTTTGTCCGCAAAAGCAAATGTAAACAACAGATTCCCATCCTCTTCCTCTTTAAAACTGTCTACTCCATATTCCTCAATTAATCTCCATTTCATATCCGGTTCAAAGAGTGCCTTTATCTCAATAGTAGTAGGAAATATGTTTTTTCCCGACAATTCAAAGGACGGCGTTTGTCTTGGTTCATAAGACTCCTTTGTATGTTCCACTTCTAACATTCTGTTCAATTTGAACAAACGATAGTCCTCCCTTTTTATGCAGTACCCCCACACATACCAGGAAGCCCATTGAAAAATAAGGATATATGGCTCAATTTCTCTTTTACTTTCTCCCCTTGGTGCATAATAAGTAAATCTAATCCTTTTATGTTGTTCAATTGCATCCTGTATCATTTCTATTTTAGGTGCCAGAGTAGACTTATACCAGGAAGACAGATCAATCATAATGTGACGGTTAGATGCCAATATAGAAGACTGTCCTGCTGATAATTTTTCCATCAACTGCCGATACCGATTGGTTCCTGCTACACTATCAAGACCCTTTAGCCCAATTAAAATAGACTGCATTTCCGAAGAGGTAAACAGCATACGGTCAATGCAATATCCCTCCATAATAGAAATGCCGCCATTTTGCCCCTGCGTGGTCACAAGAGGAATCCCTGCCTTACATAAATGCTCAATATCCCGATTAATGGTTCGTCTGGATACTTCAAATTTCTCAGCAAGAAATGGTGCAGTTACTTTTTCCTGCTGTAACAGAATTGACAAAATACCTATGAGTCTGTCGATTTTCATATCTTCCTCCTGTTTTTTATCAATAGTACTTCACAAATCCCTATTGCCACTGCACATATAAAAAACATCCAGGCATACCACAATTCATCCCCATCCGTGCTGGCAGACCTTGTTCAATAATGTATGGATATTTATTCCAAATTTATTCAATGCAACCTATTACACCTCATGAATTTTGGGCAAATATACACGCAAAGCGGGGCGTGCAGATTGGGGCAATGAATTTTCAAACACTCTCTGGAGAATACTTCCATTATTTATTCTTAATCCAATAACCATATCTTGACATTTCAAATTCATCCCCTTTTCCCTTCATAAACCGAATAGTATAGGTTTCTCTGGTCTTTTTATTCTCTACAATATAAGTATAATCAACTGTCTGTTCCGACTCTGTTTTTTCAGTTTCTTCATAAGCAGCCTCTACTTCCTCCATCGTACTATCCCATGTAATTCCTTTTGGCAATACAAATCGGGGAGTTTCATCATCATACACGTCTAAGTCTACTACTTGGGCATCTTTTACTTCTATCTTCTCATTTGTGGGATTCGCAATACGAATATCAATATCTTCGGTTTTTGTCTCCTCCTCTGTTGCCCTGCTCATTCGAATATTTGTAATAATCTCTTTCCCTGCACCAAGCGTCTTAACCTGTTCCTGTACATTTTCATCAATCTCAAATCCCATATTCTGTAAATCCTGCACTGTTATTGGTGCTTCCATCACTGTACCATTAAGCCAAAACTTTCCTGATGTAATATCTTCTCCTAACTGCTCTGTGGCAGACTGTATTTCCTCCTCTGTTACGGCACTGGTTGGAGTTGGCGCTGCACTTTTAGTCTGGCATCCTGTCATAGATAAAGTACATAAAATCATTCCTGCAATTGCTATGTTTTGTAATTTTTTTCTCATTTCTCCTCGTCCCCTTTTTGATAATCACAATAATTCAGCTATTATACTGATAGGTAACTATGATGTTCTGTTAGATATAACATATCAAAATAATTATGCTTCAGATGCCTAGAGCGTGTTTGAAAATTGAAAAAGAAATAGCATCCTTCGCTCAAAGGAAATGTCATTTCTTTTAGCAGAAATCCTTTATATAATAATTGTTCTTTCTATATTCCTGCTCCAATACCCTGCTGTCAATCATTTCTTTTCCTGACATTCTTGCAACCAGCCCATCAAAATCTCTCTTGGCCAATGTTTCATACTCTTCTTCATATCCAATTAAAACACTAGGTGATTTTCGTGCAATCAGCCGAAGAATATATCTGCATGCCATATCTTTTGTTCCTATCTTTTTCTTTATCATTACAGGAACAATAAACTCTGTTTTGTCACGCAAATATATTTTTAAAGAAACCATATTCTTTTTTTCTTCCTGATATGCCCACACAATATCCTGAATTGGAATTACCTTTAGAATATTTCCACTTCCATAAAAACATATGGCATCACTGCACAGGATAATATTTTTCATTTTTGGCACTCTTTTTGCTTCTCTTTCAAATCTATCCTCATCAAAATTTCTGATATTTCTTAACTGTTCTTTTGCCCTGAATATCGAATATAATGCAAAAATGCAATATATTACCGTAATGAAAAATACAATTCCCATAAAAATAATATATATCATAAATGTGATCAAAAATATGTATATATCTTTTCCATACACCCTGCTATATATAATCCAAAACAACAAAAGAAGGGATAGTATAAAAATTCCAGCTATTGTCCTCAGGAATCCAAAAGATAACTTTCTTAAACTTGGCATGTTACTCTCTCCTAATTACCGATTAGATTGAATACTAATAGCAAATAAAATAAATGCAATTAATAATGCTAGAAAAATTAATCCTACAATACTACCAAGTACTATTCTAACCATAAGAGGCATTCTAGATTTAGCAATAGCAAGAACAGCCCAATATCCTCCATAACAGATTGCTCCGCCAACGGCTCCAAACATAAAGAAAACAATTGCAGCAATAACCGTTGCACCAATTGTAGAGCCGCTCACTTTTTTCTTTGCCTGCTTTCCGTTTTGTGCTGCAAGAGGATCCTGATATTCGCCAAATTCATTTTGTTTATTCATCTCTAATCTCCTTTCTCAAATTTTTATTACTTTTTTACATCACTTTACAAAAAAAACAGTGAATCGATTACATTATATATTATTTTTTTAATAATTTCAATTGGTTTTTGTGATAAATTTTGTTGGTTTTTATTGGGTTTTGTTGGTTTTCATTGGATTATAGTAACAGTTCATCCATGCAGAAATGATTGCACTAGAGGGTGTTTGAAAATTGCTTATTACAAGATGTGCATCACAATTTGCGGGGGAATCTATTCCAAATTCATGAGGTGCAGCGGGCTGCATGGAATGAATTTGGGGCAAATATACATCTTTATCAGACAAAGCCCGCCAGCTTGGATGAGAATGGCTCAAGTATTAAGATTTATACCATGGATTACTGATGAAAAGTACATATTTCAAGTCTTTCTGTTTCCGCACCATACGAAATAGGAAGACAGAAAAATACCTGCCCTAATAACCTTTGATTGGTTATGGGCAGGCATTTTACAAAACAGAAAGTTAAAAGAACTAAAACAAATGAAAGATAGGAAAATTGAAGTAATTTAACTCACAATTTTATAATACACTCTTGCTGTCAATATATACACAATTCCATAAATAGCAATAAACACTATCAGCGTTCCAATGGTGCACCATACAAACAATGTTTTATTCATTAAACCAAAGAGCGCCAGCAACTTTGTAGTCATTGGAAATGCAGCTGCTACATGAATACCTGCTGCCACAATTGGCAGAAAAAATATTTTTAATACTTGTGAACGAATACTTTCCCTGACTTCCTCTTTTGTCATTCCCACTTTTTCCATAATTTCAAATTTTCCCTTATCATCATACCCTTCAGAAATCTGTTTATAATAAATAATTAACGTAGTTGCCATTAAAAATAATATCCCTAAAAAAATGCCAAGAAATAAAAATCCTCCATTCGTACTATAATGTGAGTCTTCAGACCCTTGTTTTGAGTCTATATAATTAAAATAATAATATCCTTTTTCTTCCTTTCCATCTTTGTCTAAAATAATATCCTTTGTTCTTTTCTTAAAACTATTTTTTACTGCAGCTGCACATGCAATTTTTTCTTCTCTTGCTCCATCAATATTCATTGAGATTTCATACTCGTATTCACTTGCATTTTCCCCATATGCTTCTTTCTGTTGGTTATAAATTCCCTGCAGCACTGCATTATCTTTTACTACCATACAATAAACATCTACCATGTTATATGCTGCATTATCCTCTTGACCAGGAAAACTTTCTAAATTTTCCTTTACTTTATACTTTGTATCCATCAAAGTGATTTCATCCAAATTTCCCTTTACATTAGTATAAATACATACTTCATTTTCTTTTAATTCCATTTCCTGTATTCCGGTTAATGCCGCATACTGCTCTTTTGTCATAATATTAAACATTGCCAGATTGGTTGTACTTGTCGCTTTTCCCCAGTCCCATCCTGCTTTAAAAGCAGAATCTTCCTTTCTCATGGCAACAGACAGTACAAAGCTATCGATAAAATTCTCTATCGTCCTGTCTTTCTCTTCTATTATTGTTTTTACCTCATCTACAATTTCTTCTCTGTTAAAATCAACAGAATTACTGTTGATATGCACAGTAATATCATATGGATACCGAACATCTAGTATTTCCTGCAAACCAGCATATAAACTTACTGTAGTGGAAACCATAACCAGCACCATAGTAGATAAGATACATATATTAGCAAGACCTACTGCATTTTGTTTCATACGGTACATCATACCTGACACAGATACAAAATGTTTTGTCTGATAATAATATTTTTTATTTCGCTTTAGCATCTTTAACAGTGCAATACTGCCCGCTGTAAACAGACAATATGTACCCACTATGACAAGGATGACTGCAAGAAAAAATAAAAGAAGGGCATCTATTGGTGATTCGGTTGTAATAGCAATATAGTATGCAATTCCAATACTAACTACTCCTATCAGCACTAAAAACCACTTTGCTTTTGGTTCTTTTTCTCCAATATTATCTCCATGCAGCAAATCAATTGTTTTCGTCCTCCCAAGCTGTATGAGATTAGAAATCAAAATCAAGAAGAAAATAATTGAAAATAACACCAAAGATTTCACAATTCCTGTCACAGATATATAAAATCCCATTGGTATAGAAAAATTAAGTAATTTATACAACAGCATGGTAATCAACTTGTCTAATAACATACCTGCTGACAAACCAAGCACTAAACTCACAACAGCAAGATAAATGGTTTCCAAAAACAACACCTTGGTAATATGGCATTTCTCCATTCCCAATATATGATACAACCCCAGCTCTTTTTTCCGCCGTTTGATTAAAAAACTGTTTGTATAAAAAAGAAAGATAGCTGCAAATACTGCAACAACAACAGTTCCAAAAGATAATATTTCAATTAAAGAGTCCTGACCAGGCATACTCTTTAACCCTTCATTTCCCGCCATGCTGCACATAATATAATACATAGCAATTGTCAAAATACAGGTAAGCAGATATGGCAAATAGAATTTCCCGTTTTTCTGCATATTGCTTAATGCAAATTTTGGATAAAACAACTTATTCATGAACTTTACCACCTTTCGCCATCATCGTTAATGTATCTGATATGTTCTCAAACATATCTTCATTACTATGATTTCCTTTATAAATCTGATGAAAGACCTCTCCATCCTTCATAAACAATACCCGCTTCGCATGGCTTGCCGCTTTTGTGCTATGGGTTACCATTAAAATAGTCTGTCCTTCTGCATTTAATTCACGAAACAAATCCAACAGTTCATCTGCTGAGTGAGAATCCAATGCACCTGTTGGTTCATCTGCTAAGATAAGCTGTGGATTCGTAATCAATGCTCTTGCTACTGCCACTCTTTGTTTTTGTCCGCCTGATACTTCATATGGATATTTTTCCAAAATAGACTGTATTCCCAATTTTTTTACAATCGGTATCAGCTTCTTTTGCATTTCTTCATGTGAACTTCCCGATAACACAAGCGGCAGAAAAATATTGTCTTTCAGAGAAAAGGTATCTAACAGATTAAAATCCTGAAATACAAAACCTAAGTTATTCCTCCTAAATGCCGCCAGCTGCTTTTCTTTCATTGTCACAATGCTCTCACTGCTTAATCTCACTTCACCACTAGTCGGTTTATCAAGTGCAGCCAGAATATTTAACAACGTTGTCTTTCCTGCACCTGATTCCCCCATAATTGCAACATATTCTCCCTTTTCTACTGAAAAATTCACATTAGACAACACTTGTATACTATTCCCACCTAAACGTGTTGTATATGTTTTCTTTAAATTTTTTACTTCTAAAATCATAATGAAAGCCTCCTAATTCCTGTTTTGGGAGCTGTAGAAAAATAACTGATGCAGATTGCATAGTATATTTTTTCGAGGGCACAGGTCAAAAACGTAAGTGCAGCGGATTACGGTGAAACTTTTTGAATTGTGCAATCGGAGACATAGACAAACCAAGATGTGCCAGTTATTTTCCTATAGATCCTTATGTGACTAAATCTGTTTTTCATGGAACTTATATTGTTATGTCCTTTACAATTTATAGTATAACAAAAAGAGGAACTATTCTGCCATCGATTTGGCTTACAATTCCTCTTTTAAACTTACAGTTTTGTAAGGTTGGGGGGATTTTTGTATGTTTTTAAGACTTTTTCTTTGACAAATACCGAAGATATCTTTCCTCTGAAAGATTTACAAACTGACTCCATGAAAGACAAAGAATCTCCTTTACTTGCAAAAAAGTAATGTTACATTTTTCATAGGTAGAATAAACCTCTATCTCTTTTTCCTTACAGGCATAAAGAGATAGTATTTTTAACAGATTCGCAGCAGAACAAATACTGCGTTTTCTCTGCATTGATTTCGTTTTTTTTGCAAGTTCATCAAGGTTTTTAGGAAGATGAAGTAAAATTTTTTTATTCCATTTTTTTGCATCAAAAAGAGAATTTGTCATGAATTTTTTTGATTTTCCAAAAATTTTTTTAGAATGAAATTTTCCTAAAATGCTTGTATTTTGGGTATTTTAGGATTAAGTTCGCACTTATGGGGAATTATCCCAAGCGCAAAGAGAAAATCTTGAAAAAATGTGTGATGCAAGGATAAAAATTGAAAGCATGAAAGTAGAGTAATAAAAATTGGTCTGAAACTTGTATGATTTCAGACCAGTTGAGTTATTTACCTGTATTTAAGGATTGGTACATAAGCCCCCAATCAGATAATGATGATATAATTGGGCGCATTGTATCACCCAATTCACTCAAAGCATACTCTACCCGTACAGGAACTTCGGGATAAACAGTGCGTGTAATGATACCATCCTCCTCCATAGAACGAAGATTGTCTGTTAAAACCCGTTGGCTGATGCCGGGAATATCCTTTTGCAATTCATTAAACCGCCAAGGACGGTCTAACAGTCTTTGTACAATAAAAATTTTCCATTTATTTCCAATAAGCATTAACGTTGTGGCAACGGGACAGGCTGGCAGTTCTTCTTTTGTCAGCATAAAGGACACCTCCTAAAGTATATAACATTCATTTTTGCACCAACTAAGAAAAAGCTCACTACATAATAAAATGGTGCGTACTTTCATTTTTGGTTGCTGCAATGTATACTAAGTATAGACCAAAGAGGTCAGAAAATCAAGTAAACAAATAGGAGGTAACTATCATGAGTAATCTTGAAAATGTCGCAGCATTTGCTGGTACAGGTGCTGTATCGTCCTGTGGTTCATCTTGCGGAGCAGCTAATCCGAAACCTGAAGAAAAACCTGCATCTGCCTGTGGTTCGTCTTGTGGGGCAGCCAATCCGAAACCTGAAGAAAAGCCTGCATCTGCTTGTGGCTCATCTTGTGGGGCTGGTGATCCAAAATAAGATACATATGTATCAATGCGGTCGTGGATACACAGTTTTTAGGTGTGTCCATGATTAGATTAGAATTAAAAGTAATAAATATGGAGGAATATCTAAAATGAAACCATACTTTGCTTTTCAATGGCATATTACAGATGAATGTGACCAAAGATGCAAACACTGTTATATTTTTTCTGAAGATAACCATATCTGCCTGAAACAGATGGAATACGAGGAAATGGAAACGGTAGTTTTAAGCTGCATGGAAATGTGTGAAAAATTAGGACGCACACCATATTTCTACATTACGGGAGGCGATCCTATTTTACATAAAGATTTTTGGCGGCTTTGTGAATTGCTCAAAAAGCATGACATTACTTTTGGTATTTTAGGTAATCCGTTTCATTTGAGCGATGAGGTATGTAAAAGACTTTATGAGTATGGCTGTAGGAAGTACCAGCTTTCGTTAGATGGAATGAGGGAAATGCATGATAAATTCAGAAAATTTGGTTCCTTTGATACAACAATAGAAAAAATTGACTGTATCAAAAAATCAGGAATGTACTGTGCGGTTATGGCTACAGTGTCATGTGCTAATAAGGACGAGTTCCCTGACATGATTGATTTGGTAGTGGACAAAAAGGTAGATGTGTTTGCATTTGGAAGATACTGCCCTACAAGCGGTCAAAAGGCAGAGGAATATCATATCCCGCCTCTTGAGTATAAATTATTTTTGGATAAATGCTGGACAAAATATGAGCAGTATAAAGACAGACACACTACATTCCAGCTAAAAGACCACTTATGGACATTGTTTTTGTATGAAAAGGGACTTTTTAAAATTCCCGAAAATTCTGATAAAAAAATGATTTATGACGGCTGCCACTGTGCAATCAGCCACATGACAATTCTTCCAACAGGTGATGTATATGCCTGTCGGCGGATGGAAAGTAAAATAGGAAATGTATTCAATACTTCTATGTATGACCTTTTTATGAGTGCAGATATGGAGAAATATCGGGATTTTGATAAATTTGAAAAGTGCAGCAAGTGTGAACTTCGGGGATACTGCAGAGGGTGTCCGGCTGTAACTTATGGCTATACTGGAAATATGTATGCGCCAGATCCGCAATGTTGGAAAATCTTTGAAGGAAATACGGAGGTCTGAAAATGGATATTTTAAATTTGATGAAAGAGCGAAGGTCTATCCGTAAATTTCAGGATAAACAGATTGACAAGGAAGATTTGAAAAAAATTATTGAAGCAGGATTATACGCGCCAAATGCAGGAGGTGGACAACGTGCAAAGATTGTTGCTGTCCATAATAAACAATTAGCTGAAAAAATAGGCAGACTTAACCTTGCACGTTTTGACCGCAGCAGACTTGCTGGTGGGTATGTTTCCTCTGAACAGCCAAGCGTTATTGATAATCCTGATATAAAAAGTGGATTTTATGGTGCGCCTACGGTTTGTGTTATTTTTGGGGCAAAGAATTTTTTATATAGTATTCCTGATGCGTTCTGCTGCGCTGAAAATATGGTGCTTGAGGCTGCCAATTTAGGGATTGCCTCCTGTATTATTGCAAGGGGCGAGGAAACCTTTGATAATGGGATTGGAATGGAATTATTAAAAGAATGGAACATTCCTGATACAGACATAGCCCGTTGTTTTGTGATATTGGGATACTGTGACGGCGATTATCCGAAAGGCAAACAAAGGAATGCAGACCGTTTTTTGATTGTAGATTGAATTAAGGGGGTTATGTAATGTCTTTAGGCATATTATCTATGAAAGCTATGGTAAATTCCTCAAATATACTAACTGTATCAGATAAAATTGAGCAGTTAAGAGAAAAAATAGAAGATGCGGAGGCGGTTATTATCGGTGCAGGGGCTGGACTTTCCACTTCTGCGGGATTTACTTATAACGGTGAGCGTTTTAGGCAGCATTTCAGCGATTTCATTGAAAAATACCATTTCCGTAATATGTATGAGGGAGGTTTTTATCCTTTTGACAGTTTGGAAGAACATTGGGCATATTGGAGTAGATATATCTTTATCAACCGTTATATGGATGCACCCAAGCCCGTTTATAAAAATTTGTTTGAATTGGTAAAAGACAAAGACTATTTTGTATTGACAACAAATGTAGACCACTGTTTTCAAAAGGCGGGTTTTGCAAAGGAAAGATTATTTTATACGCAGGGAGATTATGGTCTTTTTCAATGCCAAATTCCATGCAAACCATACACTTATGAAAACGAGGCGTTAGTTAAGTGTATGGTAGAGGAACAAATGGAAATGCGTATTCCAACGGAACTGATACCGAAATGTCCAATTTGCGGAAAACCAATGACTATGAACTTGCGGGCAGATGCTACTTTTGTGCAGGATGCTGGTTGGGATATTCACGCTGGTTATTATGAAAATTTTCTTGCTGCACATAAAAAAGGCAAAGTATTATTTTTGGAATTAGGTGTTGGGTATAATACGCCCGGAATTATTAAATATCCTTTTTGGCAGATGACCGCAAAAAATAGAAATGCCGGATATGTTTGTATCAATAAAGGAGAGTCATCTGTGCCAAAAGAAATAAAGGCTCGGTCTTTAGAAATAGATGCAGATATATACTCTGTTATTAAAGAACTTATAAGGGAATAAGAAGGTGGCATATGTGAGAAAAATTTTGATACTAACCTTTGAAGATTCAGAAGAATATATTTTACATGAGATTTTATCCGATGTAAGAAAAAGAACAAAGGAGTATCAAATAAAGGATTATATTTTAGAAAATGATATATTATATCGTGATGATTTAATCATCAATCCTATATGCCGGACATTAGAAAAGAATAATGAGGATATACATTTAACACCATATGAGTTTGATATGCTTTATCTGTTGGCAAAAAGACTGGGGTGGGTGTTTTCAAGGAAACGATTTATAACCTGATATGGAAAGAGCCATATAATTTTAATGAATGTAGTATCATACATACAATAGGCAGGCTAAGAAAAAAGATAGGTGACAACGGAATATATCCTCAATACATATTAACTATAAGGGGAAAGGATTAGATTGCGGAAATTGAAACGAATAAAAAGAATTTTCCAAGCTGTGACAGATTAAAAATGCCACAGCATTTTGTTTGCCCGGCATGGGCAAACTCTAATGGGTGAAAGTCGTGTGTTCTGCAAGCTGTTATCAGCTTACCAGTGAAAGTCTGGTCAAGGTAATCGCCAGTGAGCCTTGTAGCAAGCCCCTATGCACTAACTTAATAAACAGGGTAGACATTTTGTAATCTGTCCTCTTTTCGTTTTTCAACAAACGAAAGGACAGAAAATGGCAAAAATTAGAATATTTATGCAAGCGATAGCATAGATATAGTACTTTTCGCCAAAGTAATATAGCTGTTCTATACCATTCTCTATTCTTAAATTAACCACAAAATATATCACTTTAATTTCAAAATAATACTTGCAACTTTCTTAAAAATTTTCACAACTAAATGTATTTACAAATATGAGACTGACTAAATATGTGCACTGTATTAAAAACAGTATTTCCGAATCGGTATTTCAGAAATGCAACGTTTAGCTATTAATTTATCGGGCACCTTGTTATAGATCGCTTACAATATAAATCCCCTAAAACATATTCTGTTTAATAAATATAACCCCTGCAAACAATATTTTTATATCATTTACAGAGGTTAGACCATTTCCATATAGCAAAATTTCTTTCCAATTTCTACGATTATATCCAACTCTTAAGACAACTACTGTATTCATTGTTTCTTTTATTTCATAAAAAACATAATAGTTTTTATATGGCATACAGTGAATCCCCTGATTGGAAAGAACCAAATCATCTACTAAGCCAAATCTGTTAGGTAATTCTTGTAAAGTCGAAATAGAACTCCTCAATCCTGTCACAAAATGATATGCTGCTTCTGGTTCCAGTAATGTATATGCTATATAATCACCAATATCTATAATATCATTTTTCGCTCTTCTGGTTAAAACAACATCATACCCTTTCAACCTTGTACCTACTTTCTAATGCATCAAACGCTTCATCAAAGTCGTAAACAGCATTTTCTTGAACATCGTTCAGCCCTTCGTTTACAAAACTACGGATTTCCTGTCTCGCCTGCTCTTCTGGTGAATATAAAATTTTTACTACGGCTTCCATATGATGCACCTCCAATCTGTTCTATCATTAAATATAGTATAAGTGATTTTTCATATAATAACAAGCCTAACTTACATATCCATTTTTTCAAGCCAAATGAGCCCTTTTGCTATCAGTTCTGAAACTTATTCATATTGAAGCTCTTCCCAACCTGTGTAATTCCTGTGTAAATTTCCTTTCCCAGCCTCCCAAAATCCCCCAAACAAGCCCTTTCCCTCTCCCTCCAACCACTTATGATTTTGTAAGGTTGCCATATTATGACTTTTTCCTTTTACTCCTCTGCGAAAATTTTACAGACCTCCTCTTTTATATTCTGTTTCTTATCGTCTGGGTGTCCCCATTCATTTTTAAAAGAATCATCTCTGTAAATTTGAATCCACTGTTTTTCTCCCTCCACGTCCCGAATCAAATAATAACAATATGTAAAACCGTCAGCTCCTGATATGTCAACATTTAATGGCTCCAACTCTTTTTCTTCCAAATCAGAGAGCTGTTTTAATAATGTATCAGAAATCACCTGCTCCTGTGCCGCCTGCTCTGTTAACTGCTCATTCATCCTCTCTAATAGTCTTTGATCTATTTCCCATCCTGATGCAGCTCCAATTCTTACAGAGTCATAAACATCATCCCCCAGCATGACAGTATTTCCATATGCATCAATACCAGTACAAATTACAATGCCCGCTTCTCCACCACTTTTCACTTTTACAAAAAGAATCCCTTGTTCCTTCATACATTGTATTTTAGCCTTTACCGCCTCATTGACCTGTTCTTGTTTACACCCTGATAAGAGAACTGCCACTATCATAAAAATGCATGTTAATTGATATATTTTTTTCATATTCCGCTCCTCTCTAGAGCGTGTTTGAAAATTTATTGCCCCCAATCTGCCTCTCCACTTTCCATACCCGTCTGGGCAGCCCGAATGGGCATGAGTTGCGGGATGCCCGAATGGGTATAGATATTTGCCTCAAATTCAGTCCATATAGCCTGCTACCCACCTCATGAATTTGAAACAAATCCCCTCAAATTGTAACGCACATCTTGTAACAAACAATTTCCAAACAAACTCTAGTCTTTATTCCAGATTCTGCATACTTCCCATAAACAGAATCACATCATTTTCCACATCCCGGATTGCAAAAATAAATGGCTTATCCACAATAAATTCCTTTATTTCCTCATCCACAAATGCCTCCACACCATTTTCTTTTGTAATCATAGTTACCGCCGATGCCTTAGTTCCTTTTTCGTCTACCTCAACTTTTGCCTTGTGAAATACCTGCCCTACTTGTAGATTTGGAGAAATTTTGGAAAACTCTGAAGCATTACAAAACGGCTCTTTCATGCCTAATTTCTGTAATGATGCAGAGATATCTATCATACCATATTCTAACTCAAACTTAGGCAGTTCTACCACACAAATCGTCTGCTCATCTGCTCCGGATAATGTTGTAAATAATTCTGCTTTTTCTTCTATGGACAGGTTTGAAAATAATTCACTTATATTTTTTAATGGTTCATTTTTCTTTACATCAGACATAGGAATAAAAATATCCATAGCAGTTTGTCCATTTGCATATGGAAGTTCAATAGCCTTTATGCCGTCTTTCTCAATGTATTTGTACTTTTTATTTGCTTGATGCATCATATCCGTTTCTAATGTCTTGTCTTTTCCATAAAACTCTGCTTTCTGTGTCTTTTCCTTTTCAAATTGTTCCTTCCATTCTCCCTTAAAATATACTGCATTTAACAATGCCATTTTAATACTTTTTTCCAATGGTTCGTTCAGAATGGAATCAATCATTCCATTCGTATGATCAGATACCCACTGGTTTATCTGCTTCATGGCATCTGTGCTTGCCAGATTCATCTGTTTTTTTTCTGCATCATAATACCACTGCACTGGATTAAAAAATTCACTTTCTGCATTATCTGAAAGTACAATATCCTCTGACAGCCATAATGAATTTGCTGTCAACAATTTTGATTTCTCATCTTTATTGAAAGACATATAATATTTTACACAGGCATTCCAATCTTCTAAATCTTTTATTCCAAGCATTTGTTCTATTTCTTCCTTTGACTTTCCTTCCGCCCCATTGTCTAACATGGAGAGATCGACTGCCATGCTGTATGGAGAGATGAAGATATTCTCACCATTTTCCAACTGCTCAAATATTTGATAAGAAAAATTATTGATACCTGTTTTAAATTGTTCTGAAAGCGCTGTAACTTCTTTTCTCTCTCCTGCCTGTGGTATGTCCGATAACGGTGCACTGGCTTGTCTGTTCTCTCTACAACCAATAAAACAAATACTCACTGCTATCATCATACATACTAACTTACAAAATTTCTTCATAATCATCAACCTCTCTTTTCTGTCACTATTTTTTCCTTACAATACAGATACGAGTTGTGTATATGATTTTTATGGAAATTTTTTTCTTTTATCCATTTCATGCCGCCAACACTGTTTTCTCTTCAAAGACAAATCCACATCTATTAAAAAAGGAACTATTTTGTTATTCGAACCTCAATTCTATCTTTTCATTTGCAAATCCAATCTTTACTCTGGTTCCCTTTCCTACTTCTGATTCAATTTTTATCGTATGTGACATTTTATCTAAAACCTGCTTGCATAAGTACAGTCCGATACCTGTAGATTTTTTATCATTTCTTCCATTGTAACCTGTAAACCCTTTTTCACAGACTCTTGGTAAATCTTCAGGATAAATTCCGATTCCTGTATCTTCAATTACTAATGTTTTTTCTTCCCTTTTGTCTAAATAAATGGAAATACTTCCTGCCATTGTATACTTTAGTGCATTTGATAAAATCTGTCCTATCACAAATAACAGCCATTTCTCATCTGTTAATACTTCACACGAGAATTCCTCAAAATTCAGACTCAATTTCTTTCCAATAAATATCTTTGCATATTTTCTTACTGCCTGCCGCACAATTTCTTCTAATTGGTACTTTTTAAATACAAAATCTGAGGTATCACTGAACAATCGTAAAGACTGCAGCACCATTTCGACATATTGCTCTATTTTAAATAATTCTATATTAATTTCCATTTTTCTCTGAAATTCCTCAGTTTCCAATAATAAATGCATTGCTGCAATAGGAGTCTTTATTTGGTGGACCCATAATGTATAATACTCCAATAGATCATTCTTCTCCCCATCTGTTTCAGATACCAGCTGCATCTTCTCTCCCACGATTTTTTTCAGCATTTCCTGATAGCTGCCCTCAATTAAATCTTTTTCCTTAGGAAGACTTTCTAACAGCCCATCCATATCTCCAGAAATCCATTTTAAAGTCTTCCATCTCCTCCAATAACATATAAAATCTGCTGTTAGAAAAATACTTCCCCAGCACAGACACAACACACTGGCATATCCCACAATTTCTATTTGTATTTGATATAGATAAAAAACTGTGTAAAAAATAATGATAAATAATATAAAAATATATATCATTTTTCTCTTTGCTTTTAAATATGCCATGAAAACTTCTTTCAATGACTTTGTTTCCATATATCTTACCTTTCTTTGTCTAAAGTGTGTTTGAAAATTGCTTGTTACAAAATGTATGTCACAATTTGTGAGGGATTTGTTCCAGATTCATGAGGTACAGCAGGCTGCATGGAATGAATTTGAAGCAAATATCTATATCTTATCGGACAAAATCCCCCCAGTCCGAATGGGTATACAAGGCGCAGATTGGGCAATGCATTTTCAAACACGCTTTAGGCAACATTCAACAGATTGAAATTATGCTACCATATAACCTATTCCCTTCTTTGTCACAATGAAATCCCTAACTCCTATCGATTCTAATTTTTTCCGGAGTCTTGTCACATTTACAGTCAGTGTATTATCATCTACATAACTGTCGCTTTCCCACAACCGTGTCATAATTTCTTCTCTGCTTACTACTTTTCCTTTCTGCTCCATTAAAGTCTGTAATATTTTATAATCATTTTTGGTTAGTTCTATCTTTTCATTCTGATAAGTAACTGTGGTATCATTGGTATTTAACATAACCCCCTTATGCTCTAACAAATTCATTTGTCCTGCAAAATCATAAGTTCTGCGAATCATAGCCTGCACTTTTGCCAGCAGTACAGACAAATCAAATGGTTTTGTAATAAAATCATCCGCCCCCATATTCATTGCCATGACAATATTCATATTATCCGACATAGAAGAGATAAATATAATTGGTACTTTAGAAACTTTTCTAATTTCACTGCACCAATGATATCCATTAAATAATGGCAGAGAGATATCTAGCAAAACAAGTTGTGGATCATAAAAAAGAAACTCTTCTAGTACTTTCTTAAAATCAATCACACACTCTGCCCCATAATTCCAATTCAACAATTGCTGTTTTATCTTTTTTGTAATTACTTCATCATCTTCCACAATTAAAATTTTATACATTCTGTGTGCCACACCTTTCAATCATTTTTATTATTAGGTAATTGCAAAACTTCAGGTAACCTCAATTTTATTTGTGCAGATTGTGGCAATGAATTTTCAAACACGCTCTAGTCACAAACCACTCCCTCTTCAATCAGTTTAGTAAATGTCTGTTCATCCTCCGTAGTATAGTATATCTTTATATTGGAACCAGAGATAACAAAACATGGTGGTCCTCCATCAACATACGGACTCTCATAATAAATACCATATCCCACATAAATTACTTCACCTGTAGTCTGATCAGTCAATTTCAGCTCAAAACTATTACCTACTTCTCCCCCCTCCTCTTGGAAACGATGCTTTTTCTCCTGTTCACAAATAATATCCCACAATGCCTTTTTCACTGACTCTTTTGTAATCTCTCTGTAGGTCACCACTCCTCTCCCGTCGGGGTCTTCTATATCTCTCCCCTCAAACTTAAATTCCTCTATGCTTCTTTCTGACAAAAGTTGTGTGCCTGCAGCCGGCTGTTCTGTAGATTCTGCTTCTATTGCAGGGGTTGTTTGTGTAACAGCTTTATCATTTTTTGAATCTGCTTCTGTTTCTGTTTTATAACCACAACCATGTAAAGCAAGGCAAAGAACACCGATCAAACATATACTAAATACTTTTTTCATTTTTCATCTTCCTTTCTATGAACAAGTTTTCTTGCGGCTCTTGTTATTATTCTCCCAGATTCTGTATACTTCCCATAAACAATATCATATCATTCTCCCTATCACGGATTACAAAGAGAAACGGCTGATTCGCAATAAATGTTTTTTGTTCTGTCATTCCAGTACTTCTCATACCAATTTTTGTAGCTGCTGCTGCCTCTGTTCCCTCCTCATCGACTTCAATTTTTGCTTTGTGTAATACACTATTAACATACAATTGCGGCGAGATTTTAGAAAACTCTGCATTTTCACTGTCAAATGCCTGCACCATTCCCAATGCCTCCAAATCATCTGCAATCTCTTTTCCCCCATACTCCATATTGAATTTAGGAATTTTCACTATATCTACTTTTTTTGGTTCTGCCTTGGACAGTGCTGTAAACAGATTAGATTTTTTCTTATCAGAAAGATTAGAAAATAACCATGTGATACTCACTGGCAGAGCAGCATCGGTATCGGTTTGATTAGGAAGATTGTAAATCAACTTTTCGTTTCCCTCTTCCGGCAAAAGGATATCCATCACAATATTTTCGTTTCCATAAGGAAGTTCAATGGCCTTGATTCCATATTTTACTATATAACGATAAGAATTATTATATTTACACATCATATCTATTTCTGCTGTCTTTTCTCTTCCATAAAATTCTTCCTCAACTGTGTTTTCTTTGTCAAATTTTTCTTTCCATTCTCCCTTAAAATATACTGCATTAATGAGCATCATTTTCTCTTCTCTGCCTGGTTTTTCTGTAAGCATTTTTTTTATCATCTGGTTTGTTTTATCTGAAACCCAGTCATTGATCTGGTTTAATGCTTCTTCACTTGATAGATTCATCTGATATTTCTCTGCCCCATAGCAATTCATAACCGGATTAAAAAAATCTGTTTCTGCATTTTCTGAGAGAAGTAATTGCTCAGACAGCCATAAAGAATTTGCAGTCAAAAGTTTTGCTTTTTCCTCCTTATTCAATGACAGATAATACTTCACACACTTATTCCATTCCTCTAAATCTTTTATGCCAAGCATCTTTTCGATTTCCGCTTTTGTCTGCCCGCTGGCACCATTATCTAACATAGAAATAGCAATTGCCATACTATACGGTGAGAGAAATATATTCTCCTCTTCTTCTAACTGTTCAAATATTTTGTATGAGAACTGATTAATACCTGTCTTAAATTCCTCTGTTATCTTTGCTGTCACTGTTTCCCCTGTTACCTCAGAGGAATCTGTATTCTTTATAACTGATGGTGTTTCTGTTACCTGCTCTGCATTTTGTGTTTCTATTATCTGTTCCTCATTTTGTACTCCTATGTGTGTATTTCCACTACAACCTGTGAAACCCAAAATTCCACCTATAAACATGCATACAGACTTATAAAATTTCTTCATATGCTTCTGCCTCCTTCTAAAAATACTGCTATTTAGCATATCATCCATAGCATAAATTATGCTTTACGGCATACCAGAATTCATGCCCTTATGGTCTGGATGACTTTATCCGCTAGAGCGTGTTTGAACATTGCTTGTTACAAAATGTACATCACAATTTGTGGTGGACTTGTTCTATCTAGAGCATATCTGAATCTATTTCATATAATTGATACGAGTTTGTATCATGATTTTTATGGATAAATAATCATGTTTTTACTATTCCTCTACTGTAACTGTCACTCCCTCTGCCAGATACAATATTTTATTATCCTCCACATATACTTCTCCTGATTCGCTCTTATAAAACTGACAGCTATTGTAATCCTGTAATAATTCCTTCAATTCTTCTTGTACTTCGCTGGATAAATCCGAAACTTTGATTTTCTTCAGAGAAGATACTTTCACTTCTAAATCCTTTCTCAAGCGAATAGATACAGCTACGGAGTCTGTGTCTATATTTTCCCCTCTACTATTTCCATTCTCCGGCAAATTGTTCGTAACTGGCAGTCCTGTTGCTGCTTTGTCCGCAAAATCCTGATTCTTCTCATTCACTGCTGCTTCTTTTTCATCTGAATCATCTTTTTCCATTTCCTTTATATCTGAAAAAGTTTCTCCTTTTTGGGCATTTTTAGAACCATTTTCTTCATTTATCATATCTTCTCTTATCATATCTTCACTTATCATATCTTCATCCACTATTCTTTCCGGAGATACCTCTACTGCATTATCCTTCGGCTTTTGATAAAAGTTCATTCGTCTTGAAACCAACGAAATGGAAATAAACAAAATCACAACCGCTGCCACCATCATTGCTGCTGTTCTAACTTGTTTTCCTGCTATTCTCCTATTTGTTGCTTTTTTCTCATTATTTCTTGGTATCCTTACTTCTTCTTTTGATAAATCTTCTAACTCAATTCCTGCCTCAATTCTAGACCATAAGTCTGGTGTCTCCTGTTCTTTTAAATTTTTATATGCTTCCTCTAACGGTTCTTCTCTTTTCATAGATGACACCTCCTTAATTTCTCCATAGCCTGCCTGTATTTCCATGATACTGTTCCAATAGGTTTTTGTAAAATAGCAGCAATCTCTTTAAAGGTCAACTGTCCTAACACTTTCATATTAACAATTTCCTGTTCTGTCTCTTCTAATGTATTCACTGCCTCTTTTAATGTAAGTTTTTCTACCATCTGCTCCTCAAAGGTTTCCTGTCCCATTTCTGTTGTTTCAATGGTTTCTTCATAAGAATTATGATTTTTTCTTGTACGGATATAATCGATTGCCATATTATGTGCAATCTTTCCTAACCATGCCCGATGCTTTCCTCCAAATTGATACTTATCTGCTATTCTCCATAATTTAATAAAAAATTCTGTGGTCACATCTTCAGCATCTTCCTTATTTTTCAAAATATCATATATAATGGAATAAATATATGTGACATATGCCTCATAAATATAATGCAGACCATTTTTATTCCCTTCTATCATAGCCTGCATATACTTTTCAAATTCTGAATCTGTCAACTTTTCTCCTCCTGTAATCTATTACAACTTTCCTGTTTTGATAGCATAATTATAATAATTGGGCAATGAATTTTAAAACACGCTTTAGTATATTCACATATAATGCCTCAACCGATTATAACTATCATTCTATACTTTCTAAATTATAACGATTATAAAATGCAAAGTCAACTACACAAAGAACATTCCAACTTGGCTCTGCTATTCACAATTTACAGAAGATACATTTTGAACAGAAAAGCTCTGAATCGGCCAGATTACAACCATTCTGTACTTACAATATAGATACGGATTACAATTGAGATTTTTATGGAACATTTCTGTAAAATAATCTAAGATGCAGCATTAAGTAATTTACAAAAATGCTTGCTTTTTATACTTTGATAGATTACTATAATATTGCTTATGATTAGAAAAATCCCATAGCATGATGTGGAATCCCAATAAAAATACAAACATTTGTGCATTACTGAAGCCATGCAGCAGCCCGTTGTCCGCAGAAATCCATCTTTTATCTTGTAATTTTTCCACATCAGCATAGAATTCTAATCGCTGTACAAGAAAATATTTGATGTACAAATGGGATAATAAACGATTTTCGATCACACATATAAAGGAGAACATGATAATGAAAAAAAGAACTATATTTACAGTACTAACCGCAATGTTTGTTTTATCTATGACTTCCTGCAGCGGCAACAAAAGTGAAATAGCAGAAGACGTAAGTGCCACACCAATGATTACAGCAGCAGTAACTGAAGATACCTTGACACCTATACCTGAAAATACACCTTCTGGCATAGAGAACACACCTTCTGATATAGAAAGTGCAGCACCAGATGATACAGATACCCCTGAAACTGAAACTACAGTGACTCTCTCTATTGGTATGGAAGGTATGGTAAAAGACTATCCATACACAATTTCCGGAAAACTGACAGCAGAAAAACTAATTGCCGGTATTGCAGAGATGACGGGGTGGAATCTTGATTTAGCAGATATTGTTACTTCGGATAAATCAGGAATGACAGTGTGTTTTGCCAACACCTCTGCTATCTTTGCAGGACCACCCGAATCCCAAAAGAAAGAATTTATGGTGTATGATCAGGAAGAACTGATTCTGACTATTTTAGAGAGCATTAAAGAAACATTACAGAATAACTTTTCCGATACCACATCCGAGAGTTCCTCTTCCTTAGATATTTATTTTTGTGGAGAAAATAATACAGAACTGGAATTTGGAGAGATTGCTAAATATGTACCACTACAAGAACCATACACTGAACTGAAATCCCATGATAAGACTCCATCAGGGACAATACATGGAAAATTTATGGGATTTTCTGATACCAGCACAGTAGAAGTCAAAATAGGAAAGAAAACGGTCTCTTATCAAGTGTTAAATAAGAAAGTTCTTACTGTTTTAAATGAACTTGAAGAAAAAACTATGTTTACATTTGAAGCATCTGAAAAAAATGGCATAAGCACTATAACAAAAGTAGTAGAATACTAGCAAAACTGCTGTACAACATTTCATATCATAAATGGGCTGCCACATTAAACTTTAATGTAACAGCCCATTTTTCTTAGAGCATGTTTGAAATTTATTGTCACAATCTGTATGCCCCGCTTTGTGTACCAATTAGGGCATACCGCAATCCATGCCCATCCAGGCTGGCGGACTTCGTCCGATATGGTGTAGGTATTTGGTCCAAATTCATTCTATGCAGCCTGCTGCACCTCATGAATTTGGACCAACCTCCACAAGTTGTGACGCATATCTTGTAACAAGCAATTTTCAAACACGCTCTATGACATCTGCCACTCCTTGTGCTGTAAGCGAATCGCCCGATTATTTTGTAATGCATAAATCTGGCGAATATCCACTTTTACTTTCTCTCCTCTTTTTACCATACTTTCCTCCAAAGTACGTGTTGCAATCAGAATGGTTCCATTTACATTTACTTCAATTTCTAAATGGCTTCCACGGAAAGAAACATTCTCCACAACACCATACTCTCCTTCCGAAAAGTTTCCTTCTTCTTCTTTTTTGTAAATCTTTACAAACTCAGGACGTACTACTGCTTCGGTAATCTCATCCTGTGTATCATATCCCTGAAGGAAAGAATAATCTGTAATCAATGAAGTTTCACCAATAAATTGTGCAACAAATGGTGTCTTTGGTTCCTGATAAACTTCAACTGGTGTCCCAACCTGCTCTACATGACCTTTATTAGTAACCACAATCTCATCTGCAACCTCTAATGCTTCTTCCTGATCATGGGTTACAAAAATGCTTGTAATTCCTACCTTAGTAATCATTTCACGAAGCCATGTACGAAGCTCTTTTCTAACCTTTGCATCAATTGCAGCAAATGGCTCATCTAATAGAAGCAAATGCGGCTCTGGTGCCAAAGCTCTTGCAAACGCTACCCTCTGCCTTTGGCCTCCTGATAACTGGCTGGGATACCGTTTTTCCAAACCTTCTAAACCAATAAGTTTTACCAGTTCCATCACACGTGCCCGAATCTTATCTTTGCTCATCTTTTTTACTTTTAAACCATAAGCAATATTATCATATACTGTCATATACCGGAACAATGCATAATTCTGAAACACAAAACCTATCCCACGTTTATTTGCCGGCACATCATTGACACGTTCTCCATTAATGAAAATATCACCAGAATCTGGTCTGTCAAGTCCAGATATCATGCGGAGAATAGTAGTCTTGCCGCTTCCACTTGGTCCTAGCAATGCCACTAATTTTCCTTTTTCCACTCCAAAATTCACATCCTCTGATGCATGAAAACCATCAAATGTTTTATAAATATGTTTCATCTCTACATACATATTTCTTATTTCCTTTCCTGTGTATTCTTATGTAACCATTCTATTCATTAACAAACACTGTTTAAATTATTGTCTTTTCTCTCTAAATTTTTCTTTATTTCTCTGCCTGGGCTTCCACAATATTACGGATAACCAGAATGACAATTGCTAACAGTACTAAAACAGATGATACCGCAAATGCCTGTGTCATTGTATTGGCACCATAATATAAATAATTAATTTCTAATGGCAAAGTAAAGTTCTTCCCTCTTGTTTTTGCCACTGCAGATACAGCACCAAACTCCCCAAGTGCCCTTGCTGTACATAAAATTACACCATATAAAAAGGACCATTTGATATGCGGAAAGGTAATCCCCCAAAAAATTGACCATCCGCTCGCACCCATTAAAGCTGCTGCCTCTTCCTCTTCTTTTCCCACAGAATTTAGTACTGGAAGAATCTCTCTTACAACAAATGGAAGTGTTACAAATATAGTTGCCAATATAACACCAGGAACTGCAAAAACAATTTTTACATTCCATCCAGTAGCATGATTAATTGCATCTAAGATTCCTTTCGCCCATCCAATTCGTCCAAACATCATAATAAAGGAAAGACCTGCTACAACAGGCGAAATAGAAAATGGAATATCTATCAAAGTTCCTAATACTCTTTTACCGCGGAATTCAAACTTTGATAATGCCCATGCCGCACACAGACCAAATATCATATTAATCAGTACTGCAATTACCATGGCCAGCAATGATACTCCCAATGCTTTCACTGCATTGCTATCTGTAATAGCAGAAATATATGTTCCAAATCCCTTTGATAAACTGTTATATAAAATAGTAATAACAGGGAAAACAAGCATAAGTATCAAAAACAATGTTCCTATTCCAATCAGGAGCCATTTTACCACTTTGCTTCCTTCCTCTTTCTTATGCTCTGTTACTTTTTGTATCTCTTCTGTTTCTCCCAGGAGATTCTCCGGACTTTTTTTAATCTCTTTCATATTGTTTTCCCACCTACTTTCTTAATCTGCAGTATATTTCGCATAATGTCCCTGCACTATGTTAATGATAAACAATAACAAGAAAGAGAATATCAACATAACAAGTGCAATTGCCGTTGCCCCGGCATAATCACTGCTTCCAGCATTTAATTCCTTCATAATCAGCATGGATACAACTGTAGTGTCCCTATCTCCCTTTGAAATAAATTCCACACTTCCATATTCTCCAATGCCTCTGGCAAAAGCCAAACCAAATCCTGTTAATGCTGCCGGAAAGATTTCTGGTAAAATGACCTGAAAAAATGTCCTGATACGTCCTGCCCCAAGCATTTTCGATGCTTCTTCATACTGATAATCCATCTTACTTAAAACGGGCTGAATAGAGCGGACAACAAATGGAATCCCAATGAAAACCATAGCAATTGTGATTCCTGTTTTGGTATAGGCAACATTAATGCCTGCCTTTGCAAGAATATTTCCAAGAAATCCTTTATCAGAATACAAATTTGTTAATGTAATACCTGCTACCGCAGTCGGCATCGCAAATGGAAGCTCAATCATCCCATCTAGCAGCTTTTTCCATGGGAAATCATATTTCACCAAAATCCATGCCAGCAAAACCCCAAACACACCATTCACCAATGCTGCAAATAGAGCACATCTGATTGTTACATAATATGCAGACACTGCATTTTTACTAGTAATCTGCTTTATAAATTCAGAAAAAGACAGGCTTGTGCATCGTATCAGTACAGATGCAAGCGGAATCAGGACTAAGAGAGAAAGAAGTGATACTGTTACTCCTAATGTCACACCAAATCCCGGAATGACTCTTTCCCCTTTTTTGTTTTTTACTTTCTTAATTCTTTCCATCTTGTTTATCCTTCCTTATGTATATATACGAAAAAACGCTAAAACATGTCCAGAGAACAGTTGCTGCGGACAATCACAACAACCAATCCCAAGACACGCTCTAAGCATTTTTTCCTTCTTTTAAAGTCAACACCTTTGTCGTAAGAGCGGCATCGGCCAAGACTTATTTATCATAAATTTCATCAAAGATTCCGCCATCTACAAAGAAATCTGCATATGCCTGATCCCATCCGCCAAAATCATCAATTGTTACCAGGTTAATATTCAAATCAAATGTATCAGAAAATTCCTTCAAAATTGTTTCATTACTTGGACGATAAAAACTCTCTCCAGCAAGTTTCTGTGCATCATCGGAATATAAGTACTCCAGATAAGCCTTTGCTACATCACGAGTCCCATGTGCATCTACAACAGAATCTACAATAGCAACAGATGGTTCCGCCAAAATACTAATACTTGGTGTCACAATCTCATATTCATCCGGATGTTCCTGTACAGATAATAATGCTTCATTTTCCCAGGCAATTAACACATCACCCTGTCCATTCTCTACAAAAGTCGAAGTTGCTCCTCTTGCTCCTGAATCCATAACAGAAACATTGTTATATAATTTACTCATGAATTCTTTCTGCTGCGCTTCGTCATTGTTGTAAAGATTTCCGGCAAATGCCCATGCAGCAAGGAAATTCCAGCATGCTCCTCCAGATGATTTTGGATCTGGTGTAATAACCTCTACTCCATCCTTAATCAAATCATCCCAATCCTTAATATTCTTTTCGTTTCCGGAACGAACAAGGAATACAATTGTTGATGTGTATGGAGAACTGTTCTTATCAAATTCGCTTAACCAATCCTTTTCTATCATGCCGGCTTCTTCTATAGAAGTAATATCATGTGCCAATGCCAGTGTAACAACATCTGCCTCTGTTCCTTCTACAACGGATCTTGCCTGAGAACCAGAACCACCATGTGATTGTTCTATTGTTACATCAATCCCTGTTTCCTCTTTATAATGTTCTGCAAAAAGTTTATTATAAGATGCATAAAGTTCTCTTGTTGGATCATAAGAAACATTTGTAATTGTAATACTTTCTGCTGATGCTCCCTGTGTACCAGATGTACTCTCTACATTGTTTCCTCCTGTTTCTTTTGCATTTGTACAGCCTGTTAATACAGATGCTAATACTGTAACTGCTGCCAATGCGATTGCTAAACTTTTTTTCTTCTTCCTTTTCATAATCTCACCATCTCCCAAATAATTTTTGGGGCACAAGCAGTAAAATTGTCTGCTCTTGTGCTTCTTCCTTTCTAATTTTTATTTCTTGTAACTATATCCAGACTGCTTTTATGTATACCAGCTAAAATTCCTGGCAAGTAACTTACATTAGGGTGTGTTTGAAAATTCATTGGATGTAATTTTACGAACTCTCAATATGCCAATACACTAAATAACAAAGATTGCCGCTGTCAGCACCCTGACCTGTCATAGTTACAACGTCTGTTGCCATTATATGGTGATACATGCCAATAAGCAAGAAAAAAACGTGAAATCGTTCTCACATTTTTTTGCTTTTTACTTGTTTTCTATTTGTTCTAACATGATTTGCATGTTCTTTTCTGCCTTTTTTATCCATATTTTATATATTTTTGAAAACGTTATCACAATTATATTTACTGTATTTTTTGTGCAAAATAACTGTTATTTTGTTAAAATGATAGTAATTATTCTGAATGCAGATATGAGCAATAGAAAAAACTACCTGCAAAGCCTCTTCTAAATAGTTCCATATTCATAGGATGAAACTATCACATATTATCATTAATCAAAATAAAACAATTCTTCAAATTTCTTATCTAATGCAATGCACAGAACAAGTGCCAGCTTTGCAGTGGGATTAAATTGCCCTGTTTCAATAGAACTGATTGTATTTCTGGATACACCAACCATTTCTGCCAGCTGGCTTTGTGATATTTTCTTCTCTTTTCTTGCTTCCTTCAAATAATTTTTTAACACTAACTTATCATCCATATCTAATACCCCATCACATATCTGATTATTCCCATAATTGTGCAGCCTGCGGCTATCACACCTGCAATCAGATACCGTTTATCTTTTGTTCTAAAATAACGGTATAACTGCCCTACTGCACAGGATACACATACTGTCACACACAGGTCCATTATGGTATCTCCCTTTTGTGCACGTGTCCATGCAAAAAAAGCTGCTGCTAATACCATCGTAATATAAGTCCATTTCATAGATTGATCTTTTACAGCAATCTCCATCTCATCCTTGCTCTCCTGCCTGCTTTTCGCTAAAATTTCTTCTTTGTTCATCATGATACCTCCCAAATTTATTATTGCCAAGTTTTATTTGCAATATTATTGTAGCATTTCCAAGTTTACTTGTCAATACTTTTGCCAAGTTTTATGTACAATATTGGGGTATACAGATTTCTCTTCTCAAACAGGATTTTATATAATATTTGTCATTGTTATTAATTTCTTCCATTTCATCAACTGTTTTTGCTATTCCCTCAACTGTTTTTGCCGTTTCCTTAACTAATTGTACTATCACTTATCTCGATTCTCTATTAAGCATAAATATGCCTAATTGATGTTCTATTGTGATTGGTGCTGTATAATGCTTTTGAAGTTCTTCAAACACGCTCTAGAGCGTGTTTGAAAATTGCTTGTTACAAGATGTGCGTCACAATTTGTGGGAATTTGTTCCAAATTTATGAGTTGTAGCGGGCTACGTCGATTAAATTTGGGGCAAATAGCACACAAGGTGGGGCGTACAGATTGTAGCAATGAATTTTAAAACACGCTCTAGCTCTTACTCCCTTCTCTTAAATTTCTAAATACTGCTTTTTTAACCTTTTTATATCTTTTATGTTATTTTCACTATATCCACATTCATTCAATCCACAAATAATGATATATAGTATCTTCTTCCACTCACAAACAAAATCACTTATCAATAATACAAGCTCAGCGTTTGCGTTTAATTCCTCTTCTGAATCTCCTACTACACACTCCCAGTATGATGCAATCTTTATTTGTTTCATTTTCCATGATATTTTCCAGTCACTTCTAAATGTATCCGGCAGCCAGTGAATTACCATTTCACCACTCTCTCTTTTTAATGCCTCCAATATTCCAAGGATATCCTCCATCATATAACTAACATCATATTTATAAGACAATGGAATACATATATGATGCCAGCTTAGAATTGCATTTTCTGTTTGTAAAGGAAAACTGCTTTCAATTGCATCCGATAAACTTTTATCTTCACTATTATATTTCCCTGTAAAACTTGGTTTGCCTGTCTGAATACAAAACTCCATTCCTCCACCCCCTTAGTTATTCATCGCCCCATCATGTAAATAATGCCTATCACAAATTAACCAGGATTATCCTTTCCATAGTAAAATAAAAGGATGCAATCCTGGTTAGTTTCATAAATGTCTATTCTTCTATTGTGATACTCTCATATCGTTCTGAATTAATCACTCTGTTCATCATTTCAACAGGAGTGTAACCAATACAGGACATTAATTGTTTGAATACTGTTACAGACTGACCGCTGCACAGCTGCACTCCTTTACGGTCTTTGTCTGCATGAAATACATCATGCCGGCTGTTCACATTCCAAAAGATAATGTTTGGTATCTGATAACCATATTTCTTAAATTTATGGGCCATCTTATCATAAAAAGTCCAGTCACGATTACCACAATAATCAATCTCCATATCGGAAATCACAATAATCGATGCAGGCATCTCATCTTTTGGTGTATGATTTTCTATTGCAATATCCAAAACCTTATCAAATGCCGCTTTTAAATCTGTATTCATCCCCCATTCAGCTTGTGAGGTATTTACAATTTTCTGTTCTAAGGTTTCTCCCTTTAGATTGACAATCTGGGGTCTTGCACTAAATGTCATAAACAGATTGTGATAATCACCCTTATTTCTCTCTGCAAAATAAATCGCAAGCCCGATAGATGTTGCCATTGGTCTGCCATACATGGAACCTGACACATCTGCCATAACAATGGCATTTGTACCTTCTTCCACATAATTTGGCAGCTGTGACCATTGTGCCTCAAGAACTTTGGAATTTTCCTGCTTATATAAAATTTTTTCCACAATATCATATGGAAAGAGCGTTGAAGAATTGATTTTTTCCTCTCCATCTACCGCCTTATTGACAAATTGATTAAACCTTTCTTCGTCATGTTTCATAAATGCATTTCGATATATCATCATTGCACGGCTTGGCACATTAGAATACTTTATTTCGCTCCAGCGGTTTGCAGACATTAGTCCTTCCACTATGCCGATCTGCTTTCTCATGCTTCGTACAATCCGCTTGAAGTTATAGACTGGATAACCTAATTTCTGTGCAGTCAAAATTCCTAATCTGCGGGTTTCCTTTGAACTTGCATCAGCAGTCTTAATCCATTTTGCAAGCAGAGAAATAGCATTTTCCTGATGCAGATTTTTCAAATCTTCCTCAAACTGCTTTTTCATAGCTGCCCACATATCCGCTTCCAGAGGTGTACCAATCAGGGAGTATAAATCATCATATCTGCCAAATACACCAATTAAATCTAAATTTGGCCTTAATGCATTTGGATGCACTTCTGCCATATATTTTAAAAGTGTCCGGAATGTCTTTCGCTCTCCGAGCCCCTCACGGATGTCTCTTGCATAAAATACAATTTTTGTTGCAAATAATGCATTTTCCTTATATGCTTCCGCAAACAATGTATGTATTCTATTTTCATCTGCTTCCCGCAATGAACCAATTGTTCCAAACAGGTCAAGGCAGGCATCCCCTGTAGTATTAAGTGCCACCGCACCGTTTTCTGTGCGTGTGAATGTTCCCTCTTTTCTCATCTTATCTGCAAAACTCATAATTTCTCCTTTCCATGACACAATATTTTCGGGTACGAACCGAATATTTGCTGTATGTGCCACATTTTACATGATGCCTTTGGGTTTATGATTAAAAGTCATATCCATAAAATTGCTGCAAGCATCACAAAAACCGAGAGGGGAGGAGTCGAACCTCCGACAACGCCGTTTCTAGGGAATACAATTGCTGTTAAAGCCACAAACATGGCTTATTTTTTTCGCGCTCTACCGACTGAGCTACCTCTCGTTAGTCATTTTTTTGTTACTGTAAGTACTATAAAAATTTTACTATACACGCAAAGTTTCTCTTTAAAATAGTACTTAGAATATGGTTAGTCATATCATGATGAAATCTTGATTTTGAATGACCTGATACTTTCAGGTACAAACTGCGAAGAACCAAATATCTGCTGTGTGTCCCACATTCTACATGATGCTTGGGGTTTATGATTTTCACTCATATTCATAATTGCTGTAAGCACCACAAAGGCGATGGCAGGATTTGAACCTGCAATGATATTATCGGAAATTCCCTTTAAGATATAATTGCCGTCTTGGTCACAGGCATGACCCTGCTTATTCAATTTCTGCGTCTGCCAATTCCGCCACATCGCCAAAATCGAGAGGGGAGGACTCGAACCTCCAACACCGCCATCCGAAGTGGAATAGAATAATTGCTGTTAAAGCCACAAACCATGACTTCTTTTTTCCCGTGCTCTACCAATTGAGCTACCTCTCGTTAATTTGTCTTTTCTGAAATATACAATTCAGTATCATAAAAACTATCTATATACACAAATTTTTCTTTCTTTTTAAGAATATCACTTTTGAAATACTTAGTCAAGCATTTTAAAGTTTATTTTCAATTTTTTTAGTAACAGTTCAGTCATTCAGAACTGCTGCTATTTTGTCATGCTGCAGGCAAATTTACACCTTGTCAATTGGTATTTCAATATTTTCTGCTTCCCATATCCATGATCTTTCCCTATATATTATACCTAACACAATTACCAGCCCTCTTTTTCCCATCCGTTTACCATAGCAGTCAACACTTTTGTCCTGCATGTAACATCTCCTTCTATATATCTTCCCTTATATTTAGAAGTACCCGTAAAATATTCCAGTTTTTCTACACCTGTTATTTTTCCAATCCATACAAATCCTATTGCCAGCAGATATATCCCAAGCAGGATTGCTATTATAATAAAAAAAATGCTTTTTGTAAAGTTATTTTTATAGTTATTTTGTTTTTGTTTTATTGACATTTTAAAATATAATATGAAATTAATTATACATAATAATTATATTTAGTATATATAATATATTTGTTTGAGAATAAAACAATAGAACTGTTATGAATAGACTTTACCTATTAAGAGTAAGTGAAAGTAAGAATCACTCAATATAAAGTTATGAAAATTATATGTTTTAAAACTATTAATTGCCTTTTCTCTTATCCCATTTTTGTTAAACAATATTTACTCTTTTCCTTTCATTAATTTATTTTTATGCTTCAATTACATCTTCAATGTTAAAATAAAACATTAAATGTAGTTACATATGTAATATATATATTTTATTATCCTTTTATATTGACACAAAAAATTAAAGTTGTTATAATTAATTATACTATATCTAGATATAATTAATTATAACAACAAAATCAGAAAATAAAGATAATGTCAAACGATTGATGAAAACCTGCCCTCTTTCTGCCTCTTAAATTCCATTATATTTATGCTTCACAAATCCCTGCCAATCCTAGGATTGACAGGGATTTGAAAGCAAAATAACCAGTCACTAAGAGGGAAAGTCATCCAGAGACTTGAACCTTTAATTTTACTGGAGTGAGGCGATTTTAGAGATATTAAACTTGACACTACCAAAATGGAAAAGGAGGTTATGAAAATGAAGAAGATCTTAAATTATATTGTAATAAGAAAAAGTATCCCCATATTGCTGGCTCTATTAATGGGAACAGTGTGCATATCAAAAATAAATATCCACACAACAGAAGATAAGAGTTGTAAAGAATCGATACAGAAAACACTGGAACATTATTTTGATAATTTTCTTGATACATTATTAGAAGATAGTGAAGCCAATTATAGTAGTGATGATTTTTCAAGTATAAATGGCTATATTATCGCAAAAAACTTAGTGAGTACCAGAGAAACATATCACAAATTGCTGGGTGGAATTCATACTGTTGATGTTCAAGAGGTTATAATCGATGATATTTCTGAGAAGAATGATAGTTTGGAAGTAGTATCATATGTGACATATAAGTTTTCATATGGTAATGATGGAGAAGAAGAGCAAACTACATGCGGCACTCTCTATCGTGTAACATTAGAACCATTGGGCAGCGATTATAGAGTAACTGATATTGATAATACAGATATCGAAATACAGAAAGTAAAGAATGTCTTAACTAATCAAACTGCACGAAATGCAGTGGATGGATATAATACTGTAGATGATTATTTTGAGGAAATACAGAAGAATGCTGACACTCTGTTAGAAACACCAGATGAAGTATAAAGTTTCTGACTATAAAAAGTTACAGCAGCACAACACCAGAATGAACATAGAGACCATAATTTATCTGAATTAATTACAAATTTTGGTGTAAGTTCATGTAAAATGCGGTTACTTCGTTTTAAATCAACTTCTTTTTCAGGATAAAAGTTAAATAGCAGTTTTGTATAATGGAGTGTCAATTATTTGTATTAATGAAAGCAAATCTGGCACTCCACTTATATATAAGGAAAGTAATATAATGAAAAAATGGAAAATATATGTATTGTTAATCATTATTATAATATCTGCAGGTGCAGGTGTTTTTTTCCTAAAATATAGTAATACAAAGAAAAGTTACCAATTAGGCAAAACACCACATTCCTATCAATATACTTTGACCAGCGATCTGCTATTATATAAAGATAATGTGAAAAAAAATGAAGAAAATAAGTTTTCCGGACTTTATCTCAAAAAATTAGATACTGATAATGTTTCACAAGGGGTGTTACTATCAGATTCTTACTATGGCTGTGCAAATGTATATGGCAATTGTGTTATTTTTATTGATATTGATTATAATATTGTGGAAATGAATTTAGAAAATGGTGGAAAAGAAATTATAGTAGAGAATAATTCACATAGTATTTCTGATGCATTAATAATAAATGATATTTTGTATTATATTCAAGAAACAGAATCAGATATCTTTTCTTTATATGCACTAGATTTAGAAAAGAACAATAGTAAAAAAATAGCAGATAATATCAACCCTTACTATTTATATCATTACTGTGGAAATGCAGGTGTAATATCAAATATGGAAGATCAATTACTCATATGCAATATGGCAGAGGGAATCGTACAAAGCCATGATAACGCAGAGTATGAGATTCAGGGCTTTTTGAATGATGGAACAATAATTTATTATAAAGACGGTAAAATTTATGCAAAACAGGATTTTGATAGTGATAAATCAGAAATTTTATATGAAAATGATAATATTTACCGCATCATTCTACAACCAGAGGAACTGTTGATTTGTACATTGGATCAATATGGCTTGCTGGAAGTCTTCCTCTATCATTTTTCACAAAACCATGTGGATAAAATAGCTAATGCAAATTCTGTCCCAAGAGATTTTAATGAACATTATATTGTATGTGCGTATGAAGAAGAAGGAATAGGTGCAGTTGAACTGATGGAAAGGGAAAATGGTAATATTTCCTATGTCACCACAGAAGAAAATACCAATAATACAGAAAATCAGGAAAAGACAGCCAAAGAGGAAACAGAAAAAGAAACAGAGGAAAACAATGCAGAAAATACCAAACAAAATGATATAAAAGCATCTCATGAAACAAATTATAAAGAAAAAATATCGGATGAAACAATGGATGAATTGGAGCGGCTGTTAAAACAGTATTATAAAAACAACTTTCCATATCCGCTTGTCACTTTCAGGGTAGCAGATAATAATCATTCTGCCTATCGATATCATACAGAATATAGTCCGGGAAATATATTAATTTTTGAAGTACAGACAGAACATGAGAGTGGAGATTTATACCGCCATATTACTTTTGCTAGAAAAGATGCAGATGCAGAATGGAAATTTATTAGTGAAGGATACTAAAATTTATCTTCCTATTACTGCGAATTAATATAGAAATACAAATAATTTTCAAACGCAATCTGGTTGGCACTCACAGAAATAAAAACTTCTCTGTTTCCTATCATGCCATAAAAGCAGGAATCAGAGAAGTTTCGATTTGTTATTGAATCTATACCAAAAAGGATTCATTGTTTTACAAGTCTATTAGCCATACTCTGTTCTGTTTGTTCTAGAGTATGTTTTAAAATTGCTTGTTACAAGATGTATGTCACAATTTGTGGGGGATTTGTTCCAAATTCATGAGGCTGCATATACCGTTTCATCAATCCCTTAAAATCCTTATCTGCTATTTCCTGAACTGGTTACCTTTCATAACCTCCCCTTTCCAAGTTTGTGTTATGAACATTTACTGCTCTTTCTTCTATTTTGTTACATCAGAAACTGCTGCTTCGTTCACACAGCGAAGTGCATTCAGACTTCTTGGATAACCAATGTATGGTATACACTGTGAAATAATCTTTATTAAAAAGTTCTTATCATTTCCGATTTTCATATTTGCCGCTGCATGAGAAGTAAGTTGTGGTTCACATCCTCCCTGGGCTGACAGAAAACAAAACGTAATCATTTCACGTTGCTTATAATCCAGCCCTGTTCTTGTATAATAGTCACCAAAACAATTCCCTGCAAGCCAACGGTTAATATGTACGGATTCCTCAGGACCTGTTTTGTAAAACTCTTTCATGCTCTCACCAAAAATATCTACCTGTGCCTGAATTCCTTTTTCTAAACGGTTCTCTGTTGTTGTAGCTGCCTGTCCTTCTAATGGAAGCTGAATCCCTCTTGCTGTCAATACATCATTCACTACATGTAAAAATGGCAATACTCTTCCGATTCCTAAATAAGCCACTGCCTGATACACAATTTCCTTTACTTCTACCGGAGTAACTCCAAACTCCAATGCCCCAGGCAGCATTACCTTAAATGCATCCATTCCCTGACATCCAAGAAGTGCTGCAAGAATTGCCATCATTCTTGTTCTGTCATCTAAATCGTCCTGATTTACCACTTCATCAAATGCAAAGTTACCAAAATATTCCATAAACTCAAAATCTGTTTCTGAAAATTCAGATACATATCCCGGAAACATTTTTTCACAATATTTTTTTGAAAACTCTGTAATTGCCATTTGTCTTTCTCCTTTACAAATCTTTGTGTTTTTTAATAACTTTATTATATCAATACGTACACACAATGGCAATACACAGTTATATTCTTACAATTAACCTGCCATTTTCAATAGCCACTGTCAACACAGTGATTCTTACCCATCTGGAAATCTTCGTGAACATGTTTGAAAATTTATTGCGGAAATAATATCATGTTTTCTATAACACTATAAATTACAATCTATAAAACACATGGCACAATCAGCATTGCCAATCTGCTCACCTTTTCTTCTTATTCCTTACTGCCTCTGTAAGCAGATATTCAATCTGTCCATTAATAGAACGAAAATCCTGTTCTGCCCATGCTGCAAGTTCATTCCAGAGAGAAGGTGCCAGTCTTAACAAGACTTGCTTTTTCGCTTTTTCCTTCTCTTTTATTTTTTTTTCTTTTTGTAACAATTCTTGTTCCATGGAATGAATTTGTTCTAAACGTTCCTTTAATTTCCTTTCCTTTTCTTCTATTGTGTCTTCTGATTTTTTTTGTTTTTCCACGGTACACTTCCCTCCGCCATATCATTGCTATATCAAATTATCTCCTAACTCTGTACCATCAACAGTCCGTCCATGTCATTCACACCTCATTTTCAGTACAAACTACATCCATTGTAACATATTTGTATGGATATATTTTATGGAATATAAAAAATAACGAAAAATTATTGTTTTGCTAAACGATTGCCAAAATCTAATAAATTGAACCACTATTTACAATCGGCTGAGCATCCTTATTTCCACACAATACAACAAGCAGGTTACTTACCATTGCCGCTTTTCTTTCTTCATCTAACACAACTATTTCTTCTTCATTTAACTGGTTAATTGCCATTTCTACCATGCTGACTGCACCTTCTACAATTTTTTGTCTTGCTGCAATCACTGCAACTGCCTGTTGTCTTTGCAACATTGCAGCTGCAATTTCCTCTGCATAGGATAAATGTGTAATACGCACTTCCTGTATCTCAAGTCCTGCTGTTTCCACTTTTTTCTGTAACTCCTCCCGCATACTGTCTGCAATTTCTTTACTGCTTCCGCGCAATGTTTTCTCGTCGCTGTCTTCTTCCATTGTATCATAAGGATATAACCTTGTAATGTTTCTAATAGTAGAATCACATTGAATGGATAAAAAGTTTTCATAGTCTTCTACATTAAATACCGCTTTTGTTGGGTCAGCTACCTTCCATATTACGATTGAACCAATAATAATAGGATTTCCTAATACATCATTTACTTTTTGTTTCTGATTGTTCAGTGTCATTGTTTTTGTAGAAATTTTCCTTCTCACATTTGCAGCTGCAACTGACATACCCTGTTGGTTTCCATTGATATTTGTCTCTATTGCTCTCTGCTCCTGCATGTTTGTTGGTCTGATTGGTCTTGCAAAAGGATTTAGAAAATAAAAACCTGCTTTTTTTATTGTTCCATAATATCCGCCAAACAAAGTAAATACCATTGCTTCATTCGGATTCAATATATGAAATCCAAAACACATAATAAAAAACACAATCAAACCAACAAAACTAATCAACAACATCAGTCCACCTGCAAACTCAGATTCTGCCACAGTAAACTCATAAACAGAACCTGCCATCACAGCACATGACAATAAAAATTCTAATATGACAGCCATCAGCATAATCCCTCCATTGCATTTTTTAAGCTCTTTTTCTCTTAACTCTTTTCCTTCGTTCATAACCATTCATCCTTTCAAATATAATAATGATATCATTTTGATATCATTATTATATTTGTTTCATCGAGAATTGTCAATACTAATTTCTATTGAAAATCTTAACTGTATAGGGCTAAAATTACTTTTTTATAAAATTCCTGTTTCATAATATTTTCAAATATACTCTAAACCATGTTTGAAAGTTGTTTGTTATAATGTATAAATGGCATGGCTAAATGGTTACATTTTATGAGATGTAGAAAGATTATTACTACAAAAAAACTGTCATATAATATACCGAAATACTTACATGACAGTTTTTTCATATTAACCTAATTGTTTCTATACATAAATAAGGATGAAACGTACACAATCACTTCAAATATCTTCCGCCTGCTCATAGTGCTAGAGCGTGTTTTAAAATTCATTGCCTGTTATTGCACTTCCACACTTTCTTTTTCCCAAATCCATGCTCTTTCCCTATATATTATCCCCAGCCCAACAGCCAGCCATAAAAAAGTTACCACCCAAAATTTTCCCATTTGCTCTTTTCTGTAATCCATCACCTTTATTGCTACTTCTATAGATGCCATCTCCTCCATTTTCTGCTCCCACACTAAGTCTTGTTCTGTCATTTCTTCGTATGTTTTCTCCTTGCCATCTGACACACTTCCGTTTCCATCCCCAATCCCCAGCATTTCCTCCAAATCCGCATAAACCGGAGAAGATAATTTTTCAATTTTCCCTGTTAAGGATATCATCATTCCATTTTCTGGTTTCTCTTCCTCTAACGGATTGATTTCTGGAAGATTTTTGAATGTTTCATATTGTTTTTCATCTGCATAAACCAGAATATACTTTTCTCCCTCTCCATAAGGGACCATAAAATAATACCACCCCTCCTTTTCATATCCATCTGCCATAGCAGGCAGCACTTTTGTTCTACATGAAATATTACCTTCTATATATTTTCCTTCGTATTCAGAAGTGCCTGTAAAATATTCCAACTCTGCTACACTTGTTATTTTCCCAATCCAGACAACTCCCATTGCCAATAAATATACTACAAGCAGAATTGCTGCTACGATAAAAAAATGTTGTTTGTTGAAACTATATTTTATGTATGCTGCTGTTTTTTTCTCCAAAGATAATCCCACCTTACTTTTCATTCTTTGATTAATCCAGTGCAGTATCACATTGAATCTATCTCACCATTTCCTTTTATAATTCTTACAAATAGTTTTAATCGCTTCATCACTCCAAATATGAGTTTCAATATATTTCTTTGAATTCACATTTATCACCACCGTTCCAGCCTTGTGGCAATCAGTCCTTCTTTCTGTCTTCTCTGTTTTACCTGTTATCCATTATACCACAAGTTTCTTCTATTATCCAATTGTACTTTATCCATTCAAAATGTCTTTTGTTTTATGGTGTATACTGATACATATAGATATAATTTGTTCCATTTTCCGTATTCTCAGCCTCAATGACGTATCCATATTCGCCATTCCAGTAATGATTTTCTTCTTCTGCATCTTCGGTCAGATTTCGGTCAAAGTACTAGAGCGGTTTGAAAATTGCCTGCCATTCGTCAATATGCCAAAAAATTGCATAAATTATGTGAAAATTCAGCCTGCTTTTATACAATAATGGGGAATCATAGGAAATCTTCATTGTGGGTGGAAATGCTTGCTGCAGTACCCTCATAGTTTACAAAAAAGCTGATGTCCTAAGACATAGGAATACATTCTAATATGACCATTATACCAAATTGACATTTGGGCAAACATCATCTATACTATATTTATTACACATGTAAGATTTTAGGAGGAACTATATGAATATTTTACCACAGATTTCAGAATCAGAATATGAAATTATGAAAGTTGTTTGGAAACATGCACCAATCAACACAAATGAAATAATAGAACATTTAAGCAAAACTACAACATGGAGTCCAAAGACGATACAAACTTTGATTAAACGCCTTGTTACAAAAGGTGCACTTAGCTATGAAAAACAAAGCAGAGTATTTGTCTACACACCAATAGTAAAAGAAAGTGAATATATCGGACAGAAAAGCAGCTCTTTTCTGAAACGCTATTATGATGGAGATATCACTGCTATGGTGTCTGCGTATATCGAAAGTGATAAGCTGTCTGAAACAGAACTAGATACTCTTCGTGATCTTCTCTCTGGAAAACCCGAAAAAGGAGGAAAATGATGTGGCGGACTTTATGATTCATTTTCTATTCTGCAATCTTTGTATCAGCATTATCATCGGAATCCTTATTGTATTCAAACGGATATTCCGGAAACTTTTAACCAGCCGTATGCAGTATTCTTTATGGTTTCTGCTGCTTGGGATGCTGGCAGTTCCATTTATACCTGTTCAGCTAACAGGATTTCCTCAACTTTTCTCATGGCTTGAATCATTGAAAATCAGATCCATGCCAAATATCAGAAGCATTGATGATAGGATAGTTTCCTATACTCCATCTTCTTCTGCAGACTGGATGAATGATTTTGCTCTGTCTGTTGGTAAGGAACTGCCATCTTCTATTGGAATGATTTTATGCAGCATATGGATTGCCGGCATTTTGCTTATGCTTGTTCTGATGGCAAAATCAATGTTTTATTTACATACTTTAAAAGCTTCTGCATTGCCCCTGCAAAATAAGGAGATTCGCAGACTGTACCATTCTTGTCTTGATGAGATGGGTATCAAAAAAGAGAACTCTATCTACAGCACAGCATTTTTGAAATCCCCCATTAGTGTAGGATTTCTGAAACCATGTATTTATCTCCCAATCCATTTGATATCAGACTATCATGCTGTGGATATGCGATACATATTATTGCATGAACTGCAGCATTATAAACATAAGGATGCTTTTGCAAATTATGTGATGAATATTGTTGGAGTATGCTATTGGTTCAATCCTGCTGTCTGGTATGCACTAAGTGAAATGCGTAGTGACAGAGAAGCTGCCTGTGATATTTCTGTTCTAAAAATGCTAAAAGAAACCGAATATAAAGATTATGGAAATACACTGATTAACTTTGCCGAAAAAGTATCACATATGGCATTTCCTTTTATTTCCGGAATCAGCGGGAGCATGAAACAGATGAAGCGGCGTGTAATCAATATAGCCTCTTATAAAAAGCAGCCATTTACGAAAAAATTGAAAGGCATTACAGTCTTTATGCTTATGTCTGTTCTTCTTTTGGGAACTGCTCCAATATTATCCACCTATGCACTGGACACAAACCATTATCAGTGGAAAACTCATGCAGAAACTATTTCTATTCTGGATTTATCTTCATACTTTAATGGATATGATGGAAGTTTTGTGTTATATGACACAGAAAATGATACATGGAGCATATATGACATGGAACATGCCATTTTAAGAACATCACCAAACTCTACTTATAAAATATATAATGCCTTGTTTGGACTGGAGGAAGATGTGATTACACCAGACAATTCTTTTATGGAATGGAACAAAGAAAAATATCCATTTGATACATGGAATGATAATCAGGACCTGTATTCTGCCATGAAAAATTCTGTTAACTGGTATTTTCAGACAATAGATGAGCAGCTTGGAACATCTGACATAAAGCATTATATTCACAAAATCGGATATGGCAATGAGAACATTTGTGGGGACTTTTCCTCCTACTGGATGGAATCCTCTTTAAAGATTTCTCCTGTTGAGCAGGTCAGACTCCTAAGAGAATTATATGACAACAGCTTTGGATTTGCTCTGGAAAATGTAGATGCAGTCAAAAATTCTATCTATCTTTCTTCTTCTGGAAATGCCAATCTGTATGGAAAAACGGGAACGGGATGTATAA
>CAYRAV010000006.1:80629-83220 GCA_964422365.1 uncultured Lachnospiraceae bacterium | reverse complement strand
TATTGAGATGGAAGACACCATTTATGAGAATATAATACAATTTATTGACAAAAACCCTGAATTTTCGGCACCCTATTATGAAGAGGAAATAGACTTGATTAAAGAAAGCCGTTTACTGGATTGTGATATTTATGGTATAGATGAATGGGGAACAGAACAATTAGAAGTGTACAAAGGAACATTTGACTGGAAAAAATTCAAGACAGGAAAATATATTTTGATTAATCCATGTGCTTCAGAAGGAGAAGGTAGTAAAAATGCATTTTATAATGTAGGAGAGAAACTGGAATTGGAGTTTTCTGATGGGACAACAGATGAATATGAAGTGATGGCAATTGCAGATATACCATATTCTATGACATGCAGAAGGTTTTCATTTCTTAATACACAAGTAATACTGCCGGAAACAGAATATTTGGAACATACAGAAGATAAAGGTGCACTGTTTAGCATTTTAACTGTGTCAGAAGAGAAAAATGTTTCTATATATGAGGATTTGAAAAATTATACAGACAATATTCATAAGAATCTGGATATTGTGACAAAGCAAACATATGTAAAAGAGTTTGAGGAATTTGTTAATATGTTCTGGATGGTAGGAGGTGCGTTAAGTTTTGTGCTTGCACTGATTGGAATATTGAATTTTATCAATTCAGTGGTAACGGAGATTTTAGCACGTAAGAAAGAATTTGCTATGATGGAAGTAGTCGGAATGACAGGCATGCAGATGAAATGTATGCTTGTATGGGAAGGTAGTATATATATTATTTTGATAGCGATAGTTTCTTTTGTTATTGGAGGTTTATTCAGCAGTACGATTTTGGGAAATGCTTTAAAAGATATGTGGTTCTTGCGTTGTCATTTTACGGTTATGCCAATTGTGATCTGTATACCTGTTTTAATTTTGGCGGCATGTATAATTCCTGTTGCTGCATATGAAATGATGGCAAAGGAGAGTGTTGTAGAGCGGTTGAGGGAGAAAGAATAGCTGTAATATCAAAAAGAATGGCTGTTACACCAAGATAAGTAGTGTGACAGCTATTTTTTTACAAGAAATTGAAAAATAAAAATGGATGTATTTGTATTAGATTATAAAATGAAAAAATACGTTGACATGAAAGGAGAAAATTAATATAATAGACTATAAATAAAGTATAGTTATATTTGAAATATGTTTGAAGACTCATTGTACCAATCGGGATGATTCGTTTTGCATACTCATAGGAATATACTGCAATTGATGTCCATGTGGGTTGGCAGATTTTGTTCACTAAGGTGTGGTATTTGTTCCAAATTTATTCTATGCAACAGGCTGTATGTGATGAATTTAGAACAAATAGCTGCAAATTGATATACATCTTGTAACAAGCAATTTTCAAACACGCTCTAGATCATTTTAATATTCTAATAAATTTTAAGCGGCATGCTGAATAGGAGACAGGCATGCCTTTTAAATTTGTTTTGGTCTTGCATAACCCTTAAAAAATTATTATAATAAAAGGAGAATTGAAGTGAAGAATAGAACCGTCAATCAAGCAGAAACCTCAAAGAAGGGGAAAACACAAAGAAATTTTCATAAAGATGGAAATAAAGGAATGAATAAAAAACAAAATGCTGCAATGAAACAGAAAAATTTTCGTGGATTTTTTCGTTCGGAACAGAAAAAAATCAAAACTTTAGAGGATGATTTCATTATGTCTCCTAAAGTGGATTTTGCCTTTAAAGAGCTGATGAAGAACGAAACAGTGAGAATTGGTTTTATAAGTGCTATGTTGGATATTCCAGTTGAATCTATAAAAAGTACGAAACTTTTGGATACGCATTTGAGAAAGCAATATGAGGAAGATAAACAAGGGATTCTGGATGTGCGTATTTGTATGAACGATAACACAGAAATTGATATTGAAATACAACTTGCCAAAGTGGATGTGTGGGCAGAACGAAGTATATTTTATCTGTCAAAAATGTATACGGATGAGATTAAGAAGGGAAAGAAGTACAGTACAGCTCATAAGTGTATTTGTATTAGTGTATTGGATTTTATTTTGTTTTCTGATTATAAAGGCTATTATTCTGTATTTCATATTTGGGAAGATACCAGAAGAGAACAATATACAGATAAGATAGAATTTCATGTTATCGAACTGCCTAAACTGGCAGAACTTAAGAATGATATGGAATTGAAACAACATACCACAAAAATGAAAGGAACAGAAAAGAGAGAGGATTTGAAGGCTTTGTGGGGATTGTTTATGAATGCACAAAGTAAGGAGGAATTTACCATGTTAGCGAAGAAGAACAGTTTTCTCAGTGCAGCATTTGAACATTTGCAATTGATTAGTTATAGTGAGAGAAAAAGACAGGAATATGATGCAAGAGAGCGGGCTATGCTTGACCATGATGCTTTTATGACACAAATGGAAAAAAATAGGAAAGAGTTAGAGGCAAATAGGAAAGAGTTAGAAACAAATAGGAAAGAGTTAGAAACAAATAGGAAAGAGTTAGAAACAAATAAGAAAGAGCTAGAAACAAATAGGAAAGAGCTAGAGATAAGTAAGAAAGAATTAGAGGCAAACAAGAAAGAAGCAGAG
>CAYRAV010000006.1:0-80529 GCA_964422365.1 uncultured Lachnospiraceae bacterium | reverse complement strand
GCAGAGGCAAACAAGAAAGAAGCAGAGGTAAACAAGAAAGAAGCAGAGGCAAACAAGAAAGAAGCAGAGGCAAACAAGAAAGAAGCAGAGGTAAACAAGAAAGAAGCAGAGGCAAACAGAAAGCGAGCAGAGGAAGCAGAGAGACAATTAGAAGAATTGAAAAGACAATTAGGAAAAACAAAATGATTAGAGTAAATAGTAGTTGTATGATCATTATAATAAGCAGATATTGGAGGAATAAAGAAAATGGCAAAAAAACCTTATTATTTAACTACCGCAATTGCCTATACATCAGGCAAACCACACATCGGAAACACTTATGAAGTTGTATTAGCAGACAGTATTGTCCGTTTCAAGCGCTTAGAAGGATATGATGTCCATTTCCAGACAGGAACAGATGAACATGGACAGAAAATTGAATTAAAAGCAGAAGAGGCTGGCATTACTCCGCAGGAATTTGTAGATAATGTATCTGGTGAAATCAAATCTATATGGGATCTTATGAACACTTCTTATGATAAATTTATTCGTACTACAGACAAAGACCATGAAAAACAAGTACAGAAGATTTTCAAAAAGCTGTATGACAAAGGGGATATTTACAAAGGTTCGTATGAGGGAATGTATTGTACCCCTTGTGAATCTTTCTGGACAGCGTCCCAATTGACAGATGGAAAATGTCCTGATTGTGGCAGAGAAGTACAACCTGCAAAAGAAGAGGCATATTTCTTTAAAATGAGTAAATATGCAGATCGTTTAATTGAGCATATCAATACACATCCAGAATTCATTCAGCCGGATTCTAGAAAAAATGAAATGATGAACAATTTTTTGTTACCAGGATTACAGGATTTATGTGTATCTAGAACTTCATTTAAGTGGGGAGTTCCTGTTGATTTTGATGACAAACATGTTATATATGTATGGATTGATGCACTTACAAATTATATTACAGGACTTGGATATGATGCTGATGGAAACAATACTGATTTATATGAAAGATTCTGGCCTGCAGATTTACACTTGATTGGAAAAGACATATTGAGATTCCATACCATTTACTGGCCTATTATGTTAATGGCACTCGACCTTCCATTACCTAAACAGGTATTTGGACATCCCTGGTTATTACAAGGAGATGGGAAGATGAGTAAATCGAAAGGAAATGTTATTTATGCAGACCAGTTAGCAGATATTTTTGGTGTAGATGCAGTTCGCTATTTCGTACTTCATGAAATGCCATTTGACAATGATGGTGTTATCTCATGGGAACTGATGGTGGAGAGAATGAATTCTGACCTTGCAAACACACTTGGAAATCTGGTAAACCGTACTATTTCTATGTTAAACAAATATTTTGATGGAGTTGTAGAGAACACAGGTATAACAGAAGAGGTAGATGAGGAGTTAAAGGCACTTGTTCTGGAAACACCAAAGAAAGCAGCTTTAAAAATGGAAAAACTTCGTGTAGCAGATGCCATTACAGAGATTTTTGTTCTATTTAAACGTTGCAATAAGTATATAGATGAAACAATGCCTTGGGCACTTGCAAAAGAAGAAGAAAAAAGACCACGTCTGTCAACTGTACTATATAATTTAGTAGAAAGCATCTGCATTGGAGCAAGTCTGTTAGAGCCGTTTATGCCAGAAACCTCTAAGAAAATTTTAGAACAATTGAATGCTGAAGCAAGGGATATGGAAGGATTAGGTGTATATGGGAAATATCCATCTGGTACAAAAGTAATAGAAAAACCTGAAATTTTATTCCAAAGACTGGATGGAAAAGAAGTCATGGAAAAAGTAGAGGCAGAAAAGGAAAAACAGATAACAGAAGCAGAAAAAGAAACTATTAAAGAGAATGAGCCAGGAATTGATATGGAATCAAAAGAAGAAATTACTTATGATGATTTTATGAAAATGCAGTTTCAGGTTGGGGAAATTATTGCTTGTGAAGAAGTGCCAAAATCAAAGAAATTATTGTGTTCAAAAGTAAAAATTGGCAGTCAGGTAAAACAGATTGTTTCTGGAATTAAGCAATATTATTCTGCCGAAGAAATGGTTGGAAAGAAGGTTATGGTATTAGTAAATCTAAAACCTGCAAAACTGGCTGGAGTATTGTCAGAAGGAATGTTGCTTTGTGCGGAAGATGAAAATGGTAATCTGGCATTAATGACACCAGAGAAAAAAATGCCATCAGGAGCAGAGATTTGTTAAAAAAAATCAATCTTTTCATATTAGGACTTTTTATTTGTTTTATGTTTGCAGGCTCTATCAGGCATATTTCCATCTATGCAGAACTGACAGTGAACATAACAAAAGATAAAAGTATGTGGACTATATTTGGGAGCGTGTTATTGTTCCTATCTGTTTTTCTTTTCTCAAAATTCGTGGAAAGAAAAACAGAAAATATAAAATGGATAGAAAGAAGTTTGTGGATCATTCTTTTTATGGGAGAACTATTCTATTTGTGCTGTTTTCATTGTCTGCCAACCAGTGATTCTGCAGAAGTAGTCAATGCTGCTATTGAGTTAGCAAAGGGGAACAATAATTATATGGCAGGAAGAGAGTATTTTTTAAAGTACTCTAATAACAGTTTGCTGGCTATTGCAACGTCATGGGTTTATGCATTATGTAACAGTATTTTTAAGGGTAGAACAAATTTTATATTAATAAACAACATTTTAAATATTATTTTTCTTAATCTATCTATTTATTTTGCTTATGCCATTACAAAACATCTAAAGACAGAAAAGAATGCATGTAAGGTATTGTTTTTGGCAGTAATCAATCCTGTGCAATATATGGTATTGTCATGGTATTACTCAGTGGCAGTCAGTACATGTTTTTCTATGGCAATTCTATATTTGATATTAGTAAAGAGGCAAACCCCCATACATAGAAAAGTGCAGATAGGACTGGCTGGATTCTTAACAGGCATAGGATTATTCATAAGGCCTACAGTGTGTATTGCTGCAATTGCGGTTATAATTGTTGAGATAGTTTTAATGAGAGGCAGGAAGGATAGGAAGAACTTTTTGGCAGAGTGTTTTATTGGAGCAGTCATTTGTATGCTGTCTATTATATGTTTGAAATGCCTCATATACCATTACGCACCTGATACCAGTCAAAATTATCCGATTACTCATTGGATTTCTATGGGATTGGAAGGAAATGGAACCAATGAGGCATATGGAGTTAACTATCCAAAAGAAATAAAAAACCATAATGAAATGTTGCAATATGATTTAAAACGGATAAAGAAAAATATTTCTAATGCTACAGTTGTTAGTTTTGCAAAGCACATTGCAGAAAAAGTGTTTATAAACTGGTGTGATGGAAGTTCTGCACTTAGCGTAAAAATGAAAAGTGATACGAGTTTTTCAAAGGTTTATAATTATATGGTAAGCCAAAAGGCAGATGGCTGGCTGATTTATTGTCAGGCATTTCGCAGCATCACTTTTCTTCTTATTTTGTTTGCAATTTTACACACTTGGAGCGAAAAAACAAAAGAAGAGGATATCCTTTGGCTTAATTTGACTGGAGCGATCCTTTTTTATCTTATATGGGAAGTAAAAAGTGATTATAATATTCCATTTCTTCCATTATTGTTTTGTTTGGCATCAAAAGGAATGGAATACAATATAAAAATATCTGATGAAAAGAAAAAATGTTATATAAGAAAAATAGTAAATTGTGTCATTGTGACGGCGGGCATTTTTGGAATCATACTTATGGAGAAAAATCGTAAATATTATATAACAGATAAATATTATATAAGACAACATGTCATTGCCATGAATAGCATGAAACGGCTAAAATCAATAGAAGACCTTGGAACAGATGACAAATTGGTACAATATATGGGGATAGAGGAAGACTTTAATTATATAAAACTATACTGTAGAAAGAAAACGGGAAAGGGAACCTATCACATACAGCTTTATAATGGAGAAAACAAATGTGTGCAGGATTGGGATGATATATCAAAAAAACAGATTAGATATGAACAGGAAGAAAATGTGCTTCAATATGAGGAAGGAAATCAAAAAGGGTATTTGCTGTTAAGTTGTAACGAACAACAAAGAAAGGGGCAATATTATTTAAAAATTGTATGCAGCAATAACAAAGGAAGTATAAAGTGGTACTATAGTGATTATGTAAATTTTGATTATTATAAGGGGGATTTGATAATAGGCAGTCAAAAACAAGAAGGTGAACTGGCAGTGAGTGTTGGAAATCAAAGTGAGCAGCCATATATGTCGAATATTGTTTATCGTATGGCAGAAGGATTTATTATAATATATGTTATATTTTGTTTATGGGGGTACCATAAAATTGTTTTCGACGAAAAGGAAGGGATTGTGCAATTATGATTGGGTGATGCAAGTAATAAAGTCTTTTCGTTGCTGACTGTTGCTGCAAAGAGATTAAGGATGCATACTGAAACATAAAAGTTGAGTAATAAAAAAACGTAAGAAAATCATAAGAAAAACGTAAGAAAATCATAAGAAAAACGTAAGAAAATCATAAGAAAAGATACATTAAAAATATGCTATAGTAAGAGGAGAAAATTTATACAAAATTCATTGTTTATCATATGATATAATGGAAAAAGGAGAAAAAGGTTATGTATCAGGAAAGAAGAAAAGTTAGTATTGGGAAAATTGTATTAGGGGTAGGATTGGCTGCATGTTTATTTGGCAATTTGGCTTTGGGGGCATATCAGATTCGGCAGTCTGATACAAATAGTCAAAAAGTGGGGCAATTTATTGATGATCAGCTGGAAAAGCAGGCACAAGAGGCAGAAAAAAAGAATACTTACCAAGAGGATGGTTTTATTGTTGGGGAAGAATATGAGATTCGAAGTACAAAAGCTATTTCAGATGCATATCTGAAAGGGGATGATTCTGCTTTAAGTGAAGATGATAAAGAAACCTTGAAACTTGCTAAGAACATTTTGGAGAAAGAGACCAAAAAATGTAAAAATAATTATGAAAAAGAAAAAGCAATTTATGATTGGATGTATAAGAACATTGGTCTACATAATGGTTCTATGATAGTAATGGCTTCCGAAACAAAAAATGACTTTACGCCAGGAGGAGTATTAAGAAACCACGAAGCAGTTTGTGTCGGGTATGCCACAACATTTCGTTTATTTATGAATATGCTTGGTATGGAGTGCCATATTGTACATAATGACGGACATTCCTGGGATTTGGTACAATTAGATGATGGACAATGGTATCATGTTGATATTTATTCAGATGTTTCATGTACAGCACAATATCTGAATTTCAATATGACAGATGGAATGGCAAGGGATACACATTACTGGGAAGGTTCCATGTTACCAGTTGCAAACGGAACAATATATACATATCCGGTACAGAATTATAAAGAAGTAAAGGATTTGTATGCCGTTCCTAAAAAGATTAAGGAGGCAATTGAAAATAAGGAAGCTGCGGTTTGTTTAAGTTTCAAGAAAAAATTGACAGAGGAAGACATGGCATTGGCAGAGGTGATGGTTGATCATGTATTGTCTGCTTTGCGCCATATAAAAAAATATAGAGATGATGACATATACGCATATTGGTATGAAGATGAAAAGAAAAACAATATTTTAGGAATTTATATTGCTTATTACGAGGGCGATTCTGTGAATGAGGATGTGCCTAAGAAAGAAAAGCAGAAAATGATTAGTATAATTGAACAGGTATTTGATACAACTATTGAATAAGAATATAATGTGATAACCCATTATGATAGGCGAAAGAGGATGTAAGAATGAAAAACACAAAAAAAATAGTCTTAAGTACATTCATTATTGTTCTTTTATGCTTTTCACTGACAGGATGTAAGCAAAAAAGTGAAAAGGCAGTAGAGCAAATAGATATGGATAAACTGCAAGAAGCAATGTTTGCAGCGGATGAAACACTTTCTGAAATGAAGGTCAGTAATTCTGATGATGAAAATGCAGAATTGAATTTTTCTTCCTTATCCGATATGGATTATAGTCGTATTTCCAGTTATTTTTATGCCTATGCAAAAAGTGGAACAGCAGAAGAAATTGCTGTTATCCAATTAAAAGATTCTAAGGATGAAGCAGTTCTAATGCAATCCCTGCAAAGACATGTGGACAGCCGGATAAAAACATTACAAGAATATAATCCTGAACAGGTTAAGATGGCAGAAAATGCAGTTATTACAAGACAAGCCGGCTATGTGGCTTTGATTATTAGCGAAAAGAGCGGGATGGTGCAGAATGCATTCGAGGATTTTTTTGAGGAATAATGTATCATCTAGAGCGTACAGAACGCAGAAATGAGGAAATTATGGTATTTAGCAGCATAATATTTTTGTGTGCATTTTTACCCATTACTTTTCTTGTGTATAGTATTGCCCCTAAGAAACTTAGAAATGTATGGCTTCTTGGGGCAAGTCTGTTTTTTTATGCATGGGGGGAACCAAAGTATATTTGGATTATGATTTTCTCTACTGTGTTTGATTATATAAATGGCAGATTAATAGACATGCTGCAAAAGAAAAAACAAACTGCTGCAAAAGGAGTGTTATTTCTTTCTATTGCAGGTAATCTCTTTATTCTGGGATTTTTTAAATATACAGACTTTTTTATTACTACCATGAACCATATAGGTGGATGTGAGATTGATTTATTGAAACTTGCTCTGCCGGTTGGGATTTCTTTTTATACATTTCAGACTATGTCTTATACAATAGATGTTTACCTTGGAAATGTAAGTGCACAGAAAAAATTTATTGATTTTGCCATGTATGTCTGTTTGTTTCCACAGCTGATTGCGGGACCTATTGTCCGCTACAAGGAAATTGCAGACCAGATAAAACAAAGAACAGTTTCCTTTGAACAAATGAGTGAAGGTCTATTTCGGCTTCTTATTGGATTGGGAAAAAAAGTTTTGATAGCCAATCAAGTGGGAGAAATATGGCAGGAGGTATCAAATTATTCCGGGAATGACAGAAGCATGGCGGTTGTCTGGTTAGGTGCCATCGCTTATATGTTACAGATTTATTTTGATTTTTCCGGTTATTCTGATATGGCAATTGGACTTGGTAAAATGTTTGGTTTTACTTTTCCGGAAAATTTCCTGCATCCGTACGAATCAAAAAGTATAACAGAATTTTGGAGAAAATGGCATGTTACTTTGAGCAGTTGGTTTCGGCAGTATGTATATATTCCTCTTGGTGGAAACCGGGTGGGAAAGGTTCATTGGATCTTCAATTTGTCTGTTGTGTGGTTCTTAACAGGCTTTTGGCATGGAGCAGGATGGAACTTTATTTTGTGGGGAATTTATTATTTGTGCTTTTTACTTCTGGAAAAGATGGTATTGCAAAGGTGGATGCAGAAATGGAAACCGATATTCTTACACATTTATACTATGTTGGTGGTTCTTGTTGGATGGGTATTATTCGCATGTGAGGATATTCCCATGTTTCTGCAATATGGAAAAGAAATGCTTGGAATTGGTGTGAGTATTGGCAATACGCTTGGCATGTATCAGTGGATTCATAATATGCCGCTGTTGCTTGTTGGATGTATTGGTGCAACCACATTGCCTCAGAAGGCTGTAAAAAAATGGATACCCGCAAAATGGCAGCAGACAATTGGTTATATTTATGCAATGATGATTTTATTTGCATCAATTGCATTTCTTGTAAGTGGAAGTTATAATCCATTTTTATATTTTAGGTTTTAGGAAAAGTACAGAAACTGAAAAGAAAGAGAAATTTTGTAACAGTTCAGCCAAGGCTGAACTGTTACAAAATTTTAGAAACTGTCATGACAAAATGATTAACTGAAATATTTTGTTTTAGTGAATAGGTATATTTCGACATTTTGTGAATGGCATCTTCTAAATAGTTACTATTATTTTATGATAGATCTTTAGCAGGCTTGGTGAAGAAGATGAAAAGACAAAAAATAGAAACAATATTTTTTTCTATTGGCATAATGGGAATGCTATCTGCAGCAGGATTCGCTGCTTTTCTTGGTCCCCAGAAAACATTTTCAGAAAACGAAAATAGATATTTATCTAAGTTCTCTGATATAAATTGGAAAGAAGTAAAAAGTGGTAAAGTACAGACAGAGTTAACACAGGTTGCAAATGACCAGTTTCCGTATCATGATTTTTGGATGCAGACTGCCACAGAAATGGGGAAAATTATGGGAAAACAAGATATTGGAGGAGTCTACTTTGGCAAAGACCATTATTATTTTGAAAAAATTTTAGACAGTGATTTTGAGGAGAAAAGATACTATAACAATTTGAGGCTTGTAGCTGCTATGCAGGAAAAGCTGGGTGAGCAGATTATTACCATACTTGTGCCATCTCCTGCGGCTATTTGTAAAGATAAGCTTCCAAAATATGCAGTGGAATATGACAGTGATTCGAAATATGAACAGGGAAAAGAAGTAATTGGAACAGAAAACTGGCTTGATATCCGTACACTGCTAGAAGAAGAGGCAGAGCAGAAGCAAATCTATTTTCGGACAGATCATCATTGGACAATGTATGGAGCATATGCAGGGTATAAAGCACTTATGGAACGATTAGGGCAGGAAATATTCCCTTTGGAATATTTTGCTTTGCAAGAAAAGTCAAATGAATTTTATGGTACATTATATTCAAAGTCATTAGACAAAAATGCAATTCCTGATACTTTATTGATACCAGAAAATATTCCATCAGACTTGCAGATTATCTGTGATGGAGAAAAACGAGAAAGTATTTATGATATGGAAAAGCTTTCTACAAAGGATAAATATGCAGTGTTTTTTGGCGGGAACTATGGAATAACACAAATAGCTAATCTAAACAGTAAGCAGGAAAAAACTTTAATTATTATAAAGGATTCTTTTGCAAATTGTTTCATCCCTATGCTGATAGAACATTACCAGAAAATTATAATGCTTGATTTAAGATATTATAATGAATCTGTTTTAAGTCTGCTTTCAGCAGAAAAAGAGAAAGATGTTCTTGTTTTATATGAAATAAGTAATTTTACTAAGGAAACTAATCTGCATAAGCTAATAAATTAATATTTACAGAAGGCTGAACTGTAACTCTTTATTGTTGAAAAGAGCAATAATTATTAGTAAAACTACATAAATTGTGCTATAATAAGAAAGATAGACTTTTGCAAAAACGGCCTTTTCAAATAAAAGTATTACAACTGTTATTTGAAAACATTAACATCTTAGCCAGGGTGCAGATTATGGTGTTAAACTTTGCAGACACATTCAAAAGGAATTCTTTTATAAGGAGAAAGGAAAGACAGAGTGATGAATAAAATCATGAGAAAATGGGCTGCTTTGTTTTTGGCAGTTACACTTACAGCCACAACAGGATACACAGGAAATTTTACAAAGATACAAGCATCTGCAGTTGTGATAGAAAATGAACCACTGCCTGTTGACGGAACAGAAGAGAATCATGCAGATATAGATTATGCTGACATGAAATATGAAAAATACAATCCGGAGAAATTTAATGCACTAATTAAAAAAGGCGAAAAACTTTGCAAGAAATCAGGTAAGGAAAAAGAATTGTTTACTGTATACGATAAGATATTGGATGAATTTGATATTATGTATACATCTATGCAGCTTAATGACATCAATTATTATAAGGATAATACAAATGAGTATTATGTGGAGCAGCAGAATTATTGCAAAGAATTAAGTGAGGAAATGAATGATCAGGTAGCAGTATTTGTAAAGGATATCATTCATTCAGATTACAAATCTGCCCTTGAGCAAAAAGTGGGAACTAAAGTTATTGAGGACTATAAGGATTATAAGCCATTAACAGAAAAGCAGAAGAAGATTACGAAAAAAGAGCGGGAACTGGTACAGGATTATGATTCTGTGATTATGAAAAAATACTCTGTAACGGTGGATGGAACGAAATGGACAGAGGATAAATTAAATAATGATGAAACACTTTCTTATGAGGAATATATAGATATTTATACTCAGCTCCAAAAGAAAAAGAATGACGCAGCAGGAAAGATTTTTGTACAACTGGTAAAAGTAAGAACCCAGCTTGCAAAAACTTATGGATATGATAATTACGCAGATTTTGCTTATGAAAAGGGCTATGATAGGGATTATAGTACAAAGGATACAGAAGAATTGTATGAATATGTGAGGGATTATCTGGCCCCTATATGGATGCAGATGCAGATGGAATGGACAACGGAAGACCAGAAAGTATTGAGGAGCACCAGTTTCACAGAAGAGGAAATTATCAATAATCTTGGAATATATGCAGAAAAACTTTCAAAAGAACTAACACCAGCATATGAGTATATGACAAAGCATCATTTGTATGATATTTCAGATGAAGATACAAAAATGGAGATTGGCTATACAACAGAGCTTTCACAATATGATGCACCATTTATTTTCTATAAACCATACGGAAATTACTGGGATATGAAAACATTAATACATGAGTTTGGACATTATAATAATTTCTATCAGACAGACGAATCGGCATTTTATGATGGAACCTCTCTAGACTTGGCAGAAGTACATTCTCAGGGACTCGAAATGCTATTTTTAGATTATTTTGATGAGTTATATGGAGAGGGTGCAGATTCAATTGAAAAGATGCAATTTATTGATATGTTAGGTTCTGTGATTGATGGCTGTATTTATGATGAATTTCAGGTAGGAGTTTATGAAAATCCGGAAATGTCTTTAAAGGAAATGAATCAGTTGATGCGGACTATAGAGGATAGTTATGGTTATCCATGTTATGATAATTTGGATGAAGCATATAGCTGGGTAGATGTAAGCCATACATTCCAGTCGCCATTGTACTATATCAGTTATGCAACTTCTGCATTAGGAGCATTTGATATATGGAAATTGTCATTAGAAGATAAAGATAAGGCGGTAGAAATTTATCTGAAACTGGCAAAAGCAGATGGCAATACAGAATTTAGCAAAGAATTAGAAGAAAACGGATTACAGAATATTTTTTCAGAAAAATATATAAAAGAGCTGGCGGATGCAATAGAATCAGAATGTCTGGGAATCGGGGGCAAAGAAGAAACAGTAGAAACTGTGGAAAATATTCAAAATAATCAGGTACCCCAAAAACAGAATGGAATGTTGGTTACAGTTGGTGCAATTGGGGTTTTGATATTACTGTTACTGGCTATTGTTTTGGTAATTGTCCGAAGAAGAAGAGATACAACGGAGGATTAAGGAGGATTTTTTGGGATATTCTGTGATATACTTCTATTCTTGCGAATAAATTATAATGTATTAAGGAGTATTTATATTCTGAAATAAAAATGGGCAGCTTTGTGAAAGAGGTTCTTTCTGATGTTTGGGTAACTTCGCTATTTCCGTTTTGCTCTACTAAGCTAATTTGATAGCTTACAGCAAATTTAGGAAACATGCGGGTACCCAAAGTACAGAAAGAACCGTGAAAGATAGCTGCCCATTTTATTATTTTCTTAAAATAGTATTACTCCCCAAACTTCGGCATAGCGACCGCTGCACTTGCATTTGTGGAAGCAGTATATTCTGTTTTATGTAGGATTTATAAATATTTCTTTAACAACTCTACTTTATCAGTTGCTTCCCAAGGCAAATCCAAATCCAGACGTCCAAAATGCCCATAAGCGGCTGTTTGTTTGTAGATTGGCCTTCTAAGATTTAGCATTTTGATAATACCTGCTGGGCGCAGGTCAAAGTTTTCACGAATAATTTCAACCAATTTTTCATCACTCAATTTGCCTGTGCCCATTGTATCAACCATAATGGAGGTAGGCTGTGCAACACCGATGGCATAAGACAATTGAATTTCACAGCGTTTTGCAAGACCGGCAGCAACAATATTTTTTGCTACATAACGTGCAGCATAAGCAGCAGAACGGTCCACTTTGGTACAGTCTTTTCCAGAGAATGCCCCGCCGCCATGACGGGCATATCCGCCGTAGGTGTCCACAATGATTTTACGCCCTGTTAAACCGCTGTCACCATTAGGACCACCGATAACAAAACGGCCTGTTGGATTGATGAAGAATTTTGTATTCTCATCCACTAATTCCTTTGGAAGAACTGCATCAAAGATATGCTTTTTAATATCCGCATGAATTTGCTCCTGTGTAATATTTTCTGCATGTTGTGTAGATAGAACTACAGCGTTTAGATGAATTGGTTTTCCATCTTTATCATATTCTACAGTTACCTGCGATTTTCCATCAGGGCGCAGATATGGAAGAGTACCATTTTTTCTTACTTCAGATAACTTATGTGTTAATTTGTGTGCCAATGCAATTGGATAAGGCATAAATTCTTCTGTTTCATCTGTAGCAAATCCAAACATCATACCTTGGTCACCAGCACCAATGGCTTCAATTTCTGCATCGCTCATTGTCTTTTCACGAGCTTCTAGTGCTTTGTCTACTCCCATGGCTATATCAGAAGATTGTTCATCAAGTGCAACAATAACACCACATGTGTTGGCATCAAAACCTTTATCGGACTGGTCATATCCAATCTGGCGGATTGTATCGCGGACAATTTTTTGAATGTCAACATAGCCGCTTGTTGTCACCTCACCCATAACAAGAACAAGTCCTGTTGTAATAGATGTTTCGCAGGCAACGCGGCTCATAGGGTCCTGTTCTAATAAAGCATCTAATACTGCATCAGAAATCTGGTCACAGATTTTGTCAGGGTGTCCTTCTGTAACAGATTCTGATGTAAATAATAATTTCTCCATTTGTATGATCCTCCTTGTGTTAAAAATGCTTTCCAATTCTATCATTTCTCAAAAATTCCCAAAAGGCTGCTATTGGCCATGCCATACATAATTGCCAGAATGTATATTCTGAACAAAAAAGAGGTTAGCTGGCTGAATTATAACAAAAAATCCATCTTATCGAAATAAGATGGACTTGAGTGTTTTGCTTGTATCAAATCCTCTTATTGTTCGATTACTCGCTGAGATTGGCACCTTCCGTTTAGGGGTTGCCGTGGTTTCTCAGAGCCTTCACTCTCCACCACTCTGAATAAGAGAAATAATAAATTAGAATATTAACTTGTATTTACATTACCTAGCATACACTGTTATGAGCAATACGTCAAGAGGAAATTTATACTGGTTTTAGTTTTGGGTTACAGTCGGCGGGTGCAGAAATGGTGTGAAATTACGTTTCGGGAAGTTTTGGAAAGATATGAAGTTTAGTGTTCCTATATTCAAATAAAGAAATTTTAGAGAGTGTCCTTTTGGTTATGGTCAACAAAACAAAATCAGAATATATATTGTCAGCAGAAAAGTAATTGAAATAACAAAATCAATCCGCATTTGCGTTTATAAAAACTTTATAAAAATTCACAGTACTTTACGTGTAAACCATAAGTAAATATGATATAATATGAACACTTGGCGAGGTATTTTCGAGACTAGTGAGAATATATATCAGAGCACTTAGCGAGGTCTTAAACGAGCTTAGTAAACGGATATAATATGAACACTTGGCGAGGTATTTTCGAGACTAGTGAGAATATATATCAGAGCACTTAGCGAGCGATACAAAGGAAACACTTTCAATTTAGAAAAATAAAACATAGGAATGGGATCAGGCATGAAGATAAGAGGAAGATTAATTACTGCATTTTTAATTATTATATTAATTCCAGTTATATTGTTAGCAGTTGTGTTGACTATGATAGTGAGTATGCAAGTAGGAGCGTTAGATACTGCTAATGAGGATGGTACAATACAAACAGATGTAGTAGTGTCTTTGTCTAATCCTGTCCAGATTCTAAACCGTAATACACAAGAAATATTTGATGAGATAAAAAATACGGCAAAGGTAAATCCGAATCGTTTTTTGGATCAAGATTATGTAAATGGTGTCAATGAAAAACTGCAAAAAAAATATTCTTTTTTAGTAGTAAGAAAGGCCACTTCCTTTGTTTATGAAGGTGAGGATAATCTATCAGGAAATATAAAAGAACGTTTTCCGGCATATGGGACATATACAGGAGGTGTGGAAGCCGGACTGTATATTGGAGGAGAAGAGCCGTTTCTAATCAAACAACAGGATTTCAATTTTTCGGATGGAAGCCACGGCAGCATATTTATTGTGACGAAAATTTTTAATATTGTTCCCAAAATCCGTATGCTTTTGATACAATGTATAGCAGCATTTATTTTGATCATCTGCTTTACAGCCTCTATATTGACATGGTGGATTTACAGTGGTATGGTAAAACCGTTGAATGTTTTAAGGACGGCAACCCATCGTATGCGTGATGGAAACCTTAATTTTTCCATAGAGGTTAACAGTGATGATGAGATAGGTATGCTTTGCAGTGATTTTGAGGAAATGAGAAAACGTTTAAAGGAACTGATAGAGGTAAGACTTGGATATGAAGTAGAAATGAGAGAACTGATTAGCAATATTTCCCATGATTTAAAGACTCCTCTGACCGCTATTGAAGGCTATACAGAGGGCATTATGGATGGTGTGGCAGATACACCGGAGAAAATGGAGAAATATTTAAAAACCATTCATCAAAAGGCAAATGCAATGACTGTACTCGTAGATGAGCTATCATTCTATTCCAAAATTGATAATAATACAATGCCATATACTTTTGTTAACTTGAATTTGAATCAGTATTTTTCAGATTGTATCAGTGAGATTACACTGGATTTAGAAGTGAAAAATATAGAACTTGGATATTTTAATTATACAGATAAATCATTAATGGTACAGGTGGATGCAGAACAGCTGAAACGTGTCATTAATAATATTGTAGGTAATGCAGTAAAATATATGGATAAGAAAAAAGGCATTATAAATATTCGTATTATGGATGACGAAAAATTTGTAAAAGTACAGTTTGAAGATAATGGAAGAGGAGTTCCCAAAGAAGATCTGCCATTTATTTTTGACCGCTTTTACCGGGCAGATTCTTCAAGAAGTTCAGCTACTGGAGGCAGTGGTTTAGGATTGGCAATTTCTAAGAAAATTATTGAAGCACTGGGCGGAAATATATGGGCAGAAAGCAGAGAAGGCGTTGGAACCAGTATTTGTTTTACTTTAAAGAAATCGAAAGATTGTTTTGAAGAAATGAAACGCAGAAGGGAACAAGAAGCAGAACAGGCAGCATTAGAAAGCGGTTTGAAGAATTTCTTTGCAAAAAATAAATATGCAAAAAGCAATCTGAAAGATGTAGAAGAAAATAAGAAAAATTTAGAAAGAAAAATGGAGGAAAATAGGAGGAAGTAAGGAATGGCAAGAATATTGATTATAGAAGATGAAGAAGCGATAGCAGAACTGGAAAAGGATTATCTGGAATTAAGTGATTTTGAGGTATTGATAGAAAATACTGGAAATGCTGGATTAGAACGTGCAGCTACAGAAGAATTTGATTTGGTCATTTTGGATTTGATGCTGCCAAATGTAGATGGTTTTGAAATCTGTAGACGAATCAGAGAAATAAAAAATATTCCTATTATCATGGTTTCTGCTAAAAAGGATGACATTGACAAAATCAGAGGATTAGGACTTGGAGCAGATGATTATATGACAAAGCCATTTAGCCCAAGTGAGCTGGTGGCTAGAGTGAAAGCTCATCTGGCACGATATGAACGGTTAGTTGGAACTGGTATCAAACAAAATGAAATGATAGAGATTCGCGGCATTAAAATTGACAAGACGGCAAGAAGAGTCTATTTAAATGGAGAGGAAAAGATTTTTACCACAAAAGAATTTGACCTGCTTACATTCCTTGCAGAAAATCCTAATCATGTATTTACAAAAGAAGAGTTGTTTCGTGAAATCTGGGATATGGAATCGGTGGGGGATATTGCCACTGTTACAGTGCATATAAAAAAAATCAGGGAAAAAATTGAGGCAAATACATCAAAACCACAATATATTGAAACGATATGGGGAGTAGGATATCGCTTCAAGATGTAAAAATACGAAAAAAGGTGCAAATAATGACAAAGATAAATATTCTATACGAAGATGCACATATCATTGTGTGTGAAAAACCTGTTGGTGTTCCAAGCCAACCAGATAAATCCAGTACCTCTGATATGGTAAATATGTTGAAAAACTATGTATTTGAAAAGGAAAATAAAGAAGGAACAGAAAAAGTAGTGCCATATATTGCAGTAATACATCGTTTAGACCGTCCTGTAGGCGGGGTGATGGTTTATGCCAAAACGCCATTTGCCGCAAAGGAGCTGAGCAGACAGATAAGTAATCATTCTATAGAGAAAAAGTATCTGGCGGTAGTGACAAAAGATTTGTCAAAAGAGAGGGGAAAACGGATTCTATTGTCAGATTATCTGAAAAAAGATGGCAGGACAAACACTTCAAAAGTAGTATCTCAAAAGGAAAAAGATGCAAAAAGGGCGGAATTATATTATGAATCCCTAAAAACAATAGATAAGAATACCTTAATTAAAGTACAATTGCTAACAGGAAGACATCACCAGATCCGGGTACAGATGAGTGCACATACAGGAGGACTGTTAGGAGATAGAAAATATAACAGCCAGGAAACAGAAGAAACAGAAAAAAGACAAGGTATGAAAATCCCATTGATGTTATATGCATATTCATTGGAATTTATTCATCCAAAAACAAAAAAGAAAATGAAATTTGTCAATGTTCCCAAAAAAGGATTATGGGAAAAATATTGTTCTGGTATGGAAGTTTAGCTGATTATGAATGTGTGCATATATTGGCACTTTATGCCATAATGGAGGTGCTCTAGAAGATAAGGCATCAATATGAACCTGGTTAAATTATAATAAAGTGTGATTTTATGGAAATTATAAAATTTCCGCATACAATTTATCAATGGTCTTATAATAATTTTAGAACGTGCTGTGAAATAATATTGTTTTCACATACATTGCGGATTAAGTGTATGGATGAACTGTAATAGTTTGTTTGCATTTCGGTTTCAGGTTTGCAGTTGTTGAATACATTGAGACTAAGATAAGGTTGGTGGCACACATGATGATAGGATATGAAAAAAAGGAAAAACAGAAAAAAGCAATTATTTTAATTGCAGGAGTAATTATTATTTATATAGTATTCCGCTATTTGCTGCCATATGTTCTTCCTTTTTTTTGTGCCTATTTTATTGCGAAGCTATTAGAGCCCTGTATGGATTTTCTTGTCAATAGGTGGAAATTTCCCAAAAGTATAGCTGCATTGCTGCCGTTGCTTCTTTTTGTTGTCATTATGGGTTGTATTGTGTGCTGTCTTGGAAAAGTATTACTTTCACAAACAGGACAGTTTGTGAAAGCAATGCCCAAATATCAAGTAATGGCATATGAAAAAATGCAGTATATTTGTCAATGTTGTGATGGATTACTGAATATAAAACAAGGTACCTCATGGGATACTGCATATTTAAAAATTATCAATTCAGCAGACCAGATGCAGAACAAAATACTGGGAAATCTAACAACTGGAACATGGGAAGCATTAAAGAATATGGCAGGTCTTTTTGGGACAATGGGAATTATGCTGATTTTTGTATATATGTTGTTGAAAGATAAGGAATATTATGAACGAGCCTATGAACAATCTATCTTTTATAAGGAGATTCATATGCTTGGGAAACCTTTATCAAAAGCAGGTATTGCATATTTAAAAACACAGGGAATATTAATTTTGCTAATAGGCGGCTTATGTACAGTTGGATTATACCTGATAAAAAATGAGTATGCACTTTTATTTGGCATTGGGATTGCTGTATTTGATGCATTTCCGATATTGGGAAGCGGACTGATTCTCGTGCCTTGGTCATTGGTAAAGCTGCTTGGCAGGGATTTAACGGGAGCAATTATATTGCTGCTTGTCTATCTGTTATGCCAGTGTATCAGACAGGTATTAGAGCCGAAATTGCTGGGAAATGGAATAGGGATTAACCCTCTTATGACATTAGGTGCCATTTATATGGGAATCCGTTTGTTTGGAATATTAGGTGTGATATTAGGACCGGTTGCAGTTGTGATATTAAAAACATTATGGACAGAAATAGGAGAGAAAAAAGCAATACAAGAATAAATATAGAGCCTATTTGGAGGAATGGTTGTTTTAGAAGGATTAAATTTTCTAAAAAAATAATTGTGCAATTGTACTAAAAATATATAAAAATTACAAAGTATTTCGTGAAACTTGAAAAAGATAGGGGGATATGATATAATTATTCACATGAGAAAATGAAAAATTACACAAAATCAGAATGTAATCTGTCACAACAAAATGTATGATAGCCATTTTCTTAAAAAGTGATGTGAATGGGGGAAACGCAATGAAAACAACAGATGTAAAAAAAGCAAGAGATGTAGGAGTGTTACAATCAACCAGCACCAAAGTAATAGGAGTGGTGTTATTAACAGTAGCGATAGTAACAATTTGTATCATATGCACCATTGTTCCAACTATAAGAAGTAATGTTACAGTACTATCAGAAAATGCAATTTATGATCTGATGATTGCCTATGGAAGAGAATTGGATGGAATCGTAAGTTCTAATGAAAATGGTGGCATTGAACAAGTATTCTCGAACAAGGAATTTTTTAGTCAGCGGTATGGGGATGTTAAGTTAAGAAGTTATGAAAGTGGATATATATACATTGTAGGAGCAGATGGAACAATGCTATATCATCCTACAGAAGAGAAAATAGGACAGCCTGTAGAAAATGAGGTAATCAGTGGTGTAGTAGAGAAATTAAAAGGCGGGACTATTCCAGAACCGGAAGAAGTTACATATAAGTATAAAGGACAAAATAAATATGCAGCATATTATGTGGGTAAACAGGGAAATTTTATTATGGTTGTAACTGCTGATGAGAAAGATACAATGGGGGTAGTGCATGTTGTTTTAAAAAGAACTATATTTAGCAGTATTATTTCAGCGGTGATTGTATGTATAATAGGCTTTGTTATTATTAAGCTGCTTATGGCACCTCTATTAAAACTAAGCAGTAGTATACAAAGAATAGAAGAATTAGATTTCACAGAGAATCCAGAACAGAAAAACTTGGAAAACAGAAAAGATGAGATCGGAAGAATTAGCAGGGCAATTGGTTCAGTGCGTGAAAGATTAATGTATATAGCAGAAAATTTCCAGCATCAAAGTATGACATTAAATGAGGCAGCAGAAAAAATGAACGATAGCACAATTGTAGTAAGTTCTACGGTTGCCCAGATAGAACAGGCAGTACAGGATATTGCAGAAAGTGCAAATGCTCAGGCAGTGGAAACTCAAACTGCCACAGAAAATATTGTTGCAATTGGAGATATGATAGGAAATACTACTAGAAACTTAGAGAAACTTACGAAAAATATAGAGAGAATGAAGAAAGCAAGTGATGAAGCGGATAATACTTTACAGCAGCTGGACAATATCAATAAACAGGCAAGAAGCTCTATTGAAACGATTTATGAGCAAACTAATACAACAAATCAGTCTGCTGTCAAAATCAAAGAAGCAACCAACTTAATTACAGCTATTGCAGAGGAAACAAATCTGTTATCATTAAATGCATCGATTGAAGCTGCAAGAGCAGGAGAAAACGGAAAGGGATTCGCTGTAGTTGCAGCCCAGATACAAAAATTGGCAGAACAGTCAAATGAGTCTGCACAACGAATAGAAAGTATTATCACTTCCTTGATAACAGATTCTGAAAAGGCAGTAGAAACAATGGATGAAGTGAAAAATATTATGGAACAGCAAAACGAAAAAGTAGAAAAAACAGGAAAAATCTTTGGTGAGGTTAGTGAAGAAATTGGATATTCGAACAGCAGCATTAAAAATATTACAGCTGAAGCAAAGAAGATGGATACTGCTAGAGAAAATGTTGTAGATGTGGTACAGAATTTAACCGCTATTTCACAGGAAAATTCTGCTACAACAGAGGAAACAGCCGCATCTGTCAGTGAAGTTGGAAAACGTATCACTGATATTACAAGCAATGCAGACAACTTAAAAGAAGTAGCAGAACAGTTAGAAGAAAATATGAAGATATTTAAACTATAAAGAATAAAAATAGAGATAATTCCATTAAATTTGAAGAGAACAATAAAGCAGAAAGCCTATTTTGGCTTAGAGCGTGTTTGAAAATTGCAGCAAACAATTTTTAGACACGCTTTGTTTCATTTGTCAGAATATTCGCAATTTATTATTTGGAACATATTCTACAATTGTTTCTGCATGGCTGAACTGTTACCATTTCCTGTGAAGTTCTTGTACAAAGTCTTTCTTTTTTTTATAAATAATGATATAATAGCAAAGATTGACATATTAAATGAAGAAGATTGTGCAGATTGTGGGCAATGTGCTGTGTTTTAGTACATTATGTACCATTGCGGGTGTCAGGTAGTGCAAACATGCCTTGTGTTGGTGCAGGTTGTACAAATACTCACAAAGTAAATAGAGTTTCGCAAATGCTTAATATTGAAAAGGATGAAAGGAGAATAAAACGGTGGGAAATGAAAAAAAATTAGTAGAATCCATCACATCTATGGAGGAAAACTTTGCACAATGGTATACAGATGTTGTAAGAAAAGCGGAATTGATTGACTATTCAGGTGTAAGAGGATGTACTATTTTTCTTCCGGGTGGTTATGCTATATGGGAAAATATTCAGAAACAGTTAGATGCACGTTTTAAGGAAACAGGTGTGGAAAATGTATATATGCCAATGTTTATTCCGGAAAGTCTATTAGAAAAGGAAAAAGACCATGTAGAAGGTTTTGCACCGGAAGTAGCATGGGTAACACAAGGAGGACTAGAGCCATTACAAGAAAAACTTTGTGTCAGACCAACTTCAGAAACACTATTCTGTGATTTATATTCAAAAATTGTGGAATCCTACAGAGATCTGCCTAAAGTTTATAATCAGTGGTGTTCCGTAGTGCGTTGGGAAAAGACAACAAGACCATTTTTGCGTACAATGGAATTTTTATGGCAGGAAGGGCATACCGCACATGCAACGGCAGAGGAAGCAGAAGAAAGAACAGTGCAGATGCTTAACATGTATGCAGATTTCTGCGAAAATGTATTAGCCATTCCGATGATTAAGGGAAAGAAGACAGAGAAGGAAAAATTTGCAGGGGCAAATGCAACATATACAATTGAAGCATTAATGCATGATGGAAGAGCATTACAGTCAGGTACAAGCCACAACTTTGGAGATGGTTTTGCGCATGCATTTCATATCCAGTATACAGATAAGGAAAATAAATTACAATATGTGCATCAGACTTCATGGGGAATGACCACAAGAATTATTGGTGCAATTATTATGGTACATGGTGACAATTCAGGCTTGGTATTACCTCCGAAAATTGCACCTACACAGATTATGATTGTGCCAATTATGCAGAAAAAGGAAGGTGTGCTGGAAAAAGCATATGCGTTAAGAGAACAATTATCGGGTAGTTTTACTGTAAAAGTGGATGATTCTGATAAGAGTCCGGGATGGAAATTCAGTGAACAGGAAATGAGAGGGATTCCGCTTCGTTTAGAAATCGGTCCTAAAGATATCGAAAAGAATCAGTGTGTTTTGGTAAGAAGGGATACAAGAGAAAAAATCTTTGTAAGTTTAGACGAATTAGAAACAAAAATCCAGGAAACAATGGATCAGATGCAGAAGAATATGCTTGAAAGGGCAAGAGCCCACAGGGATGCGAACACACATGTGGCTTCAGATTTTGATGAATTTAAAAAGATTATTGATGAAAAACAGGGATTTGTGAAGGCAATGTGGTGTGGAGATGTGGTCTGTGAAAATAAGATAAAAGAGGTAACTGGTGCAACTTCACGCTGTATGCCATTTGAGCAGGAAAAGGTTGGAGAGGTTTGTGTATGTTGTGGAAAGCCGGCAAAAACAATGGTTTATTGGGCTAAGGCATATTAATGCTAAAATGCCTGTTGGCAGATTTGTAAAATTATATCAAAATGTGCATGTTCTAAAATATAGAAATAAGTGATGTCACTGGAGGGCTTTTGATGGAAGCCAATTAGTCAAATCAAAGATGGCAGATGCGCCTGGTTGTGAGTAACCAAGGCGCATTTTTTATGGAAAGTAAAGGGGGAGTGGATAATGAGAATACCGTTATCAGACTATTTTATTTGTATAATATAAGTTTGCATTTTTTTAGTGAGTTTGGTAAAATAGGTTCAATAGATATAGATTACTAAAATAATAGTGATATTTACAATTGTAACAGATGATAGGAAATATATGTATAGTGACTTGTGTCAGCGAATGTATTATATTGGGAAGTCATATATTTCAGAAAATAATGGAGAATATGAAACATACAAAAAATGCATAGATTATGTGAAAATCTAACTTGCTTTCATAGAATAGTTGAGAGGTTCCTATATTTTCTATTTCATTATTGCACGAATATTTTTGGTATTTTTTTGCAACTTTTAATTTTCAGACACGTTTTCATGTACATGCATAAGAAGAAGGAGAGGTAGAGAGAATGAAAAGACAAATAAGTAAAAAAAGAGTAGCAGCAAGCATTTTATTGATGTTGTCACTAGTGTTATGCTCTTGTACTGCAAAGAATGATTCTAATAACCAACCAGTTTATAAGGCTGGTTCAGAGGATAAATCTCTTTATGAGCATGGTCTTGAGGTTGTGTCGTTGTTAGATGAGATGATTAGGAATGAAGAATATAGGGAGGCTCTAAACAGTTCTACAGAAATCAGCGATGCAGTCAGCACAATCCAAAATGGTGATTACAGTACACCAAAGGCGGCATATCAGATTACACTAACAGAAGATTCATTCAGTCAAGTAATGGCAATGAACAATATTAATTCAGAAAATTTGTCAAACAAATTAAAAGAATATCTGAATAAAAAAGTCATTACCAATATAGTAACTCTAATAAATGCGAGAAGTGGATCAACAAATGTTGCTGTTTCATCTATATATTCTGTAGAAACTTCATTTTTAAGTGATAAGGTTGATGAGAATGCAATATATATTTATACTTATGAAAGCGGATTTCCTGTAATGATAACATTTGTAACAAATGAGAATGGCATTACAAATGCTAATGGTGCCTTTATTATGGATGACCAGTTTAGTGGTACTACAGTAGAGGAAGTAAAGGATTATGTTAGGAAAACAATCTATCTGTCAAATTGTGAGGTTAAGCAGATAGAGGCTGAATAACAAGAGAAGAGAGGGACTTGACATACAATATAAACATGTTTTATAATGAAAATACTAAAACTAATGGTTAAAAAAGAAATGGGGAAAACAAATGAATAAATTATTAAAAAAGGCGATTAGCCTTACAATGGCAGCTGTTATAGTAGTGCCAGTTGGAATGAAGACAGGAGCAATCAAAGCGTTTACGGGAAACACTGCAACTGCAGCATCTGCTAACTTGTTGGAAGTGTCTAATGTGGAACAGACGGATTTCACAGACAGCACGATTACAATTAGCTGGCAAGGTGATGCAAATGCAGACAGCTATGAAGTTTCTTACAGTGATGTTTTTGGGGAAAACTCAGATTTTGTTGTTGCAGGTTTTACAACAAAGACTACATATACTATCAGTGGATTAAAAAGTGGTTGTATATATAACATTCGTGTAACACCAAGCAATGCAGATGGAGATAATGCAATTTATGGACATTGTGATAATGCAAAGACAAAAGTATCTGCAATGAAAGGTGTGAAGACAAACAACTATTATTCTGGGGCAGGAAATGCAATTATATCATGGGACAAGCAACAAGCAGCAGACGGATATGAATATAGATGGAAAAATTCTAATGGTAAAGTAATAAAAAAGGGAACGACAAAGGATTTATCTTTAGATTTTTCCGTAAATAATAATAATGTATATCAGTTTATGGTTCGTGCATACCAGAAGTTAAATGCAAAGACCTATTATAGTTCATGGAAAACGATTTATGTATTTAGACAGCCGCAGGTGAAGAGTGTGGCTGTAAAGAAGAATAAGAAATCTGTAAATCAGCTTAAAATTAGCTGGTATAAACAGCAGGGAGCAACAGGGTATGATGTGTATGTATCCAAAAATAATATAAGGAAAAACTTTAAAAAAGTAAAATCAGTAGGAAAAAAGACTACAAGTGTTGCTATTAACAAATTTAAAGGTAAGAAAATCAAAGGTACATACTATGTATATGTTATTTCTAAGGTAAAGACAGCTAATGGAACCAGCAAATCTGGATCAAATTATATGTGGCAAACCGGATTTACATATAAGGGAGGACTTTAGTCTGATAAGGATAAAGAATATATAAACTAGGTTGTTAATTATAATTTTGCCAGTAGGTATTTGCCTGCTGGCTGTTTTATTGTTATGATATTATAAAATATTAAGAGGTGTTTGTATGAAACAATTTATTAATTAGCAAAAGAAAGCCATATCCCAATACCTGCACATTTGATTCGGGAGTCATGATGCAGAACTTTATTTTGAGGAGGACAATGTAGATGCTTTTTACAGAAATTACAAAAGTGTGATTATGATATAGAATATATTCATTTACGTATAGAGCATGGTTGGAGACAAAGAGTAATTTGTATGTATGATTTAGAACGACACATATTGAGATTGGAGAATCTATGGAATATGTAGTGAAAAGATTTTTAAAAGAAGGATTTGTTTACCATGGCAATAGGACATTCCTAGTTGACAATAAATGAAATGGTATCGTAAAATAATATAAAAATGATTATTAGACCAGAAGGTGAGAAATGTGTTACAACAAAAATTGCAAATACCTGAAAAAGTAAAGATGATTATTACCCAGTTAAATGCCAATGGATATGAAGCATATGCAGTAGGCGGCTGTGTCAGGGATGCTTTGTTAGGAAGAGAGCCAAAAGATTGGGACATTACCACATCAGCAAAACCTGATCAGATAAAGGAAATTTTTCACCGCACGATAGATACTGGTATTCAGCATGGTACGGTTACAGTTATGCTGGATAAGGAAGGATTTGAAGTTACAACTTACCGAATTGATGGAAAATATGAAGACAGCAGGCATCCCGAAAGTGTGGAATTTACTCCGGATTTATTAGAGGATTTAAAACGCAGGGATTTTACCATTAATGCTATGGCATACAATGAAGAAGAGGGCATCATAGATGCATTTGAAGGGGTAAGGGATTTAGAACGCGGAGTGATTCGCTGTGTGGGAAATCCCATGGAGCGTTTTGCAGAAGATGCGCTTCGTATGCTTCGGGCTATTCGTTTTTCAGGCCAGCTTGGTTTTACCATAGAAGAAAACACAAGAAATGCCATTGAGGAAAAAGCAGATACTATTGGAAAAATCAGTGCAGAACGTATCCGTGAAGAGATAGATAAATTACTGGTTTCCCCTTATCCGGAGAAAATAAAGGATGCTTATGAAACAGGAATTACAAAAGTTGTATTACCGGAACTCGATATCATGTTCGAAACAAATCAGGACAACCCCCATCATTGTTATAATGTAGGAGACCACTGTGTAAGAGCACTGCAGGAAATGCAAAAAGAAGCAAAGACACGACAAGTGGGAGAGAAAGAATATCATGCTCTTTGCTGGACGGCACTCCTGCATGATATTGCAAAGCCAGAAACAAAAAAGGTAGATGAAAATGGAGTTGGACATTTTATTATGCATCCGGAAATTGGAGCAAAGAGAGCAGAAGAAGTATTAAAACGTCTAAGATTCGATAATGACACTATAGAAATGGTATGCCATTTAATCAAATGGCATGATTATCATTTTAACTTGAAGAGAAACTCTATGCGCCGTGCCATTCACAAAATTGGCAGCCAGTGGATGCCATATCTATTTATCATGCAAAAGGCAGACAGAAGAGCACAAAGTAAATATCAACAAGAAGGGAAATTAGAAAACATAAAGAATGCAGAGCTTTTGTATGAAGAAGTAAAAAAAACAGGAGAGTGTACAAGTCTTAAGATGCTAAAGATTAACGGAAGAGATTTGTTAGAGATAGGATATGAACCAGGAAGAACAATCGGAACAGTACTAAATGGTTTATTGGAAATAGTGCTCGAAAATCCGGAGTTGAATCAAAAAGATATTTTGCTGGAAATTGCCAAAGAGCAGATAATGAAATGATAGTCCTCTGATTCATTTTAAAAGTAAAATCAAAGCGGCACATCTAAAATCCAGTCATAAAAATCCGCTTTTCCCAATAAGATTAAGAAGGGTTCAGTAAACTTAAAGTATAATCTTTCTTAAGGAGGAGGGCAAAGCATGGAGGACAGAATAGAAGATGTTTTTGCACAGTATGATTGGAATGTGAATAGGGCATATAGAACCAGAGGAGCATGGATTTTAGAGACAACAAAGGGGCTGCGGATTCTAAAAAATTTTAGCGGGAAAATAAAACATTTAGAGTTTGAACATGAAATAAAAGAATCATTATATGAAAACAAATTTCTCTTAACAGACCGTTTTGAAAAAAACAAAAACCAGGAACTTCTCACACAAGATACAACAGGAAAGCAATATTTTATAAAACATTGGATTCAGGGAGAGGAATGTAATTTAAAAGATTTAAAACAGGTTAGGGAAGCTTCAGAAAATTTGGCATTGCTTCATGAAAAAATGAGAAATACAGGATTAGAAGAAGAAAGAGTATATCCAGAGGAAAAAAAACTTCCATTTATTTTTCATAAACATAATAGAGAATTAAAAAGGGTATTTTCTTATGTAAAGGAGAAAAAACAGAAAAATGAATTTGAGGTATATTTTCTCTCCTGCTTTCAGGAATTTTATCTCCAGGCAACAGAAGCACTGCAGATATTAAATGCCTCGGGTTATGAAAAATGGATGGACAAATGTGTGGAGGAGCAGCACATCTGCCATGGAAGTTATAATTATCATAATGTTTTGATGACAAAGCAGGGATTATTTACCACTAATTTTGAACGTGCAGAAATAGGTTTACAAATGATGGATTTATATGGATTTTTTAGAAAAGTAATGGAAAAAAATAATTGGAAATTGGCCTATGCCAAGGCCATGATTGAGGGTTACAGAAAAGTAATGCCTTTGTCAGAAGAAGAATGGAAACTATTTTATATATTAGTTTTATATCCTGAAAAATTCTGGAAGGTAACAAACTTTTATTATAACAGTAAAAAATCATGGATTTCCCAAAGAAATATTCAGAAATTAGTGAATATAAAAGAACAAATGAAGCAGAAAAATGTATTATTAAATGAAATTAGGAATTTTACGAATATTTCACTTTAAATTTTAAAAAGATTATAGTATAATAGGGGAGATTATAAGGTTTGTGGTAGCCATTATATTGTAAAGAAACAGATCGTGCAGGGCACGGAGGTAAATATGCAGGAGAAATATCAGAAAAGGTACGGAGCAGCGATTATTATTTTTTTGGTGATACTATTTGTTGTGATAGCAGCAACAAGTATCAATAGTACTAATCATAAGAACACTGTGAAGCGGCAGATAACATCTAATGGAACAGCTCCAGAACCTACAAAAATGTATGACACAGAGATAACAGGTGTAGTAACAAAGATTAACACAGGTCTTCAGAATGTTACAATATATAATATTGCCAATGATTTAGAGATTACATTGACCTATACTGGCGGAACTGATGTGACAAGTAAGCATAACAATATCATGTCTATGAGCGAGATTAATTTGGGTGATATTGTAGATGCATATTTTTTGTCTGCTGGCAGTAAGTTAATAAAGCTGCAGATTTCCCCTGATTCATGGGAGTATAAGAATATTAGTAATTATAAAATAGATGAAGTGGACAGACAGATACAGATTGGACAAAAAATGTATCAGTATGGTGCACAGATTGTAATGCTTAATGGAAAAAAAGAATTTGCTTTTTCAGAACTGGATAAACAGGATGTGCTGGATATAAAAGGTGTTGGGCAGTCTGTTTATTCCATCATTCTTGCAAAAGGACATGGTTATATCAGGTTCAGTGGTTATAAAGATTTCATTGGAGGGACAGTGGAAGTTGGAAATGATATTTTTATGTCAGTCAAAAAAGATATGGTAATTGTTGCAAGAGAAGGTTCCTATCGTTTGACATTGGAAAATGGTAATCTCAAAGGAATAAAATATATCACAGTTGAAAGAGATAAAGAGATTACAGTAGACATGAGCGAGTACCGCAAAGAAGCAGAACAGACGGTTTCGGTAGAATTTGACATTTCGCCGGCAGGTGCAGAGTTATATATTAATAATACAGAAACAGAATATAAGAAGCCAGTGGAACTTCCATTTGGTGAGTATGATATACGCGTAACAGCCAGAGGTTATATGGATTATACAGGAACTTTAATCATCGGGGAAAATAGTAAGGCATATGAAACGGTGGCCATTGATTTGGTAGAAGCAACGATAACATCGGCACCACAAGTAAGCAATCCACCAGCAACGGCTGTACCAACTAACAATACACAAAGTACTTCTGCTGTAGAACCGACCGCCAGTCCAGAAGTGAATCCTTCGCCTGCCGCATCAGCACAGACCGATCCTAATCATGTCATTAGTATTCGTTCACCAATAGGTGCACAGGTATATGTGAATGGTGTATATAAAGGAGATGTGCCTGTCAGCTTTGAAAAGCAGATTGGAACATTGTCTATATTATTATCCATGCAGGGATATCAGACCAAAAGTTATACAATACAAGTAAAAGATGATTCGAAAGATGCAGTATACCAATTCTCAGAAATGGTTCCGATTGCAGAATAAAGAGTGAGAAAAGTACACTCACTCTTTGTATCAGCGGCGGCGAAAGGCAAACGAAGAGAGCATTTGCAGGTTTGTCACAAGTGTACATAACAATATCTACATATATTTATAAAAAAACAGGAGGAACAGATAATGGAGTACAAAAGTATTTATGAACAATGGTTAACAAACCCTTATTTTGATGAGGAAACAAAGAAAGAGCTGCAGTCGATCAAAGATGATGAAAACGAAATCAAGGAAAGGTTTTATAAGGAACTTGAATTTGGAACTGCAGGACTTCGTGGAATCATCGGTGCAGGAACAAATCGTATGAATGTTTATACTGTTCGTAAAGCAACACAAGGCTTGGCAAATTATATTGTTAAGAAAGAGTTTGCTTCAAAAGGAGTTGCCATTGCATATGATTCCCGCCGTATGTCACCTGAATTTGCAGATGAAGCTGCATTATGCCTTGCGGCAAATGGAATCAAAGCGTATGTATTTGAAACATTACGTCCGACACCTGAGTTGTCATTTGCAGTAAGGGAATTAAAATGTATTGCTGGAATTAACATTACAGCCAGCCACAATCCACCAGAATATAATGGATACAAAGTATACTGGGAAGATGGTGCACAGATTACACCGCCTCATGATAGTGGTATTATGGCAGAAGTAAAAGCTGTAACAGATTACAATACAGTGAAAACAATGAGTAAAGCAGAAGCTGAAAAAGCGGGACTTTATGAAGTAATTGGGGCTGCCATTGATGATAAATACATGGAAGAGTTAAAGAAACAGGTGATACATTGGGATAGTATCAAAGAAGTAGGAAAAGATTTAAAAATTGTCTATACTCCACTTCATGGAACAGGAAATATTCCTGCAAGAAGAATATTAAAAGAAATAGGTTTTGAAAATGTCTATGTTGTACCTGAACAGGAACTTCCTGATGGAGAATTCCCAACTGTAAGTTATCCTAATCCGGAGGCAGCAGAAGCATTTACATTGGCATTAAAATTAGCAAAAGAAAAAGATGCGGATCTAGTGCTTGCTACTGATCCTGATGCTGACCGTTTAGGTGTATATGTGAAGGATGCAAAATCGGGAGAATACATTACATTAACAGGTAATATGTCAGGATGCCTGTTAGCAGATTATGAAATTGGACAAATAAAAGAAACAAAAGGTCTTCCGAAAGATGGTGCATTAATTAAAACGATTGTTACCTCTAATATGGCAGATGCTATTGCAAAATATTATGATGTAAAATTAATTGAAGTATTAACAGGTTTCAAATTTATTGGACAGCAAATACTTGGTTTTGAAACAACAGGAAAAGGTTCTTATCTGTTTGGATTTGAAGAAAGCTATGGCTGTTTAATAGGAACACATGCAAGAGACAAAGATGCAATCGTAGCAACAATGGCACTTTGTGAAGCAGCTGCCTATTATAAAACAAAAGGCATGACACTGTGGGATGCTATGGTTGCCATGTATGAAAAATATGGATATTATAAGGATGATATCAAAGCAATTGGTTTAAGCGGTATCGAAGGATTAGAGAAAATCCAGACAATTATGAATACCTTAAGAAACGAAACTCCAACAGAAATTGGCGGGTACAAAGTATTATCAGCAAGAGATTACAAGGAAGATACCATTAAAGATATGGCAACAGGTGAAGTTAAACCTACAGGATTACCAAATTCTAACGTTTTATATTATGATTTGAGTGATAACGCATGGTTATGTGCAAGACCTTCAGGAACAGAGCCAAAGATTAAATTCTACTTTGGTGTAGTTGGAACATCTTTAGAAGATGCAAACCAGAAATCCGCTGCATTAGCTGATAGTGTAACAGAAATGATTAATAAAATGTTATAAGAATCAGATGTAAAAGCAGAAAGATTTTGAATTTAGGAAATGGTTGAATTGTAATGGAAATATAATGTTTTATTTGCAGGAATGAAAAAGAAAAGGCAGTACGAAAGATAGAATAAGAGATTGTTGCATTAAAATAAAATAGTATATATAGTTTACTAACAAAACAAACTGTGTAAACCATATATACTATTTTTTGTTGTTGATGCAGCAATTTTTTGTTTTACAAATACAGCATCAAATTATTTTTTTACAGTAATGTTAATTTTTTTGGAAATTCCGCTTCCGTCAGTAGTTTTTACAGTAATCACGCAGGTGCCTTTCTTTTTGGCGGTTATTTTTCCTGTTTTTGACACTTTGGCGACAGATGGCTTAGAAGATTTGTAACTTAGCGTTTTTATTGTTGCTTTAGCTGGTCGTATTGTTGCCTTGATTTGGAATGATTTTCCTTTTCTAAGTGTTTTCTTTGAAACATTTAGTGTTAAGGTTTTAATCGGTTTCTTTGTAGTAACAGTAATTTTTCTGGAAGCTGACAGTGTTCCGTCTTCAGAACGTACTGTAATGGTAGCAGTACCTATTGACTGAGCATTTACAACACCATTTTTTGATACAGAAGCTACAGAAGTATTGCTGCTAGACCAGATTAAATTAATATCACTAATATTTTTAGATGAATGATAGAGCTTTACATTAGGTGCAACCTGAGAGTGAATTGTTACCTTTCCAATGGAGGACATTGTAATATAAGGAGTAGGTGTGGGAGGAGCAATGGTTGGAGTGGTCGTTGGAACAATGGTTGGAGTGGCTGTCGGAGCGGCTGTTGGCGGAATGGTTGGCTGAATGGTGTCTGTTTCTGCCAAAATATAGGTTCCTGGCTCATAAGCGTAAAATGTAAAGTAATTCTGACCATCCATAGTGTCTGAAGTAAAAATACCATATACTTTTCCCGCAATTGTTTTATGATTAGTTGTATAATATACTGCTGTTTTTGCGGTATCAAAAGTGGAAGGAATACTAATTGTAATGAGAGGCGGGTCTGCCGGTGAAAATGCATAACCTGTTAAACCAAGTGAAAAACCAAAATATTTCGAAGTTGAGCATACATTTTTACATAATTCTGAAATCAAAGCAGAATCAACCGGCTTAGTATTCAAATTAATGTATCTGCTAAGAGTTTGACCGGTTAAGTCAGCAGATATTACAACTGTATAGTTATCAAATGTAATGTAGTTAGTAAAAGTATCCCTGTCAGGATTTTCTTTTTTCTCCCATTTCGCATAAAGTGTCATATTGGAAGTGATTCTGTCATATTCAGAAAATTCTGTTGTAAAATCAGGTGATGTGTACCAGCCGCGGAAACGATATCCATAGAAAACAGGAGTACTAGGATAATAAATTGTTGAGTTAGGCGCAATGTTAGTAATAGCAGGCAGACTGGAACCTCCATTCGATTCCAAGGTTATAGTGTAAGTGCTTGGTAAAGTACCATCATCATAAAGAATATAACAGCTTGCTTTCAAGCCGGAGTAAAACACTGTAATGGTATAATTGCCTGGAGTAGTAATTTCAGTAGAAGACAAAAAAGTATAATCAGAGATCACTGCTGTTCGTTGGTTGGAATAATGAGCAGTTACAACTAGATTATTTTTTGTAATAGTAGTAGGTGCTGTAATAGTAGGGCCTGTATAAGTTACTGTAATACTAACAAGCTGCTGTGGATTTGCAGTAGGTATAATAATAGGACGCGGAGTGCTAGGTGGAAGAAGCGTTGTAATAGGGTTGGTTGGTCTTGGAGAAGAGGTTCTTATTGGTATGGGAGCAGATGTTCCTGTTCCGGTAGGTGAAGTAGGAACTGGAGCAGCAGAGGTATCTGTTCCAAAAGATGAAGTGGGGCTTGGAACAGCAGAAGCAGCAGCAGGTGTAGTGGCTGCGGGACCTGTAGTTGGGATTGTAGTGGCAGAAGCTGTAGTAGCAACAGGCAAAGCAGTAGCTGGTCCAGTGGCAGTAGAAGGAACAGTGGAAGGTGTTACATCTTGTGCAGATACCTTGGTCTGGTTGGACAGAGTCTGGTTGTAATATTTGAAATTAGCATTATCTGTATAGTAACAGGATAATAATATAATACTAAAACAAATAAAAATAGATAAAAAATTAAAAAATTTTTTCGTTTTCATGAAAAATCCCCCTTTAAAATGTGTAATAAATGCCACAATGTTATTGTGGTATAAAAAATAGTTTCAAAACATATACTTTGTTTGGTATTATTATATCAAAAAATCAGCATAATAAAAAGGGAAATATGCAAAAAGGGATACAATGTTACAGTTTGGCCATGCAGAAACAATTGTACAATATGCATATGGGAGCTTGTTTGCCAAGTGTATGTTGCATCATTGCTTCTATAGGGCAGATGTCTGATATAATAGTTTATCAGCCGAACTGCAAATTTTTAGTGATAATATACATTATGGAAAATTATGAATGGCATGGTTGAATAGTTATGATACAATAGCAGTTGTGTATATTCAGATTACAATCCATAAATAAATGCGATTCCCAAATAAATAAAAGGGTTATGGTAATACTATACAAAAGTAAAGAGCCGGGATAAAAATATAAATTTTGAAGAAAAACAAGAGAAAATGAAGGAAAAACAAGAGAGATACATATTGTTTTTTCTGAATAATGCAAAAAAAACAAAGAAAAAACAATAAAAATGTGAAAATATATGTTGATTTTTGGTCATTTTTGAGGTAGTCTTAAAGAAGGGGTTGTAATTATAAACAAATAAACAAAAAAAAGAATAAAATTAACTAGAGAAAATTACTAGAAATCATAAAAAAAATATTGACAAAACATAGAATATGATTTAATATGTAAATAGTTTTGGCAGATAAATAGTTTTGCCAAAAAGACGGACAAGCGAAAGGTACTTATTTTTAGAACAGAGAGTACGGAGCTGATGTCATGAAAAAGGAAAAGTATATGGAGAATATTGCGATGAAAGAAAAGAGTGAACAGAGACTTGGAAGAGCAGCAGGAATCTTGCTTCCTGTAAGTAGTCTGCCTTCAAAATATGGAATTGGAACATTCGGAGACGAAGCATACGATTTTGTGGATACGCTTGTGGAAGCAGGACAGAAGTTCTGGCAGGTACTTCCATTAGGTCCAACTAGTTTTGGAGACAGTCCATATCAATCGTTTTCAGCATTCGCTGGAAATCCTTACTTTATTGATTTGGATTATTTAGCGGAAGAGGGCCTTCTTACAGAAGAACAGATTAATGCAAAATCATGGGGAGATAACCCGGCAGACATTGATTATGCAACAATTTTTAACAGTCGTTTTGATTTATTAAAAGAAGCATATCAGAAAAGCAGTTTCAGGGAAACAGAAGCTTACAAGACATTTGTTGACAACAGCACATATTGGTTAGATGATTACAGCTTTTATATGGCATTGAAAGGACAATTTAACAACCAGTCATGGACAGAATGGGATGAAGAGATTAAATTTCGTGAAGATACCGCTGTTCAAAAATATCAAAAAGAATTAGCAGAAGAGATTGATTTTTGGAAATTCTGCCAGTTCAAATTTTATGAACAATGGAATGACTTAAAAAAATACACCAATGAAAAAGGAATACAGATTATTGGTGATATTCCATTATATGTATCTATGGACAGCTCAGATGTATGGGTGCATGGAAGATTATTTGAATTAGATGAAAGAAAAAATCCAATTAATGTAGCGGGAGTTCCGCCAGATGCCTTTTCAGAAACAGGACAAAGATGGGGAAATCCTTTATATGATTGGACAGCTATGGAAAAAGAAGATTTTTCATGGTGGAGAGAAAGAATGAAAGCCAACGCAACTTTATATGATGTGGTTCGTATTGACCACTTTATTGGAGTTGTTAGATATTATAGAATTCCAAGCAGCTGCCCAACTGCTATGGAAGGAAAATGGAAAAAGGGACCTGGTATTAAGCTTACTACAGCAATTAAAGAGTCTATTGGAGATGCTAAGATTATTGCAGAGGATTTGGGTGTTGTAGTACCTAGTGTAGTTGACTTAAAGGAAGAGATGGGTTGGCCTGGTATGAAAATTATGCAGTTTGCATTTGATGGAAGTACCACAAATAATAATCTGCCGCATACTTATAAAAATAATATGTTAGTATATGGCGGAACACATGACAATGAGACTTTGGCAGGTTTCTTTGAGGCAAAAACAGAAGAAGAGATGGAATACACATACAAGTATTTGAATGTAACAAGCAAAACCGAGGTGCCAAAAGCAGTTATCCGTTCTGCTTATGCAAGTGTTGCAGATGTTGTTATTATGCAGATGCAGGACATTTTGGAATTAGATAATAGTGCAAGAATGAATTTGCCATCCAGTGTAGGACAGAATTGGAGATGGAGAATGACAGCAGGACAGTTTACGGAAGAACATATCAAATATTTGAAAGAGTTAACAGAGATCTTTAACAGAGATGGAAAGGTTTCAGAAGATGCTCCTGTATCAGAAGATGATACAGAAGAGTAATTCAAGGGAATGTAACATGTATAGTGCATGTTTCATATAATTTTTTTAAAGAAAGAGGTAGAGATTATGAAAAAAATGACAAAATTCGCAGCATTGTTAATGGCATTAGTATTAGCAATGGGATCAATGACAGCATGTGGAGGAAATGATGGTAGCGGTAGTGCTACAACAGCACCACAGGCAACAGCAGCAGGTGGAGAAGAAGGTGGAGAAAACCAATCAACTGGAGAAGCAACACCTGTAACACTTAAAGTTTGGACACCACAAGAAGAGCAAAAACAAAAAGGTGGTTTTGGTGATTATGGTGACAATTTATTAAATTATATGGTAGAAGAGTTTAACAAGAGCCAGTCAAACTGGGTGCTTACAATTGATGCGGCTGTTTGCTCAGAAGCTGACTTAAATTCAGAAATGTCAAAGGATGCAGAAGCTGGTGCAGATGTATTCATGCTTCCTGGAGATCAGGCATTAGGTTTACAGGAAAGTGGTGTTTTATATCCACTATCAGGTGATGGAGCAGAAGTTGTTAAAGCTAACAATCCAGAAGCTGCAATTGAAGCTATTACATTTACAGATAAAGATTTAGGACAAGATTTTATATATGGTGTTCCTTTTACTTCAAACCAGTGGTTCATATATTATGATAAGAGTTTATTCACTGAAGATGATGTAAAAAGCCTTGATACTATGATGGCAAAAGATTTAGGAGATGGTGTTTACAATTTCTCTATGCCAATGACAGATAGTTTCTATACAGGTTCTTTCTTCTTTGCAGCTGGTTGTGAATTATTTACAAACGGAGATAATTCAGTTTGTACATTTAATGATGCATCAGGTTTAGAAGCAGCTAATTATATGATTGATATGGTATCTAACAAGAAATTTATAAATGAAGATGGTAAAGGTAGTGCTCGTACCAAATTTAAAGAAGGAAAATTAGGAGCTTGGTGTGGCGGCTCTTGGAGTGCAGAAGATGTGAAAAAAGAGTTAGGTGACAATTATGCAGCAGCAGCACTTCCTACAATAAAACTAGGTGACAAAGAAGTAAATTTACAAGCTTTTGCGGATTACAAATATATTGGTGTTAATTCACATTCTGAACAAAAAGAAGCAGCACAGGCATTTGCTGAATTCTTAGGTGGAGAAGCAATGCAGAAAGTACGTTTTGAAGCAAGAGGTGTGATTCCTACATGGAGTTCATTGGCTTCTGATGAAGCAGTGCAGAGTGATCCTGTTGCAGTTGCGATTGATAACCAAAAAGATCATTTAGCTCCTCGTGCAAAGACAAAACAGATGAATAATTACTGGAATCCAGTAAAAGCTTTTGGTCAGGGCGTATATAATAAAGAAATTACAAAAGACAATGCACAAGCTAAATTAGATGAAATGGTTAACAACATATTAGCTGAAATTACAGAGTAATTAAATGAGCTTAGTCATACATAAATAATCATGTAATGATTTTGGGCAGATGTTTATGTAGATGTCAGGTTTTCCCTGCTCAGTTGGGCAGGGAAAACATCTTTAATAATAGAATGATATGTTATGAATAAAGGAAAATAATAAGATGTTTCGTCTACACTCAGTTTAAAGAAATGAGTTTAAACGAAACATCTTATTAAGAAGGAGGAATAAAACGAAATGGGAAAAAACGATAATAAAACGAAAGGGCCGGGAATTGTAAAGCAGGCATGGACGGAAGGTGATATTTTTACTAAGACTTCCTTTTTTATTCTGGGAATGGGTAATCTTGCCAGAAAGCAGATAGTAAAGGGTATTCTTTTTCTGGGGATGGAACTTGGCTTTCTATTTTATATGGCAATGATTGGACTAACAGCATTATCCCATTTAGATGATCTTGGTACAAAAGGACAAACAAAACAGTTGAATCCCGAGACAAATCGAATCGAGGTTATATCGGGAGATAATTCCATGTTAATGCTTTTGGCAGCAACAGTTGCACTTTTTATCATTGCAGCATTTGTGTTAATATGGAGAGCGAATGTGAAAGCCGCTTTTGAAGCACAGAAATTGCAGGAAAAAGGGAAACCATTACCAAGTATATTAGACGATATTAAAGCACATTTTGATTCAAAGCTTCACAAGACATTATTAACATTACCAATATTAAATATTTTAATTTTTAATATTGTGCCAATTTTCTTTATGGTATTGGTAGCGTTTACAAACTTTGACAAGGATCATCAGCCTCCTGCGAATCTATTCCATTGGGTAGGGTTCAAGAATTTTGCTACATTATTAAGTGCGAAGGGAACACTTGGACAGACGTTCTGGGCAATCTTGATCTGGACATTTACATGGGCAATTTTTGCGACATTCTTAAATTATATTTTTGGTATGCTGCTTGCTATTATCATTAATAGAAAAGGAACAAAGTTTAAACCATTTTGGAGAACCGTTTTTGTGATATCCATTGCAGTACCACAGTTTGTATCCTTATTGATTGTAAGTAATATGTTAACAGATCAGGGACCAATTAATACAATGCTGCTTCATGCGGGATTAATCTCAAAAGCATTGCCATTCTTTACTAGCTCAGTTTGGGCAAAGGTAACAGTCATTATTGTTAACTTGTGGGTAGGTATGCCATATACTATGTTAGTAACAACAGGTATTTTGCAGAATATTCCTGCTGATTTATATGAATCTGCCAAAGTGGATGGTGCAACACCAGTTGTTACATTCTTTAAAATTACATTACCTTATATGTTATTTGTTACAACACCAAAGTTGATTTCTGATTTTGTAGGTAATTTGAATAACTTTAATGTTATCTACTTCTTAACAGCTGGTGAACCTTTGGACAATAAGTTCTATCAGGCGGGACATACGGACTTACTTGTAACATGGTTATACAAATTAACAGTAGATACAGCGGATTATAACCTTGCAGCAGTTATCGGTATTTTAGTGTTCGTAATCTCCGCTACATTATCATTGATTACTTATAGAAATACAGGTTCATACAAGAATGAGGAGGGATTCCAATAATGAAAACAGGTTCAATGCGTCGTAATAGAATGATTGCAGACACAGCAGTGCATATTATTCTTGGTATCATGGCTATTATCTGGATATTCCCGGTTTTCTGGGTAGTATTGACATCCTTCAGAGGGGAGTCATCAGGTGCATATACAGATTATTTTTGGCCAAAACAGTTTACTTTAGACAATTATGTCAGATTATTTACAGATACAAGCCAGTTCTATTTTATGAAATGGTTTGGTAATACATTTATTGTAGCAGTTGCAACATGTGTCTTATCTACATTTTATGTATTATGTGTATCATATTCTTTTTCAAGATTAAGATTTAAAGCTAGAAAACCATTTATGAATGTAGGTATGATTTTAACAATGTTTCCTGGATTCATGTCTATGACAGCAATTTATCATATCTTAAAAGCACTTAATATGAATGCATCCTTACTTGCATTAGTATTAGTATATTCTTCAGGACAATGTTTACAATATCATATTGCAAAAGGTTTCTTTGATACAATTCCAAAAGCAGTAGATGAAGCTGCTTGGATTGATGGAGCAACAAAATGGCAGGTATTTATAAAAATTACAATACCTTTGTCAAAACCGATTTTAATTTATACAGTATTAACATCATTTATTGCACCTTGGATAGACTTTATCTTTGCAAAGGTTATCATGGGTACAAGTTATTCAAAATATACAGTAGCGATTGGTATGTGGACAATGGTTCAAAAGGAGTTTATTGGACAGTGGTTTACAGTGTTCTGTGCAGCTGCAGTTATTGTGTCTATTCCAATTGCATTATTGTTTATCTTCATGCAGAAATATTATGTAGAAGGTATGTCAGCAGGTGCCGTAAAAGGTTAATGGAATTGCGATTAAAAATAAAATACAAAGTATATCAGTATATAAAGCAGGCTTGTCATTTGGCAGGTCTGTTTTATTGTGCAACTATTTCTGCATAGATGAATCGTGTTCAATTTTTAAAACAAAATAGATTCTATTCTTGCCATATTGCTACTAAATGAGATACAATACTATTAATAGTAAAATATTCCATATCGTATTTTAAAGTATTGCCAGATAATAGAAAGAAAACTGACAAGAAGAAAATTGGAGGTATCATATGAAAAAAAGGATAATAGCATTAATGATGATTTTAGTAATATTAACAGGTTGTAATGGCCAAGGGCAGGCAGATACAATAACATCAGAACCAGCGGCAACAGAGGATGCGGCAACAAGTGCAATGCCTAACGAAGAAAATAAAAATACAGTATTTGCTGATTATGAGTATCAGCAGGAATTAAATGTAATAGATGATAATTACAGGACTTATTATCAGGTTTTTTTGTATTCTTACTATGATAGTGATGGGGATGGCATTGGAGATATTAATGGATTAATATCAAAACTTGATTATATTAATGATGGTGATGATAGTACAGATACAGACTTAGGTTGTAATGGTATCTGGCTTATGCCTATCATGCCATCTACAACATACCATAAATATGATGTAACAGATTATTATGATATTGATGAGGAATATGGGACATTGGAAGATTTCAAAAATCTTGTAGCTGAATGTGGGAAAAGAGGAATTAAATTAATCATTGATTTGCCATTGAATCATACATCAGCAGAAAATGACTGGTTTGTAAAAGCAACAGACTATTTAAAATCCTTAAAAGAAGGAGAAGAACCTAATGTAAAAGATTGTCCATATGTAGAATATTATAATTTTAAAAAAGAGGAGGAAGCAATAGGTAGTACTTATTATCAAATAGAAGATACAGATTGGTATTATGAGGCAGTTTTCTGGGATCAGATGCCAGATTTAAATCTTGCCTGCAAAAAATTAAGAAGGGAAATCGAAAATATTGCAGACTTTTGGCTGTCTGCTGGTGTGGGAGGATTTCGTCTAGATGGAGCAAAGGAGTTTTATTCGGGTTCCACAGAGAAAAATATTAAAGTATTAGAATGGTTTTCAAAGTATGTAAAGTCCAAGAGTAAGGATAACTATTTGGTTGCAGAGGTTTGGGAAGGTTCAGAAAGTTATACACAATATTATAAAAGCGGCATAGACAGTGCATTTGATTTTGATTTCGGTGATTCATCCGGCATTATTACAAAAACGGCCAGCAAAAAAAATACCAGCAGTACTGGTAAGGGTTTTGGAAAAGCAATGGTAGATATACAGAATAAAATTAAAAAAGTAAATAAAAATGGAATAGATGCACCATTTTTTACAAACCATGATACAGGGCGTGCGGCTGGTTTTTTATCTTATGAGTCCGATGAAATAAAAATGGCATGGGCAATGAATTTATTTATGGGTGGTTCTGCATTTCTGTACTATGGAGAAGAACTGGGAATGAGTGGAAGTGGAAGTGATGAGAATAAGCGGGCACCGATGTATTGGTCAGCAGATAATACAGAAGGTATGACGGATGGACCAGAGGATATGGGAACAGTGGAGCATAGGTTTGAGCCGGAAGACAAACAGGCGGAAGATCCATTTTCTATTTTGAATTTTGTGAAACGTGCTATTCGTATCCGTAATGAGAACCCGGAAATTGCAAGAGGAACAGCAGCATATATGGACAAAATTGAAGATAGTGATATATGTGCCATTTCAAAGACATATAAAAAGAGTGCAATCTATATCCTATATAATTTTGCATCAGAAGAAAAGAAGGTAAAGGTAAGCAAAGATACTTACAAGTATGAAGATATCAGAGGTTATCTTACAACAACAGGAGAGGCGGTTACAATTAATGGAGAGGAGATTACATTACCAGCATATTCTGTTGTAGTATTAAAATAAAGAAGGATTTTATTGGAAGAGGGCTGATGCTTGGAATGAAATTAGTAATACAAAGAGTAAAGCATGCTTCAGTAGAAGCGGATGGTATATGCTTAGGAAAAATTGGACAGGGCATTATGGTTTTATTAGGTATAGGGCAAGAAGATACAAAGGAAATTGCAGAGAAAATGTTTCAAAAGATGATAAAGCTTCGTATTTTTTCAGATGAAGATGGAAAGACAAATTTGTCACTATCAGATATAAAAGGAGAACTTATGGTAATTTCTCAATTTACCCTTTATGCAAATTGCAGGAAAGGAAACCGCCCAAGTTTTATAGAAGCTGCAAAACCAGAACTGGCAACAGAGTTATATGAATATTTTTTAGAGTTAGGAAAAGAATATTTAGGTAGAGTAGAAAAGGGAGAATTTGGAGCTGATATGAAAGTTAGTCTTTTAAATGATGGACCATTTACGATTGTACTAGACAGCGATGAGATATTAAAAAATAGCAGGACATAGCGTTTCATTAAAGTGAGAGCTGTGCAGAATAAGTTTGTATGATTAATAGAGCATGGTTGAAAATTCACTGCCTCAATTTGCATGTCCGCTTTGCGTACCCATCTGGCAAACCACGATCCATGACCGTTCAGGCTAGCGGACTTTGTACGATAAGGTACGGATATTTGCCCTAAATTCATTCAATGCAGTCTGCTGCATCTCATGAATTTGGAACAAATCCCCCACAAATTGCAGCATACATCTTATAACAATTTTAAAACACGCTGTAGTACAATAAAAATTAAGTTTTTGTGAAAGGAATTTTCAGATACACTTTAAATCAAATGTAAATTAAGGAGGAAAAAGTATGAAAAGAATTGCATTATTAACCAGTGGTGGAGATTGTCAAAGTTTAAATGCAACTATTCGAGGTGTTGCAAAAACATTGTATGAGGCATTTGATGAAGTTGAAATTTATGGTATCTTAGATGGATACAGAGGATTGATGTATGAAAATTATAAAAAAATGCAGCCGTCAGATTTTTCAGGAATTTTAACTAGGGGTGGTACGATTTTGGGAACCTCCAGGCAGCCATTTAAATTAATGAATCAGCCAGATGAAAATGGGTTAGATAAAGTGAAGGCAATGAAAGGTACTTATAAGAAGTTAAAATTAGATTGTCTTGTGATATTAGGTGGAAATGGAACACATAAAACTGCGAATCTATTATCGAAGGAAGGATTGAATATTGTGACACTTCCAAAGACAATTGACAATGATATATGGGGAACAGATATGACATTTGGGTTCCAAAGTGCAGTAGATGTTGCTACTGATGCCATTGATTGTATTCATACAACAGCAGCATCACATGGGCGGGTGTTTATTGTAGAAGTTATGGGGCACAAAGTAGGATGGCTTACTTTACATGCGGGAATTGCAGGGGGTGCGGATATTATTTTGCTTCCCGAAATTCCATATGATATCAAAAAAGTTGCAGCTGCAATTGAAAAACGTACAGAACAGGGAAAAAGCTTCTCTATTCTTGCAGTAGCAGAAGGTGCGATATCAAAAGAGGATGCGGCATTGAGTAAAAAAGAGTTAAAGGCAAAAATGAAAAACAGCCCATATCCGTCCGTTTCCTATAAAGTAGGAAAAGAAATTGAAGCATTAACAGGACAGGAAATTCGTATCACCGTACCTGGACATACGCAGAGAGGAGGAGAGCCATGCGCTTATGACAGAGTGATTTCAAGCCGCTTGGGAGCAGCAGCAGCAGAAATGATTAAAAGGGAGCAGTATGGTTATATGGCGGCGATTCGTAATGGGGAAATTATTCCAGTACCACTTAATGAAGTGGCAGGAAAATTAAAGGTAGTAGATCCAGATAGCTCCATTGTGAACGAAGCCAAAGCAATGGGAATATGTTTTGGAGATTAAATAAATGTAATAGTTATAAATTTCAAGTATAAAAACAGTGGCTGTATACTGAACAGATTGTTATCTGTATTCAGATACAGCCACTGTTTTTATGTGCTATAGTTTAGCTATACAGAAATAGCTGTACAATTTGGAATTAATAAGCAAAGTTCCCACGTGCATATTGTACAATCATTTCTGCATGGCTGAGCTGTAATATAAAATTTTTTAAATTTTCTCTTGACAAATATAATTGTTAGATGTATATTGTTATTATCAATAAGTTAATAAGTAAGAAAAGAGGAAATACAGATGCATTTATTCCTGTGTGCAACGAGTCTGTGCTGCACACCTTTGGTAAAGCGGAAATGCTTGTAGCTCCATTTGACTACTATTGCGAGGTCAAGTCCCTGTAGCTTGCTGTGTGGTAGTTTGTTTACTTTTTGCATTGAAAAGGTTTGATAAAAAAGGAAAAGAAAAATAAAAGAAAGGAAAAAATGCAAACACATGTCGTTTACCCTTTGTGTTTGTGTCTATCAAATGCAAGCGAGCTTGTGGTTGGTAGGTTTGGTGCAAAATATGAAAGATAAAAAAAATCAGGAAGAACTGGATTTCTTGTCTACATATAATCCAGAAGACTATGAGAGACCATCTGTAACAGTAGATATAGCACTATTGGCAATTGGAAATGATGAAGTGGACAACTATAGAAAATTGCCAGAGAAGAGATTGAAAGTGCTTTTGATAAAAAGGAAAGAACATCCATTTAAGGACAATTGGGCATTACCAGGAGTGTTTGCAACACCAAACGAAACACTGGAGGAATCAGCTATAAGGGGATTAAAAAAAGAAACTGGTATTGATAATATCTATTTAGAGCAGCTCTATACAATTAGTACACCAAACAGAGATCCGAGAACATGGGTAATTACATGTGCATATATGGCTTTGGTGCAACAGGAGAAAGTTGGGGATTTGAGCGATTCGGAAGCAACAGACTGGTTCAATGTTTCCTTAAAAGTTGTAAAGGAACAAAGAGAACAAAAAGAAGGTATTATAATAAGTGAAATTTATTATGAATTAGAGCTTACAAAAGAAAAAGAGATACTAACAGCTACTATTATGAAACAGCAATGCTATAAAAATGGAACCAGTCGTACAGAGTATAAGATTTTAAAAAATGACGGGCTTGCATTTGATCATGCACATATTATAACACTGGCAATTGAACGGCTTCGTGGAAAGATTGAATATACTGATGTGTCATTCCACCTGGTGCCGGAGAAATTTACATTAACAGAATTGCAGAATGTGTATGAGGCAGTATTAGATACAGAATTGCTGGCAGCCAACTTTAGAAGAAAAATTTCGGGAAAAGTAGAGGAAACAGATGAGTATGCTCAGAATGCAGGTCATAGACCATCAAAATTATTTAAGAAAGCATTATAAGGTTTTGATTAGAGTTTAAAAAAAAGTATAAGGAATAATAATCATAGGGAGGAGATATTATGGACAAAAAAGAGATTTTAGTTGTAATAGATATGCAGAACGATTTTATTACAGGTGCATTGGGAAGTGATGATGCAGAAAGGATTATTGAAAATGTAGTAGAAACAGTAAAAACACATAAGGGGCCATTATACTTTACAAAAGATACCCACGAGAAAAATTATCTGGAGACACAGGAAGGAAAAAATTTGCCCGTGGAACACTGCATCAGGAATACAGAAGGCTGGGAAATATGTCCCGCACTACAAGAATTTACTAGAAAAGCAGTAGTCATTGACAAACCAACATTTGGCTCTATGGAGCTGGCGGAGAAAATAAAAGAGGCAGCAGCAAAAAGTGAAATTGAATCTGTTAAATTGATTGGGCTGTGTACAGATATCTGTGTGATTTCAAATGCAATGATTTTAAAAGCAGCTTTGCCGGAAATTCCGATAAAAGTGATTGAGAATTGTTGTGCAGGAGTGACTGTAGAAAGTCATAAAAATGCATTAGAAGCAATGAAGGCATGTCAGATTATCATTTGTTAAGCCGTAAGCAGAAATAATCACTACCAGGTGCGAATGGAGAGAGGGATTGTTATGATCAAGTGGAATGGTAACCAGTATGAAACAAAACATTTTCCAGATGGAACACAATTGCTGAAAGTGGAAGAAGATTTAATGAAAAACAGCCATATAGAATGTATGTGGCAGTACGAAACAGAGGAGGAACTGTTAACAATAATGTATCTTACAAGGCATTTCCAGGAGAAGGGAAAAACGGTTTCTCTTATTATGCCGTATATTCCAAATGCCAGAATGGACAGAGTGAAAAAGGATACAGAAGTATTTACATTAAAGTATTTTGCAGAGTGTATCAATGCATTAAATTTTACTTCTGTAACAGTATTGGACCCTCATTCTAATGTAAGTGCTGCATTGATTGACAGAGTAGTAATACAAAATCCAAAAGAATATATTGAAGCGGTAATAGACGAATTAGAGGGGAAAAAGGGTACGCAAATTGTGAACAGGTCAGAAGAAATTTTATTGTACTTTCCAGATGAAGGTGCCGCAAAACGATACGGAGAAATGTTTGTGCGTCCTTATTGCTATGGAATGAAAAAGCGCAGATGGGAGGATGGCACGATACTTGGCATTGATATAGCAGATAATGGGATAAAGCTGGCAGAAAAAACGATTTTAATGGTGGATGATATTATTGCTTTTGGTGGTTCTCTTTATTATAGTGCAAAGAGATTAAAAGAATTGGGCTGTGGGAGGATATATGCTTTTGCTACTCATGTGGAGAAGAGTATCTTAGATAAGGAGAGGGGAAAACTATTGCAGAGCGGATTAGTGGAAAGAATATATACAACGGACAGCCTGTTTTTGGAAGAAGATGAGAGGATTCGGGTAATAAAGTACAAAAAAGGAACTTCTGGCAAATGATAAAGGGCTGTTTTGGATAGTAATAATAAATATAGCAAGAAAGAAGAGGATTACCATGAAAGAAATAAATCCAATGTTATTGATAGACTTTTATAAAGCAACACATGACATGCAGCTGCCAAAGGATATTACAAAGTCAATGTCTTATTTCACACCTCGTATGAGCAGGATAGATATGTGGGACGAAGTAGTGATGTTTGGGTTACAGGCATTTATCAAAACTTATCTGATAGACTATTTTAACAGAGAATTTTTTGAAAGAAGTTATGAGGAGGCAGTAGGAGAATATGAGAGAATATTAAATGCTGCATTAGGAAAAAATGCCTATAGCAGTGAAAAAATAGGAAAACTTCATAGACTCGGCTATCTCCCTATTGAAATAGTTGCATTACCAGAGGGCACAAAAGTGCCAATGCATGTGCCGATGTTTGGAATCACAAATACACATAAAGATTTTGCATGGCTGCCACAGGCGTTAGAGAGTCTTATTTCCGCAGAAATGTGGCATCCGATGTTAAGTGCTACAGTGGGGGCTGCCTATCGGGATATTGTAAATAAATATTATGAGAAAACTTGTGATGATAGTATTTGCAGGGCAAAGGCATTAGGAGACTTTAGTTTCCGCGGACAGGAATGTTTGCAGAGTGCTATAAAAAGCAGTGCCGGATGGTGTTTAAGCTTTTTAAATACAGCTACTGTACCTGCTATTCCATTCTTAGAGGAAAATTATAACTGTGATTGTACAAAGGAAGAAGTGGCATTTGGTGCTGTTAGTACAGAACATTCTGTTATGTGCAGCAATTATGCAGCAGATGGGGATGAGATTACACTTCTTCGCAGACTGCTGACAGAAATCTATCCGGATACCAGTTTTTCAGCTGTATTGGATTCTTATGATTATTGGAATGTGATAGATAATGTAATTCCACAATTAAAGGAAGAAATCCTGAATCATAATGGCTGCATGCTTATGCGTGGTGATAGCGGTGATTGTGTAGAAGTCGTAACAGAAACAGTATTTCATTTGTGGGATATTTTTGGCGGCATTGTCAATGAAAAAGGTTATAAGGTGCTTAATCCGCATGTGAAAGCCATTTATGGAGATAGTATTACTATTCAGAGATGCGAGGAAATTTATAAAATATTAACAGAAAATGGATTTGCCTGCAGCAATGCGGCATTGGGTGTGGGAAGTTTCTCTATGCAGTGTATAGAAGAAAATGGAGTGTTAAAACCATTTACAAGGGATACGTTTTCTTCCTGCATTAAAGCAACTTATATGGAAATAGATGGGAAAGGATATCCTATTTTTAAAAACCCAAAAGAAGGCGGATTCAAAAAATCGCAGAAAGGTTTATGCCGTGTTTACAGAAATGCAGAAGGAAGATTGGCATTTGAAGATGGATATGAAAAACCGGAAGATATCAAAGAAAATGAATTGAGACCAATTTTTAGGGATGGTAAATTTTTAGAGGAAGAAACATTGCAGCAGATTAGAGCAAGACTAAATGAGGGGGTATTTTAGAGCGTGTTTGGAAATTCATTGCCCAATCGGCATGTTTTGGATATGCTGTTTATCCCGAGTCTAGTTGATGTAATTCGCTATAACATATGAATTTGGAGGGAGTATTATGAAAAAATTTCAGGCAGCAAAAGTGAAAAATCAAATCATTGATTGGATTAGAAACTGGTTTTTGGAAAATGGACCAGACTGCAATGCAGTTGTAGGAATATCAGGAGGAAAGGACAGCTCTATAGTGGCTGCTTTATGTGTAGAGGCACTTGGATGTGATAAGGTGATTGGTGTGCTGATGCCAAATGGGATACAAAAGGACATATCTTATTCCAAGTTGTTATGCAAGCATCTGAAAATAAAATATTATGAAATGCCAATTAGCAAGGCGGTTCAGGGAATGTATGCATCACTTGAGAAATTTATGGAAGTATCTGATCAGGCACAGATTAATCTGCCTGCAAGAATCCGTATGGCAATGCTCTATGCAGTGTCCCAGTCCAATAATGGGCGTGTAGCCAATACATGTAATTTAAGTGAAGACTGGGTAGGATATGCCACCAGATATGGAGATGGAGCAGGAGATTTCAGTCCATTAAGCCGTTTGACTGTAACAGAAGTAAAAGCAATTGGAAGAGAGTTGGGGTTACCAGAGGAGCTTATTGAAAAGGTACCTACAGATGGGCTGTGCGGGAAAACAGATGAGGATAATCTGGGATTTACTTATATGGTGTTGGACCAGTATATCCGCACAGGTAAAATTGAGGATAGGGATATAAAAGTGAAAATAGATGAAATGCACAGAAAAAATTTGTTTAAATTGCAGGCTATGCCATGTTTTGAATGGGAATAAAATATGAGAATGTAACAACACAAATGACTGCTATACCAGCGAGTATAAAATCGTTAGTATAGCAGTCGCTTTTTAATTCAAAATAATAATTTTTAAAAAATTTGAAGTCATTTTGAATTTGTACTCGTTATAGTATTATGAAAGGTGATAGTAAAGAAACACTTTTGATCAAACCTTAAGTAAAACCATGCCGGAATGAGGAGGTGGAAAAGATTAATTCAGAGGAATTTTTGGAAAATTTGATAGATAACTATGGAAAATTAATTTTTTCCATCTGCTATCAGTTTACGAACAATTATTTTGATGCAGAAGATTTGGCACAGGAAACATTTTTGGCTGCGTACCGAAACTATGACAAATTTGATGGAGTACATGAAAAAGCATGGCTGACTAAAATTGCCACAAATAAGTGTTTGGATTATAAGAAAAGTGCATCTGCAAAAACAGTACCAACAGAAGAAGAATATTTTACTGCACTGCAGACAGAGGAGAATCACACAGAAAAAAATGTATTAGAAGAGGAAACAAAAGGGCATTTAAAAAACATATGCAGTGAACTAAAACCACCATATAATCAGGTGGCAATGGATTATTTTTATTATGAATTATCTTCCAAAGAAATTGCAGAAAAAGAGGGGAAAAGCATTAAAACAATCCAGACACAGCTTTATCGTGCAAAAGCAATGCTGAAAAAACTATGGGGAAAGGAGTGAGCATATGACAGAGAATCATCATATAAAGAACGGTGCAAAGACCAGACATATTACAAAAGACCACATCATAAAGATGCTTTCCTGCCAGCTTACTGTGAAAGAAACAGAGCAAACACAATATCACTTGTCACAATGTACTTATTGTGCAGATTTATTTTCCAAAGTGATGGAGCAGGGTTATCTTATATCACCGCCGCCGGATATGAAAGAGCATATTCTAAAAAAGTCACGAAGAATCAGACAACAAAGAGAATATTCTAAGAAAATGCAGTTGTTTTTTTACAGCCTGAGAGTAGGGGCTGCTATGTGTTTTGCACTCCTTTTATTATTTGTCATAGACTACAAAACATCTAGCATGGAAATAAAAATTCCGGATGAAAAAAAAGGTTTTCAATTAGAGATGTTAAACAATATTAATCATAACATCAATGAAGTTACAACAAAAATAATAACAATGGAGGGAAAGAAAAATGATACGGAAAAAGAATAGTTTTTTTACATTTATATTTTCATTACTGCCAGGAGCAGGACATATGTATATGGGGTTTATGGGGCAAGGAGTCAGTCTGATGACATTATTTTTTGGCATTAGCTTCCTTGGTTCATGGTTAGAAATCGGACCAAGCCTCTTAATTGCATTTGTAGTGTGGTTTTATGCATTCTTTGACTGTCTGAACAGAGCAGCACTGCCTGATGAGGAATTCTATCAGTTAGAGGACGAATTTTTCTGGGGATTGTTTGATAATAAGAAAGCAGAAAGTCAGGCAAGGCGGAATGGAAGAATCAGAGCATTTACAGCAGCAGGACTAATTCTTGTAGGAATTATGATTTTATGGCAGAATTTCTGGGGGGTACTTTATTCTATATTTCCGGAAGAATGGATGAAATGGATATTTGAATTTTCCCATAAGATTCCAAGAGTAGTATTTGCCCTTGTCATTATCTATATTGGATTGTGTATGATTGTTGGCAAGAAAAAAGAGTTAGACCGAATTGAACAGATTGACTGGGAAGATGAAGAGAAATAGAGAGGGGATAAAAAGATGAAAATATGCAGAATAGGAAGTATCACATTCGGACTTTGCTGTATATTATATGGAGTACTGTTTTTGCTGCGGACTTTTTTTCAAACAATAAATTATGCATTTATATTAAAATTATGGCCTGTAGTTTTGATTGTACTTGGAATAGAAGTGATATTCTCGTATGTAATGGTGAAAGACAGGGAAATCAGGTATGATGTCTGGGCGATTGCTATGATTCTAATGGTAACAGTGTTTGCTATGGGAATGGGATGTATGGAATTCTTATTAGAACATGCAGAGTTTTATGATACTTATGTGAGGATTTGAACAACTTACAAATTAGAAATGCGGATAAAGTTTTGTGTGGCTTTATCCGCATTTTAGGTGCGCCTGTTATTATTTCGAAGTATAAGTTTTTGTACCAACTTTTTTCTTTGTCACTATTGTAACAGTGTAAGAAACATTTGAAAGTTTTTTGCCATTAAATTTTGAAATGGTACAGGTTGTTTTAGCAGCACCAAAAGATTTCACTTTTTTATATTTGGAAGCACCACTGACTTTCATATAAACATCATATCCGGTGGCACCAGTAACTTTATTCCATTTTATATACAGTTTATTGTTTTTCCGTGATATACTTCCAGTGCCGGCAGGAAGAACCCATTTCTTAGAAGACCATTCACCATAAGAAGGAGTGTTACTCATCATAACATAGGATCTTACTTTAAAATAATAGCAGGAAGTTTTGCTAAGTTTGGTAATGATTTGTTTGTTAGAAGAAGTAGTGTAAGTAGCGACACATTTCTTATTGGTATTATAAACTTTAACCTGATAACCCGAAACATTAGGAACTGATGTCCAACTGACTCTTAAAGTATTATCGTTTCCCTTATTGCTGACAGTCCAATAGTCTTTTTTACAGCCGGTAACTTTTGCTGGTATTGTTCTTATATTGTTGATAGATCCAAATGCAACTTCAGATACAGCAGCATACTGGTTATTAGAAGTAGTTCTGGCAGCATATACATACAAATAAATTTTGTCACTATAAGCGGAAAAGTTTGTTAATGTATAATTGCAGGCTTGTGTTGTACCAATCAGCTGTTTTTGTGTACCATAGGAATCGGATGCATTCTGGTAGTAGATTTGATACTGGTTGGCACCTTCAATTGGATTCCATGACAAGGTAACAGAATTAGAAGTTGCTGCTGATTGAACAAGTGTCAATGAACCCAAAGGTTTTGTAACAACCTCCAACACATCGGAATATGCAGAAGGATTATTATTATTCAGATCCGTTGTGTAGATACGAACGTAATAAGTATGTCCTGCTTCTAAATAATTTAAGGAAGTTGATGTAGAGGGTGTTATTTTGCTTTCTGTCCAGTTTACATTGTCTGTAGATAATTCAACATGATAAGTGCGATTAGTACTGTATGGGCTGTTCCATTCAATGCTGACAGAAGTAGTAGTCTCACCGGTTTGCTTTAGTTCATCAGGTCTTACTGTTGCAGCAGAAATTTTTGTGCCAACAGTGAATGATAGTGCAAATGTAATCATTGCAGCAAAAATAAAAATAACAGATTGTTTGAAATAAAACTTCATAAATATTACTCCTTTTGTAAAAATGTTTAGTAATATGTTAGGAGAAATATGTCATTTCTTAATTTCTCCGATTCATATCAGACTATAGTATAGCATAATTTGGGAAACAAAGAAAGTAAAATTTTTTAGATTGCAGTAACAGTTTGACCATGTAGAAACAATTGTGCAATATGCACATTAGAACTTGCTCATTAAAGGCATATTGTATCATTGTTTTTATAGGGCGGATGCCCAGCATGAATAATTCTTGGCAATAGATGTATTCCCAGACAAGCTGTAAATTTTTTTGTAATAATGTACTTTTGGGAAATGATACTCATTCGGCATACCACAATAGATGTGCTTTGTACTGAAAATAAGGTATGAATGGAATTGCTGTTGCCATTTTTGGTGGTTGTCTTTTTTTGCTGATTTTGGTAAAATATATTAATAAATAATTGTTTTATTTCTGCAGGCAGCAAGTCCAATGGAAATGCTTGTATTTCCATTGGACTCGCTGTTGCAAGGTATTCAGACCAGTTTAGGTGTTAATTGTGTTCTGTAGTTTTTTCTGCAGAAGTATTTGGGGTATTTTGGCACTTGAATGATGGTTAAAATCAGAGAAATGATATTTTTATGGAGGGGATGCAGCATGAAAATGAAATTTTTTGGTACAATAAGGGGAAATATTCTAACATTTGTCACAATATGTACTATTTTGATTATCTTTTGTATGGCATTAAATGAGGGTATTACGCTTAGCAGTATAATGTCAGAGAATGCAAAAGATGTCCTTATGGGACAGTCACAGGGAAATGCAAAGTTGATTGATAAATGGTTATCACAGGAAGGCAATATTGTTCATACCATGAAAAGTGCATTGTCTGATATGGAAGTGAACAATAAAAAAAGTATTATGGATTATCTGGAAAAGAATCTATCCGAAAATGAAAATGCATTGATGTATTACTGTTGTTTTGCTTATGATGGGGGAGTATTTCCGGCAAATCATTCCACATTGGACCTTGACCCGACAACAAGGAACTGGTGGAAGAAAGCGGTTGAGAATAACAAACTAATCTACACTTCACCATATGTAGATTTTGCAACAGGGCAGACGATTGTAAGTATTGCTGAGCCATTTATGATGGAGGGCGAGCAGGCTGTGCTGCTGGCAGACATCACGATTGACAGGCTGATTGATATTACAAAAAATATTAGTACAGATGAAGAGTCGCAATCATTTCTTCTAGCAGAGGATAACAGTGTCATCACACACACAAATGAAGAGTTTCTTCCAAATAAGAAAGGAAACACGATATTAACAGAAAAAGTAGATATAGACTTGGGTGCAAATCAAGTTATTTCGTTCAAGGACTATGATGGTTTTGGAAAATATGCTGCAATTAGTACCATTCAAACAACAGGATGGAAGCTGGGTGTGACTCAGGTAAAGAATACAATCCAAAATAAAATACGGAATAATTTAATACGGCCTGTCCTGCTGGCAATTATTCTGCTTATCTTTTCCGTGGCTATATTAAACTTGTCAGTAAGCAGGATGCTAAAACCAATGAATAAAATGAAACATTTTATTAAAGAAAAGGTAATTGGGAAGGATGTAGTTCTGCAAACGAAAGAAGAGGTCAAAGAAATTGACTATTTAATACGGGAATTAGAGGAGCAATTTATTGCGACAATCCATCAAACGAAAGAAGAATCTTCACTTATTCAGGAAAGAATGGCAAACACAAATAACAGGGTAGGAGATATCAGTGACAATATTACAGAAATTAGTGCGACAATGCAGGAAACTGGTGCAAGTGTGGAAGCACAGACAGAGAGCATTAAAAACATTGAAGAGAATTGCCGTAATATTACGAATTCGGTTAACGATTTGGCACGACAGGCACAGGATATGGCAGCAAAGGCAAATAACATTACAGCCAAAGTAAAATCAGTGGTAGAAGAGATGATGAAGAATAAAAAGCATGCTGTTATGGTGACCAATCAGAGCCGCAAAAATATTGCAGATGCAATTGCAGGAGTGCAGATTATCAACCAGATTACGGATGTGTCAAATGCCATACAAGAGATTGCATCACAGACGAATCTGCTTGCTTTAAACGCATCTATCGAAGCAGCCAGAGCAGGGGAAGCAGGAAAAGGATTTGCAGTGGTTGCAGAAGAAATCAAAAATTTGAGTGAAACAACCAGTGCAGAAATTAGTAAGGTAAATGAACTTACAGGCAGAGTGCGGGAAAGTGTGCAGGAACTTTCGAACGAGAGCGGCAATGTTGTACAGTTTCTGGATGCTGAAGTGATGTCAGACTATGATAAATTAGAGGAATTAGGAAAAAGTTATCAGTCAGATGCAATTTACTATGCTGATGTCAGCAATAGTCTGGGTGCAGGAGCAGAGGAGTTAAGTGCGACTATTCAGGAAATTAATGATATTCTAACATTTATTTCAAAATCACAGGATGAAGTGGATGCAGCAGTGCAGGCAGTGAATGAAAATCTGCAGGCAATTACACATACTAGTGAAAGTGTATCGGGTGAGACAAGGCAGGTATTGGGCAGTATCGAGACACTGCAGGAAACCATGAGTAGTTTTAATGTGTAAGATAAGCCATTAAGATTGTTATAATCCATAATGGTTTAAGAGGACCATTTAAAAAACACCACAATAAGTATCAATTATGCTATCTTAACTGTAACAACATAAGAACTACTGTAAGAGGGAAGAACTCATGAAATTATATTTTATCAGACATGGAAAGACAAAAGGAAATGAGGAAAGACGCTATATTGGAATAACCGATGAGAGCCTGTCGGGAAAAGGAAAGGAAGAATTAAAAGCACACAGTTATCCCAAAGTATCATATATTTATGTAAGCCCCATGAAACGGTGTAAGGAAACAGCAGATATACTTTATCCTAATCAGGATAAAGTGATATGTGAAGATTTGCGGGAAACCGATTTTGGTATTTTTGAAGGTAAAAATTATGAAGAATTAAAAGAGAACAGTCAATATCAGGCATGGCTTGCTTCTAATGGAGCCATGCCATTTCCAGGTGGTGAAAGTAGAAAGCAATTTATAAGGCGGTGCAAAAAACAGTTTGAAACCATTATAGAAAACCATATTCAGCAGGACAGACAAGGGGATATAGCATTTGTCGTACATGGCGGGACCATAATGGCAATTATGGAGCAATTTGCCTGTCCCAGACAAAGCTATTTTGACTGGCAGATAAAAAATGGAGAAATGTTAAAGGCAGAGTTAGTGATAGAGGAGAAAGAAGAAAACGAATCAGGGAAAGATACAATGTTTTCATTGCGAGTAAAAAAAAGAGAAGATGATAAGGAGAAAAATATGCCCTGTTTTCCAATGTTTTTTGATTTGACAGGAAAAAAGATAGTAGTAGCAGGAGCAGGAACTATAGCCACAAGGAGAGTAAAATCCTTATTAGGATTTGGAGCCGTTATTCATGTGGTTGCTCCCAAAATATCGAAAGAAATAAGAGTATTGTCAAAAGAACCATCCAATCATATGATTCTTTTAGAACGAAATTATAAAACAACAGATTGTTCTAACGCCTTTTGGGTCATTGCCGCCACAAACAGTAGGGAAATCAATTTTCAAATTGGCATAGATGCAAAACAGGAGGGAGTATTTGTCACGGTTTCTGATGCAAAAGAAGAATCTACAGTTTATTTTCCGGGAATCGCCAGAGAGGACAATGTTATAATCGGAGTAACAGCCAGTGGCAAAAATCATTCTATAGCAAAGAAAATAACAGAAAAATGCAGATATTATTTAAAGAAATGGATAGAGGAATCAATAGAGCGTGTTTGAAAATCCATTGCCCCAATCTGCATGCCCCGCTTTTCATACCCATTCGGCATACAACTAACATTATCCACTTTTTGCCAAATTTATAAAAAAACTGTAATAAATGCATATTCCTTTTGACAATAAGCCTATACATTGGTAAAATAGATAAGGTATGTTAAAATGTTACAAATCAGTATGCATAAAGGAGATGCAGTATGGGGTACCAAGCACTGTATAGGAAATTCAGACCAGGAGATTTTGAAGATGTTAAAGGGCAGGAGCATATCGTAACTACCCTGAAAAATCAAATAAAAGTAAATCGAGTGGGGCATGCATATTTATTCTGTGGAACAAGAGGAACCGGTAAAACAACAATTGCAAAGATTCTGGCAAAAGCGGTGAACTGTGAAAGCCCGGTTGACGGTGGTCCCTGTAACCAATGCAAAACATGTAAAAGTATTCAGAATCAGACTTCCATGAATGTGATAGAGATTGATGCGGCATCTAATAATGGAGTAGATAATGTCAGGGAAATCATAGAGGAAGTACAATATTCACCAACAGAAGGAAAATATAAAGTTTATATTATAGACGAAGTTCATATGTTGTCAACAGGTGCATTTAATGCCTTGTTAAAGACATTGGAAGAACCGCCATCTTATGTTATGTTTATTCTTGCAACAACCGAGGCACATAAGATACCAATAACAATTTTATCCAGATGCCAGAGATACGATTTTAGACGGATTAGTATTGATACCATAGCAGACCGCTTGGCACAGCTGATGGAAACGGAAGGCATCAAAGCAGAAGAAAAAGCACTCCGTTATGTAGCAAAGGCAGCAGATGGTTCTATGCGTGACGGATTAAGTTTGTTAGACCAGTGTATTGCATTTTATTTTGGCGAAACACTGACTTATGAAAAGGTTTTAGATGTACTTGGTGCGGTGGATATAGAAATATTTCAGAAAATGTTTTTATGTATTGCAGAGAATAATGCCGCAGGCTGTATTGCCCTTGTAGAGGAACTGGTTGCCACAGGACGTGAATTAGGACAGTTTCTTGTGGATTTCACATGGCATCTTAGAAATTTGTTGTTAATTAAAACTTCAGAACAGGCAATGAATATGATAGATGTATCTTCAGAACAGGCGGAAATCATGAAGCAGGAAGCAGAACGGATAGACGTAGAAATATTATTGCGTTATATTCGTATTCTATCAGAGATGTCAAACCAGATTAGGTATAGTACGCAGAAGAGAGTTCTTGTGGAGGTTGCATTAATCAAGCTATGTAAGCCACAGATGGAAACTGATTATTCTTCATTGGTGCAACGGTTAAAAAAGATTGAAGCCCAGTTACAAAATGGCATCATGACAACTACACCACAGAGAAATTTCCAAAATGAAAACAGAATGGCAGGAGAAAAACAGGAAGTAACAGAAAAAATTGTTTTAGAAACTGCTATTTCGGAGGATTTAAAGCAAGTAGCAGCAAACTGGGCAAAAATTGTAAACTCCTTATCGGGTGCAATGCCGCAGATGCTTATGGATGCAAAACCAACTATTGGAGAAGGCAATACACTGCTCATTGTATTTCAGGATGAGATGTGCAGACAATATTTTGACAATGCTCAGCATTTGCAGGAGTTATCAGATACAATAGAAACATATGTACAAAAAAAAGTGACAATCCGATTGGGATGTATCTCTCAAGGAAAAGAAGAATATGATGCAATGCCGGATATTAGAAAATGGACTAATATGGAAGTAGAGTATGAAGATTAAAAAAGTGATAAGTGAGAAATAGAAAGGAGAAAAACACAATGGCTAAAAGAGGTGGATTTGGAGGCGGAATGCCTAATAATATGGGAAACCTGATGAAACAGGCACAGAAAATGCAAAAACAAATGGAGGAAAAATCCAAACAATTAGAGGAAACAACATGGGAGACTACCGCAGGTGGTGGAGCTGTAAAAGTTGTAATTAACGGTAAAAAAGAAATTTTATCTATTGAAATTAAAGAAGAAGTAGTAGATCCAGAAGATATTGAAATGCTTCAGGATTTGATTCTTGCAGCAACAAATGAAGCCTTAAGAATTGTAGAAACAGAATCAGCAAATGCAATGGAAGCAATTACAGGCGGAATTAGCGGATTTGGCGGATTTCCATTCTAGAGCGTGTTTGAAAATTCATTGCCACAATCTGCACGCCCCACTTTGCGAGGATATTTGCCCCAAATTCATTCAATGTAGCCCGCTGCACCGCATGAATTTGGAACAAATCCCCCACAAATTGTGACGCACATCTTGTAACAAGCAATTTGCAAACACGCTCTAAAGTGTCTGGATTTATAGTTAGTCAGCTACAGTTGAAATAGAAAAACGGGGCAGTTGAAATGATTCAACGCTCCGTTTTTTGAGATAGTTACATTTTGGCTTGGAAAGAATTGCAATCTGTATCTTCTTTTTTGGAAGGGGATTTATCAATTTTTCCGACTTGGATTTTATCCAATGTACAATAGTTTTGTGCATTGTCATGATGTGTACATTCACAAACTGTACATGCGATACATTCATTTGCCTGCATAAAGGTTACCTCCTAATAAGACTCATATTTTGTGTTGTAAGCTGCTTACAAAGAACAGTATGGACAGGAAATAAGAAAAATATTCGTGGCAAACCATAATTGACAATTTGGCATAGTAATGATAATTGCTTCATAAGCAGGTACATAAAGAAAGGAGATACAAATGGATTATTATAGCAAACAGATTAGCAGATTAATTGAGGAACTGTCCAAACTCCCAGGAATTGGAACAAAATCTGCCCAAAGATTGGCATTTCATATTATTAATCTGCCCAAAGATCAAGTAGAGAGTCTGTCAAATGTCATGATAGAGGCAAAAAATAATGTCTGCTACTGCAAAGAATGTCAAACACTGACAGATCAAGAATTATGCCCAATCTGCAGTGATAAAACAAGAAATAAAAAACAGATTATGGTGGTGGAAAATCCAAGAGATTTGGCTGCCTATGAAAAGACTCAGAAGTATGAAGGTGTCTATCATGTACTTCATGGGGCAATTTCACCAATGCTTGGAATTGGACCAGGAGATATTCGGTTAAAAGAATTGATTCTAAGATTGCAGAGAGATGTAGATGAAGTGATTATTGCAACAAATTCCAGTCTCGAGGGAGAAACAACTGCTATGTATGTTAATAAATTGATTAAGCCGACGGGCATTAAGGTAACACGCATTGCAAGCGGTGTCCCTGTAGGCGGGGATTTGGAATATATTGATGAGGTAACACTGCTCCGTGCGTTTGAAGGAAGAACAGAGATTTAGAAAATAAAAAGCCCCGGCTAAAGTATATTAAGAGGGAGTTCTTAGCCGGGGTTCTGTTAGTTGAACGACAACTCTGATATAAGCTATCAGTTGTTCATGAGGGGGAGTATTTCAAATGTATGAAAATCTCTTGCAAGTATTATTCTATAGAAAAAATGTGACCATAGTATGTACAAACTCTAAAATAACTCTAAAAGCAATTCCAAAGTCTAAAAATAAAATAAATCAAATCTAAAAAACGCATATATCTTTCCTATCATTACATATATTTGTAATTGTGATGGATGTTTACATGAAAACAGTGAATAGGGTAAGTTGGAGAAAGGTATGGTGTAAGCATGAAAGTAATAGAGGCAGTATTGGATTTGCTGATTCGGATTGTAGTAGGATGTACACTGATTTATTTTATTAATATTGTTATGCAGAAATATGGATATCAAAGCTACACAGTTGGAATGAATGAAGTAACAATCGGAACGGTGGGACTGTTAGGAGTGCCAGGAGTAATGTTGCTTTATGGGATTATGGTATTGGTTTGAGTCCTGGTAGTTTGGGTACCTTGCACCTTGTACAATCATTTTCTATATAACAGAACTGTTACCTTTTCTTACAATAAATTTAAAAAAATAGTTGACAAGTTCTTAGAAATAAAGTACAATATAGAAGACGTCGATAGTCAACTAAAAAATGAAGTATAAGAGAAAAGTGAGGTGATTCTATGGAATAGCCCATATTGTGTTATTGACAATAATTGTGTCAGTGGCGGTGTATGAGGATATCAGGTCATACACAATTTCTAACCGCTTGATACTGTTAGGATGGATAGCAGGTTTTTTAGTGCAGATATGGACGAATGGCATATGGGGAATTGTCTATTGGTGTCTTGGAGGTATCATTCCAATTATGGTAACATATATTCTTTTTTACTTTAAAATGTTTGGTGCAGGGGATATCAAGTTGTTATCTGTGATTGGTGGAATGTGTGGCATAGGATTTCTTAAATCTGTTCTATTTGTCTCCCTTTTTGTGGGAGCAGTCTTATCTCTTGTGCAGATGCTTCGATGGAAACAACTGCAAATCAGGTTTCTCTATTTTTTCAAGTATATAATGGAAGTGATAGAAACAAAACAATATATCCCTTATTATGAACCAAAGAGGGATGGAACAAGATGTGTCATAAGATATTCTATTGCAATTGGAATTGCAGTATGTATTTGTGTAATACGAGAATGGCATAGATGAAGATAACAAATGTTTAGATGTTAGAAGTAGTTGTAGGTGCCATATCCTAGGAAAAGGAGGAATGTAATACTTGAAAAGGGGCATAATTGCAATTTATGAAGAAGATATTGCATATGCCAATCGGTTAATGGATTTTCTCAATGAAAAAGAGGAATTTTTATTAGAAGCAATTATCTTTTCAAAAAAAGAAAGCCTGCAGAAGTATTTGCAGGAACATAAAGTTGATATTTTGCTAATGGGTGAGTTTATGGAACGAACTAATCTTAAGCAAGAGAATATCAAATACAAACTTGTGCTTTGTGAAGGTATCCTGGTTAGAGAGGAGGAGACAGAATCTGTTATTTACAAATATCAAGCTGCTGAATGTATTATGCGGGAGATTTTGGCATTTTATGTATCTAAGGAAACGACAACTGCTGCATATCGGTATCTGCCCCAGTATCAGAAATGCGAAATTGTAAGTGTGTACTCGCCTGCTGGAGGGTGTGGGAAAACAACAACAGCACTTGCAATGGCACAAGTATTTGGGAAAAGTAAAAAAGTCTTATATCTTAATCTTGAAAATTTTCCAGGTGTTATTTCAAAGATGCAGCTGGAAGAGATTTCTGGTTTTTCTGAATTAGTCTATTATCTCAAACAAAGAAAATCCAATTTGGCAATGAAGTTACAGACATTAGTGAGAAAAGAAGGCAACATAGATTTGCTGCAGCCAGCAGGACACTATAATGATTTATATGCTTTGGATGCACAAGATGTGCAGCTTTTCATAGAAGAATTGTATAGTGCAACTGCATATGATGTGGTGATATTTGATATTGGTTTTATGAGTGATGCCATAATGGAGTTATTAGAGGCAAGCCAAATCATCTATATACCATTTCTGAAAAGCAAATCTCTAGAGCAGAAGGAGGAGAGATTTTTTGAATTTTTGAGAAGAGAAGAAAGGGGGTATATACAGGAGAAATGTAAAAAACTGCAGTTACCGGCAGATATATTTGTTGAGCAGGAACAAGGCAGAATATTAGAAGTGGAGGCTGATGTGTTAGAGCATTATTTAGAAACAATATTGTAATTTTGTTTCACATGATATATCAGGAGGTGTTTTGGAAATGAGATCAGAACGTCTAAGACGTATTAAAGAAGAGGTAAAAGAGGCAGTGTTAGATCGTTTGGATTTAACAAAGGAAACAGATGATTCAGTTATCGAAGATATGATTGAAGAAGAAATTATAAAAAAGAGCAGGGCAGAGGTAATTGATCTGGCAGAAAAACTCGTACTCTGGAAGGAAATTTTTAATTCCCTTCGGCGCTTAGATATGCTGCAGGAGCTGATAGAGGATAAATCCATTACTGAGATTATGATTAACGGTCCGAATCATATATTTATTGAGCAAAACGGAAGAATGAAAGAGTGGTATAAGAAGTTTGAATCAAAAGAGAGGTTAGAAGATGTAATCCAGCAGATAGTATCTGCATCAAATCGTATGGTAAATGAAGCAAACCCTATTGTAGATGTCCGCCTACAGGATGGTTCCAGAGTAAATGTGGTATTATATCCCATTGCTCTGGAGGGGCCTGTAGTAACCATTCGTAAGTTTCCGGATCAGCCAATTGATATTGCACAGCTTTTAGCATTTGGTTCTGTTACAGAAGAAGCAGCAGCGTTTTTAGAGAAACTTGTTATCGCAAAATACAATATTTTTATTAGTGGCGGAACAGGTTCGGGTAAAACAACATTTTTAAATGCACTGTCAAATTTTATACCGGCTGATGAGCGGATTATTACAATTGAAGATTCTGCAGAATTACAGATTAAAAATATTCCTAATCTTGTACGTTTAGAAACAAGAAATGCAAATGTGGAAGGAAAAAATGCAATCTCGATTAGAGAACTAATAAAAACAAGTCTTCGTATGAGGCCAGACAGAATAGTCGTTGGCGAGATTCGTGATGGTGCGGCCATTGATATGTTGTCTGCCATGAATACAGGGCATGATGGCAGTCTGTCTACTGGACATGCCAATTCTACAGAAGATATGTTAAGCCGTTTGGAAACGTTGGTTTTAATGGGAGTGGAACTCCCGCTTCCAGCAATAAGAAGGCAGATTGCTTCGGCAATTGATATTATTGTACACCTTGGCAGATTAAGGGATAAGACTAGAAAAGTTCTTGAAATCGTCGAAATATTAGATTGCAGAGAGGGGGAAATTCAAACGAATCCTCTTTATCAGTTTGTGGAAGAGGGAGAGGAAAACGGTAAAGTAATTGGTGCACTAAAGAGAACTGAAAATCAGATGTACCATACAGAAAAAATGGAAAGAGCAGGAATTTGCATATGACAGATTATACAACATATCATTGGGGAAGATGGGAGTTTCTTGCACAGTTTCTTAAAAATATGGTTTTGTTTTGTGGAATTTTCTATCTGTTTTATGAAAGTTTGTGGACAATTATCCCTGCTGTTCTGGTTAGTTATTTGTCTGTAAAGAGAAAGGAAAAAAAACGGTTAGAGGATAGGAAGTGGCAGTTGAATATAGAATTTAAAGAAGCGATTTTGTCACTTTCCGCTGCACTCAATGCAGGATATTCCATAGAAAATGCTTTTGCAGAAGCTATTAAGGATTTACACCTGTTATATGATGAGGGCAGTTATATCATACCTGAATTTGAGTATATTTTATACCAGTTACAGATGAATCAAACAATAGAAAGTGCCATTGAAGAGTTTGCAAAAAGAAGCGGAGTAGAGGACATTTGTAATTTTTCAGAAGTGATTACTACTGCAAAGCGGACAGGAGGTAATTTGATAAAGATTATTCGTACAACAGGAAGGAACATTGGGGATAAGATTGAAATCAAAAGGGAAATCAAAACACTGATTACAGCAAAAAAATTTGAAGCAAAGATTATGAATGTAATACCACTTGGCATTATTTTATACATGTTGGTAACTTCCCCAGGATTTTTAGCCCCTTTATACCATAATCTTATGGGAATGATAATAATGACCATAGCATTGATTGCCTATGGTGCAGCATATGTCTGGGCAGAGAAAATTATGGATATTTCAGTGTAGCTATTTATAGAAGAATGTTAATCATAGTTTGCCAGCGATTTCATAACTTTTTTAAGTTTATTTTCTTACAAATGGTATCTAATCTGAGTATACCCGGCTGGTCATATCCTAATTCATGTTCATTCGGGCTGGTGGACTTTGTCCAATAAGGTATACTGCAATGAATATGGCTGCACTGAAATGTAAAGTATAGATGAATAATAATGTATTTTGGTATGAGAGGAGGTTTTGAAAATTGATTTGGATTGGAGGTATTGTGTGTATTGTAATTGTAACAGGGATGTTATTGTGTAGAGATTATGACAGGGATAGAATGATGAAACTTGATAAGGAACAACATAAATTAAAATTATTTTATCCTTTTTGTCTGTACCTGATTGGGTTGTTAGAAAAACATCATAATCCTTTGGAAAAGAATCAAAAAGTAAAAAATCAGCTCCGTGCACTGAATTTGTCAACGGATAAGGAAGAAGACTTTTTGTGGTATCGTTGTAATAAAATGTCCTTAGCAATTGCCATAGTTTTGGCAGCCTCCTTTCTTTGCATCTTATCAGAAATAACAGCAGATACAGAACATAATCTCTTAAAGGGAAGATATCTGTTTAGAGAGGAAAGTGGGGGAGGTGCAAAAGAAGTGCCTCTTCATGTCACAATAGAAGGCTTAGCAGAGGAAAGTATCAGTGTATCATTAGATGAACGCCATTACACAGAAGAAGAAAAGATACAAAAACTGCAAGAGGCAAAGGAATATGTGAAAGAGAATTATTTGGGAAAAAATGCAGAAAGCAGCCAGATAGTGACAGCATTAAATTTAATAAAAAATATACCTGATAATCTGATTACAATCAGTTGGGATACAGGACTGTCAGGATTAGTAGAAGAGGATGGAACGCTTCACAATGAAAGGATAGAGCAGAAAAAGATAGATATTACCCTGATTGCCTCTTTTTGTTATCAGGGAATAGAAGAAAAGGAAGTGTTAGAAGAATTAGAACTTCCAATTACCATATTACAGAAAAATTACACAGAGCAGGAGAAGGTGATACAGGAAATAGAGAAGGAGATTCAAAAGGAAAATGAGCAGCATGGAGATAAGAAAGAATTAGAACTGCCAAAAAAAATAGGGAATTATAACATTTATTATAAAGAAGTCATAGAAAAAAGTTCTAACATGATATTGATTTTAGGTGTTATTATAGCAACTTTGCTTTATTTTGTGGCAGACAAAGATTTAGACACAAAAATGGAAAAACGTAATACACAGCTTATGATGGATTATCCTGAATTAATGAACAAGTTTATTTTATTGCTAGGAGCGGGTATGACAGTACACCATGCATGGGGGAAAATTGCACAGGAATATGAGGAAAAGAAACAGGAAAATATGCAAATTCGTTATGCTTATGAAGAATGGGTATTTACATGGAATGAAATGAAAAATGGAGTATCCGAGGTGGCTGCATTAGAGGCATTTGGAAGACGGGTAGGAGTAGCATCATATTTGAAGTTTTCTACCTTGTTGTCACAAAATTTAAGAAAGGGTTCCAAAGGATTAATGGAGCTGCTGGAATATGAAGCAATGGATGCCTTTGAAGAAAGAAAAGAAGCTGCAAAACGTTTGGGGGAGGAGGCAGGTACAAAATTATTAATGCCAATGATGATTATGCTTGCAATAGTAATGCTTATTGTGATGTATCCGGCATTATCGTCCATGGCACGTTAATATCCGGCTAAACTATTTGCCTGAATGACTAGATGCAGTATGCTAAAATCCTGAATGTAGTTCACTATGTCTTTTGTTTTTTGAAAAATACTGCTTCTGGAAATTCGGTTGGTGTAGTTTTCCTGAATGTTAATGCGTCAGTACACCTTATAGAGCAATGGAAAGAAAATATGGGTGAAAGAAAAAAAGAAGAAAGGAAAATATGCAGACACATATCTTTCACCCTTTGTGTTTGCGCCTGTCAAATACAAGAGAGTATGTGATTGACAGGCTTGGTGAAAATTATGTTGAAAAAATTAAAAGTAGAAGAATTTTGGTCAGAAACAAGTGCAATTGGAACGGTAGAAATTATATTAATACTGGTTATTTTGATTGGGTTAGTTGTTTTGTTCCGCACAAAGATACAAAGCATTGTGAATAGTGCTTTAAATAAAATTGGAAAGGACAGTGATACTGTTATTAAATAATATGAGCAGCAAAAAACAATCAGGAAGTATCACACCCTTTTTAACATTGATATTAATTTTATTACTGGCAATGATTGGAACATTATTAGAAACAGCCAGAGTACAGACAGGAAAAAATATTGCAAAAGAAGCCTTAAATACGGCTGTTGAAAGCGAATTATCACAATTTTACCTGCCCCTATATGAAGATTACCATCTTTTTTTTATGGAACGCGGTATTGATACAGAGGAAATGGAACAAAAAGAATTGTTAGAAAGTATTCAGGAATATATATTATACACTTTTCATGCAGAGCAGGGGCTGGCAGGCAGCAACAGGAATTTATATTCTGATTTTTATGGATTGCAGTTAGAACATGTTGATATTTCAAAAATAGTAAGAGCCACAGAGTTTAATGGGAATTTATTGTGGACTCAGGCAATTGAATATAGTAAATACAATAGTGTGGGAAATGCTTTAAATTTATTTTCAGAACAGTTAGAAATGTTTAGAAAGAGTCAGAAAGCGTCTGAAATCATAGAGAAGAAGTTAGAGACAGAAGAAAGCTTGTCAGAAGCTAGTAGTAGCATTCTTGAAATAATGGAGTTAGTAGAAGGCATATCCTGTAATAAAAATAAAACAGCACTTGCCTTTACAAAGGCAGGAGGACTAAAAGCGGAAATGGAATTTGCCAAGAAATTTTGTAGTGATACAATAACAGCGGATCATGTGGGCGTAGAGAGTAATATTGTCTGGAACTTATTGAAAGATAAGTACCAGACACCTGTTGCTGTATTAGAGGAAGTAAAAGAAAATATGGGCAAGTTAGAAAAAACTGTTGAAACAATAGAGGAGTTTTCGCAGGAGATAGAAAACCTTCATAAAATAACAACAACATTAGAAGGAAAACTGCAGCAAAAGAACGAAGAAAAACAGACAGAAGAAACAACGTTATCTAAATTAAAAGAAGAAGAGAAAAAATTGCAAAAAGACAGCGGACAGCAGTCTCTATCACAAATTTTAGAGGAAGAAAAAGAAACTTCTCTGGCACTGATTCAGAAACAGATAAAAATAAGCCGGAAAAAGATAAAAAAATTATCAGAAACTATAAAAGAAATAGAGGCTGACATGAACAAAAATCTGGATTCTGAATGGAAAATAAGACAAAATATGCAGCAGAAAAAAGATGGGCAGAAAGCACTAGTCAAAAAAATTAATACCAATATTCAGTCAGTTGTAAAAGAGGCAAAAGAAGTGCAGAAAACAGCAGAAAAGGCAGTTGCTGTGATACCAAAATTAAAAGAAAAACAGTCTCAGGCACAGAAAAAACTGCAAGAATATAGAACAGTTTTTACTAATGAAAAAGAGGGATTAACAGAAGAATTAAAAGCGAGTTTGGAAGAAGATTTAGAAAAACTAGAACAGTATGCGGCTAAAGAAAATGGCAAAAATTCTTACATTACATGTATAACCAATATGAAACCAATATTACAAAGGAATATTAAAATTTTAAAGCAGGTTCATGAAATCGCAGATATCAAAGTATCTTTGGAGAATTTACAGATATGTAAAGAGCAGAAAAAGAGGATTAATCAGGTTATCCGAGGATTCAAAGAATATCATATCAGTACTTTAAAATTTGATTATCGTACATTACAACTAAAAAGTGATACAAAGAATCCAATTGATGCCATGAATAGTTCTTTGACAGAGGGGGTATTAGAGATGGTTTTGCCATCAAAGGTTATGTTATCAAGCAAAAAGCTGCCCAAAGAAGATTATTACTATTCTCATTATGTGAAATCTGCTACGAGTAAAGATAAAGATACATTAGTGGACTATCAACAAAGTCTGAAGAAATCACAAGAGGATGGCATACAGTCAGATATTATAGCCTCCTTTGGATCTTATGGAATCGGAAAAGAGGACATACAGAAAAATTCTCAGCAGTTGTTGAAAAAAATGTTATTCCAGCAATATTGTGCAGAGCATTTCAAGAGCTTTACTGATGTGCTGGAGGAAGACACAACAAAAGTATCTTTAAAAAAACAAGAAATTAACACAAAGAGTAGTGATACAGTTTTAGAGTATGAGCAGGAATATTTGTTGGCGGGGAAGGCAGCAGACAAGGACAACTTAAAGGCAGCAGTAAATAAAATTATTTTTATTCGCACTATTATAAATTTTACATATCTAATGACAGATGCCAAGAAAAAGGAGATTACTTATGCAACTGCTGCGGCATTAGTGGGATTCACTGGTTTAGAACCATTAGTCAGAGTAACACAGACAATAATACTGTTAACCTGGGCATATGAGGAAGCATTAGTGGATACAGGAGCATTGCTGGCAGGAAAAAAGATACCTTTTATGAAAGATAAGAATAATTTTTTGTTAAAGTATGAGGAAATGTTTTGTATCAGCAAGGCACTTATACAGAAAAAGACAGCTATGGTAAAAGACAATAAGGCAGCACTTTCTATGGGTTATAAAGAGTATATTCAGATATTTTTTATGCTACAGCCGGAAAACAAGAAAAGCTATCGGGCAATGGATTTAATAGAAGCAAATCTGCGGAAAAGAAATTCAAATGAATTTACATTTTCGAGAGCTATCTATGGAATGGATGTATCAGTTGATATTTTCATAAAACCAAGATTTTTGCATCTTCCTGGTGTGCAGGACTTTATCAGTAAGAAAGAAAAAGAATGGAGATTCTGTATACAGCAGTCTCACGCATATTAAAATGAGTCATTAAAAATTATTCAAATTGTCTGAATCCTGTTTAAAAATTTACTTCCACAATCTGCATGCCCCGTTTTGTATACCCATCTGGTCATACTACAATCCATGACTATTCAGGCTGGCGGACTTTGTCCGATAAGATATGGATATTTGCTGAAAATTCATTCGATATAGTCCGCCGCACTTCATGAATTTGGACCAAGTCCTTCAGAAATTGTGATGGATATCTTGGAACAAGCAATTTTCAAACACGCTCTAATGTACCAGTATTTAAGAAGCGCAGCTTGCTGTGCTGCAGGTTTAATGTGTTATCAGCTTGCTGCGTTTTCTGACAAGAGTAATAAAAAAACTTTGAAACAGGGATAAATAAAGATACTTTTTGATGCAGGATTTAATGAAAAATATCCCAAATATAACAGAGTAGAACAAATCATCTGCCAGTTAATTCATAACTTGTTATTTAAAATGTATATTTTGGAAAATGATACCCATCAGGGTATATTGCAATGAATGTGTTTTGCACTAAAAATAAAGTATGGGTGTATGGCAGAATGGCAATATTTTGTAATGTTTATAATAAAATTTGGTTTGTAGAGAATCTGTTATATTATGAGTAATAAATGAAAGGAGAAAATAAAAACAAGATGCCCATTTTATATATAAAAATCCGTAGCAGGAAAGGTATCTTTATTTATTGTTGTTTCAGAAATAGGAATAAGGAGGAAGGTCTTGAGAAAGAACAAGAATAGATATAAGGGATCATTAACAGTAGAAGCTGCACTGGTGTTTCCCGTTTTTATTTTTGCAGTAATTGCGTTTTTAAGTTTGTTTCAAATTATACTGATACAGGGACGTATTCAGTGGGCATTAATGGAAACATCATTAGAGGCTTCCCGATATGCATATGTATATCAAGATGTCATGGGAAAACAACAAACAGAAGAATATAATCGAAAAAATACTGGGTGGTCACTGATTAAACAGTTAGAAGAGGGGGAATTTTATCGGCAGTGTTTTAATAAATATATGAAAGATGGGGAAGGAAAACCAATATATAATCAGAATTTTCTGACCGGAAATATTTCATTTTTGCAATCGGAGTTTCTAAAAGATGGGGAACATATTGATGTGATTGTTTCTTATCAGATTAAGCTGCCTATTCAGATATTGAAAGGAAAAACATATACATTCGTACAAAGGAGCAGAGTACGTGGTTTTATCGGAACAACCAGGTTTGGAATGGAAAATGGGAATATGGATAACGAAGAGGATACAATTGTATATATCACAGATACAGGAACGGTTTATCACAGTTCATTAGAGTGCACACATTTAACATTAAGTATTTCTAATGTGAATTTTTCAGAAGTATCTAAATTACGAAATCAATATGGCAGCAAATATAAGCCCTGTGAAAAATGTGTAGGAACTGTTAAGATGGCAGAGAAAGTTTCTGTTTGCATTACAAGAGAGGGGAACCGGTATCATCTTGATAGGAATTGTAGTGGATTGAAACGAACAACAAAAGAGATAAAACTATCAGAAGCAGAAGGCAGACGGCCATGCAGCAGATGTGGGAAATAGGCAGAGATAATAGAAAGAGAGGAATAAAAATGGAAAATGTAATTTATATAAGTTTGTTTAGCTGGCTTTTATTATTAAGTTGGCAGGATATTAGAAAAAAGGAAGTTTCGCTTTTTCTTCTGCTTGCAGGGGTAGTAATTGTGGTATTATCAATAGGAACTGGAATAAGAATGGGGCAAGGGACTAGTTTGTGGATTTCAAAAGGAATTGGCATGTTAATGGGCATCAGTCTCATATTATTATCGAAGGCATCAAAAGGGCAGATTGGAATGGGTGATGCCATTGTGCTGACCGTGACAGGTATTGTATTTGGGTTTTGGGATAATCTGTTCCTGTTTTTTTATAGTCTTATATTGTCAGCAGTGTATACAGCAGTGTTACTGCTTATGAAAAGAATACATAAAAAACAAAATATAGCGTTTCTTCCATTTATTGTACTTGGCACGTTAGGGGTGATATTTGGATGAGTAATAAGGTATATTGTAAAGCGAGTATTACTATAGAAGCAGTGTTTCTGTTCCCAATTCTTTTATTTGTTATTTTCGCATTTATGTACATAGGATTGTATTTTTGTGATCAGATTGGCATTGATACAAAAATACAGTCAACAGCAATAGAACAGGAACAGAAAATCCACCACATGGTAGATGAGCATACAGGAATGATATTGTATGATAAAATTTCAGTAAAAGGTTTAGAAAATCTTCTTTATGATTATGATGTAGAGCAGGCAGCAATCATTCATAATCTAAAAGAAACTGAGAGCACTATGTTTCAAGGAAGAGTAAAAAATTGGATAGTAAAGATAGAAACAGGAAAAATTGAAATTAGTGTGGATTCAGAGATTTTATTTTTGACCAAAGCACTTCAAGATTACCTTCCACAGTCGAACCGTTCCAACAAACATTATGTGAAAATGATGGTTCACAACCCAGAAGAATTTGTTAGGGTCTATACTGTTTTAGATGAGGTGGCAGAACAGATGGAGCAAGGAAGTAAGATAAAATCTGTGATGAAAAATTTATTAAAATTCATGTAACATTACAGTTCAGAATCACAGATATAAAAAGACACCTGATACATTTATTAGGAGGAAAGAGATGCAAGATATCACATTAGATGTAAAGTTTGAAAAAGATATAGAAAAACAATATGCAATTTTAGAGGGAAACCAGACAGAAGAATATGGGATGAAAATGCTGCAGAGTAATAAGCTGGCTGGTATGTTAGAAGTACAAATAAAGAATATAGATAATAAAAAGTGGTATTATTATAATATTACCAAAAAAAGTAGTTTAGAATATTTATTAGAGCAAAAGCGTATATCCTTAAAACATGTGGAAATCATTTTAGTGCAGATTTTTCAAGCAATAAAAACGGCAAAAGATTTTTTATTAGATGAAAGAAATCTCATATTGGAAGAAAAAATGATTTATTTGTCATCAGACAATCTGAGCATAACAGAGATTTGCTACTATCCTTCTTATCAAAAGGATAATATAGAGCAGCTGATTAAATTGCTGGAAGTGTTTTTGAATAAGATTGATTATGGAGCAGAAGAAAAAAATAAAGTGGAGCAGCTTTATAGCATTTATGATAAAGCAAGAGAAACAGGAATGACCTGCCAGGAATTGTGTAAGGAATTCCAAAAACAATATAATTATAAGGAGAAGAGACTAGATATAGAAAGAAAGGGTAAATCAGCAGATGAAAGAGTAGAAGGTAAAATAAAAAATGGGAATACAATGAATCAGCCAGAACCGGCATTTTACTTTGAAAGAGCAAAAAGTAAAGAAGAGCAGTCTGATGGCTATGAACAAAATATCCAAAACGGATTATCTCAATACACAGAACACACAAGTACCATTGGAAAATCAGTTCTAAAAAAACAAAAAAGTGAAAAATTAGAAGTGGGGAAAGGGGATATTCAAAAAAAACAAAGTCAAAGGAAAAAAATCGAACAGATGAATAAAAAAAACGAACAAATAGACACGAAAAAAGAACAGCAAAGTGTTTTTGGAATAAAAAATTTATTTGTACTAAGTTTTATCATTGTATTCTCCAGTGTGATTATAAGTATTGCTTTGTTTACCAATATCTTTCGTGATTCTGTTACAGGCACAGTACAATATAATAAATTTGGAATTTTATGTGTAATAGTAGCTGCTATGGATTTGTTTGCATGGAAATATTTAAGAAAGGAAAAATCGGAAAAAGATATTAGTCATTGGGATAAAATATCAGAGCAGATACCAGATAAAACACCAGCTCAGGTACCAAACAAAATGACGGATAATAACAAGTTTACAGAAAAGAGGAACAAAGGTTTAAAAAGTGGAAAGGAAGAATTGGCATCCATAATTGGCAAGCTGGAAAAATCAGATATAGGTTGTAAAAGGGAGTTGCAATACCATCAACCTGCAGATGGAGGATTAATAGAAAATGAATTTTGGAGAGAGGAAGAAAATACTGTTTTGTTAATGCAGGAGCAAACAACAATATTACAATCAATAGAAAAAGCATGGAAACTCGTATGTTTAGAAGAAGGGAAAACGATGGAGATACCATTAACAAAATTTCCTTTTTATTTGGGTAAACTGAACTGGAATGTGGATTATGCCATAGAACATTCCTCTATCAGTCGTGTTCATAGCAAATTTGAAAAAGAAGGGGACATATTATATGTTAGAGATCTGGATTCCACAAATGGAACTTATCTCAATCATATTAGATTGGGAAAAGATGAGAAACAGCAAATGAATGAAGGGGATGAGATTTCATTTGCAGATATCAAATTTCGTTTGGAAGTAGATAGATGAGAGGACAGCTTTTAGGAAAAAACAGTTTTTTAAGGATTGTGATTTTAGCATAGGACAAAGTTGAGGTTCAATTAACAAATATGATAAGTAGTCAGAAATAGTTACAATTATTTTTATATATTATCTTGTAACTAAGTAGAAATATTGCTATAATGCAAAATAGACAAATGATATCATTGGGAAAAGAGATGGGAATAAAGTAGTATGAGCGAGATAAAACAAAAAGCATATCGGCTTTTACAGTCACCATATGTTACACCAGTCAATTCAATTATTATAGTATGTAATATTGTTTTATTTCTGGTTATTGAGTTTACAGGTTCTACATTAAATTCAGAGTGTATGTTATCCTGGGGAGCCTCTACAGCAGAACTGGTCATTGTACAAAGGCAGTATTATCGTTTATTTATGGAAATGTTTTTACATTTTGGGATAGAGCATTTATTAGGTAATATGTTACTGCTTGTCATTATGGGGTCTGCATTAGAACGTAATATAGGAAAGATACGTTATATACTCGTATATTTTGGTTCTGGACTGGCAGCAGGAACAGCTTCTGTAATATACCATTGGCATATTGGCGAAGGAATGATTGTCTGTGCAGGGGCATCAGGTGCGATATTTGGTGTTGTAGGCGGGATTATTTATTTGATTATAGAAAATCATGGTGTGCTGGAACAATTTAATATCCGAACCATGATTATTTTTCTGATTTTAAATTTCTATACGGGAAATGATTCAGCAGGCATCGACATGGTAGCTCATTTTGGAGGGCTGATCTTAGGTCTTTTGCTTACATTTCTATTAAACAGATTGTTTTGGAAGGAGAAAAGGGATTCATGAAAGTAAACATTTATTATGGCGGAAGAGGACTTATTGAAGATTCTACAATTTATGTGATGAATAAATTAACAGAAGTATTAAACGAGTTGCGTATCGAGGTAGTTCGCTATAATCTGTATGAGGACAAGAATGGAATTAATATGCTGCCTTCCACTTTAAAAGATGCTGATGCGGTTATTTTGGCTGCAAGTGTGGAATGGATGGGGATTGGAGGGCTGATGCAGCAGTTTTTAGATGCCTGCTGGCTTTATGGTGACAAAGAAAAAATCAGTGAAATATACATGGTTCCTGTAGTTATGGCAAGTACTTACGGAGAACGTGATGCACAATTTACATTAATTAAAGCATGGGAAATGTTAGGCGGAATTCCATGTGATGGATTGTGTGCTTATGTGGAAGACCACGTGGAATTTGAAACCAATCCAGACTATGCATTGTTAATTGAAAAGAAAGCAGAGATGTTATATCGTACCATCAGCCACAAAGCTGCAAGTTTTCCAAGTAGTACAAATGCAGTGAAACAAACAGTATTAAAGACAAATATGATAGACTTGACACCACAGGAAAGTGAGCAGCTTTCTAAGTATGTTTCTAATGATATCTATGTAAAAAAACAAAAAGAAGACATTGAAGAACTGGCACAGTTATTTAAGGGGATGTTAGGAAATACAGATAATATGGAAAGTGAAATCCCATCAAATGATTTGTCTAGGCCGGAACGGGGACAAGAGTTTAGAGAAGAATTCTTAGGGGTATTCAAACAAAATTTCCATCCAGTGGAAGAATTTGCAGCCTCTTATGCCATATCTATTACAGATATGCATAGAACATTAGTAATAGAAGTAGATGGAAGTAAGTTAAAATGTTATTATGGTGATAAAGATGATGCCAGTGTAGTGGCAAGAACGAATCAGGAAGTGATGCAGTCCATTGTGAAAGGAAAAATGACATTACAGAAAGCGTTCATGTCAGGGGAATTAACTGCAAAAGGAAATTTTAAGACTCTGCGCAGTTTTGACACAATATTCAGGTTTTAGAATTTATGATAAAAAGGATTGTACTTCATGAGATAGTGCAATTTGATAATGGAGAACTGTCTGCATGAACAGTCAATAGAAAGGCGGAATGGGCATGAAAAAGATTGTATTAACCGGCGGTGGTACAGCAGGGCATGTAACACCCAATATTGCGTTATTACCCGAATTAAAAAAACGTGGTTATGAAGTGCATTATATTGGTTCAAAAGAGGGGATTGAACGAAAATTAATGGAGGAATTTGATGTAACATATTATCCAATTTCATCAGGAAAACTGCGAAGATATTTTGATCCAAAAAATTTTACAGATCCTTTTCGTGTGGTCAAGGGGTTTGGAGAAGCGGGTTCCATATTAAAAAAAATCAAGCCTGATGTGGTATTTTCAAAGGGAGGTTTTGTAGCAGTACCAGTTGTACTTGCCGCAAAGAAAAGAAAAATTCCTGCTATTATTCACGAATCTGATATGACACCAGGACTGGCAAATAAAATTTGTATTCCATGTGCAGTCAAGGTTTGTGCGAACTTTCCTGAAACGTTAGAAGTACTCCCGGAAGGAAAAGCGGTTCTGACAGGTTCTCCTATTCGAAAGGAATTATTTAGCGGAAATAAATTAGCAGGGCTTGAGTTTTGTCATTTCACAGCAAATAAACCTGTTGTTCTGATTATTGGCGGGAGTCTTGGCTCTGTTGTGGTTAACGAGGCAGTCAGAGGGATTCTTCCAACTTTATTGGAGAAATTTCAGGTTATTCATTTGTGTGGAAAAGGAAAATTGGATGAAAGTCTGAACAATACACCGGGATATGTACAGTTTGAGTATATCAAAAAAGAGTTAAGTGATTTATTAGATGCAGCAGATTTAGTGATATCAAGAGCAGGAGCAAATGCAATATGTGAATTGCTGGCACTTAGGAAGCCTAATATCCTAGTTCCATTATCTGCAGCCGCCAGTAGAGGCGACCAGATACTAAATGCTGCCTCATTTGAAAAACAGGGATATAGTTATGTAATCAAAGAGGAAGAGTTAACCAATTATGAATTGTTGACAGCCATTGATAAAGTTTATGAGAAACGTCAGGTATACATAGATAAAATGGAACAGAGTAAACTGAATAAATCTATTGAAACCATAGTAGATATGATTGATAAAACGGTATTGGGTAAGTAAGTGCATTAGAGCGTGTTTGAAAATTCATTGCCCCACTTTGCATACCCATTCGGGAATACCGCAATCCATGCCCTTTCGGGCTGGCGGACTTCGTCCGATATGGTATACCCATCCGGGTATCCCGCAACTCATGCCCTTTCGGGCTGGCGGACTTCGTCCGATATGGTATGTATATTTGTTCTAAATTCATTCAATGTAGCCCGCTGCACCTCATGAATTTGGGCAAGAGATTTTGCTAAATCTCAACGATATACTATGCAGATTAATATATCTGAACATAACTGGACTGTTACCAGAAGGCTATCATTTTTTTATGGATTACTTTACAAAATTAGTGTTGTGTTATATCATAGAATTAGGTGTTGATGTATTGCTATTTTATAAAAGGTTATAGCAGGGCAGCAGCTTGTTGACATGTTGTTATAGTTTAGAGCATGTTTGAAAGGAGTTTTCGAATATGCTTCAGGCGGAATACAAAAGAGAAGTATAATAATAAAATAAGGAGGAAGAAAGATGGCAAAACCAAAGAGACATATGGTAAAACCAGTAGGACAGAATACGCAGGCAGTAAAAGAGGAAACAGTAAAGGAAACGATTTGTTTGCAATATCAAGGAAAGGATATTACAAATGAAACAATGATTTCTATGGTAAAATCGGCATGGAAAGAGTCTGGAAAGAATGTAAAGGATATCAAAACGCTTGATATTTATGTAAAACCAGAAGAAAGTCAGTTATATTATGTAATCAATGGAGATGTGACAGGAAATTTAGCATATTAAACCAAAAATGTATTTTAAATATATTTTTGGAAATAGAAGATGCAGCAAAAATGAAGAGCAAACGAATCGATTCAGTCAGATTCGTTTGCTTTTTTTAAAGAAATCAACAAAAGATGTTTTAGAGTGTGTTTGAAAGTTGGCTGCTACAATCTGCATGCATCACTTTGCGTATCCATCGGGGCGGCATACCGCAATCCATGCCTATTCAAACCGGCGGATTTTGTCCAATAAGGTATGGATATTTGTTCCAAATTCATTGGATGCAGCCCGCTGCACCTCATGAATTTGAACCAAATCCTCCGCAAATTGTGACGCACATCTTGTAACAAGCAATTTTCAAACACGCTATAGTGAAACATACTTTAGCCAAAGATATTTTTTAATTTCTCTGATAACTGATCTAATAAAGCTTCATCAGGAGCGGTTGGCTTCCATTTAATGTTGACAGTATCATTTTTATAACGTGGAATAATATGCATATGAAGGTGAAAAACCGATTGTCCGGCTGCTTCCCCATTATTTTGTAAAATATTTACACCATCACATTGTAGTTCTTCAGAGAGAGCAGTAGCAACTTTCTTAGCTACTACATAAATCTTAGAAGCATCCTCCTCAGAAATTTCAAAAATATTTGCAGCATGCTTTTTAGGAAGAATAATTGCATGTCCTTTAGAAGCAGGCGAAATATCAAAAATAACACGGAAATTATCGTCCTCATATAAAGTGCGGGAAGAAATTTCCCCATTTGCAATTTTGCAAAAGATACAATCAGTATGGTCCATCGTAAGTTCTCCTTTCATTTGTTTCAATATAGTATTTCCATAAAGTGATTTGTTATTTATGGGAACAGTTTGTTGCTATTCAGCCATTCTATTATAAAAATCACAACAGAATTTGTCAAATTATTCATATTGGTATCTGGCTCATAAAGTACCATTTGTACATATGGCTTCATAGCTGGTAACAGTATCATGAACAAAATGGACAGCCGTAATATTTTAGTGATTGGATATTCTGGCATTTTGCAAATGGCATCTTCTGAATAGTTACAACAATTTTTATTTAGTAAAAAACATGATATATTAAAAAAGTTATCGACAATTTTCCACAATATATCCACAAGAAATGCACACATAATCCACCAAAAAATCTCAAAAATATAAAAATGTATAAGAATAATACGAAATTAAAAAAAATAGTACTAAATTCGACATAAGCATATTACAAAGGTGTCGAATAATGTAAATCGATTTATGTTGATAAATCAAGAAATTCTTGTTAAACTAAACCCAGTTGTGGAAAATTGTAGATAATAGAAAGGAGAATTATTATGTTAGATAGTAATGATTTGAAAAAAATTGGGGAAATGTGTGAAATAAATCAAGAATTTGGAAAAATATATCATTCCCTATTGGAGGAGAGAAGCCAGGTGTTAGAAAGTGTTAATTATCAGTTAAAAAATTATTTTACATTAATTATGTCAAATGTACAATTAATGGAGACAAAAGATGAGGATTTGTTAGAGGATTCTCATTGGTTACAAATGGTAGGTAATATTAACAAAATGTATGAGTTGTTAGAACAATTTTCTATATACACGGTTTGTGATGAGGTGGAATTAAAAACTGCAGATGTTCAAGCATTAGTACAAAATGTATTTCAACACTTTCATGCTATCAGTATCATGAAAGAGTTGGATTTAAAGCTGGAGATTGCAGAGGATACAAAGGAAATTTGTAAAGCGTATGTAACAAATTATAGTAAATTAAGAGAAATTTTAGTTAACTTAGTAAAGAATGCAGTGGAAACTGCCAAAGTAAGTAGTGAAATTAGAGTGGCTGTTGAGAAGAACAAGGAAGATACATTAAAAATTTCTGTCATCAATAATAGGACAATGATAGAAATGAAACAAAAAGAGGATATCTTCAAACCAAAGTTTGATTCAGAAAATGGAAGAAGCAAATTGGAGTTACTAATATGTGCAAAATTTGCAGCTGTATTGGGAGGAAGGATAGAGGTGGATTCTACAGAAAAGGAAACACGTTTTCAGATAATCCTTCCAATTGCAGATTAATTCATGGCTGAATAGTAATATTGTTAAAACTTTATTAAAAAGCTGTTGCATTGAAATTGTTATTGAGATCAATGCAACAGCTTTTTGTATTATTGGGACAGGGTTTCCTTTAATGCCTTTGCTAACTGGTCTGGACATGAAGAAGATTTGAAACCGCAGCGAATGCCTTCTAATCGTTGAATCACTTCTTGCACAGGCATACCTTCTACTAAAGTGGAAATGCCTTGTGTATTGCCGGAGCATCCACCATGAAATTTAACATTTTTAACGAGACCGTCTTCAATATCATAACTAATCTCACTAGCACAAACACCTTTTGTTTGATAAATCATGTTTTTCATCCTTTCTTACATATATTATATAAGTTTTTTATTTCTGTGGCAGTCAACAAGTCAGGATAGCCTGTACTTGGTAACTGTTGTGAGGGTAGAATATCCTGCTGCTTTGCTGTGTGATAAGTTTAATGTCTCATATCCTGCTGAAAAAATATTGACTACAGCGAATATCAACTGATCAAGAGAAACAGCATCTTATTCCAATAGAAAGAAGATTGCTTTTGGAACAAGAAAATGTAAAATTTAACCTTACTTGATAAAAATATAATATGAAAAGTTGACGCAGGGCTTAAAATCTACTATTATAGATTATAAAATGTTGCAAAAAAGAATGCAATAAAAAAATCAAAAATAGAGGAACAAGGGTGAAAGAAAAACAAAGGAAAGGGATAATATGCAAGCACATATCTTTCATTCTTAGAACGTGTTTGCGCCTGTCAAATATAAATTTACTTGTGCTTGATAGGCTTGGTGTAAAATATGAAGAAAATTGGTATTATTGGTGCAATGGAAGAAGAAATCAATATCTTAAAAGAAAAAATGCAAGTGGAGAAAGTAGAAAAGAAAGCTGGTATGGAATTTTTTCAGGGAATATTATCAGGAAAAAATGTTATCATTGTAAGAAGCGGAATAGGAAAGGTGAATGCTGCCATCTGTACCCAGATTTTAGCAGATGATTTTGGAGTAGAAGCTGTAATTAACACAGGAGTCGCAGGTTCTTTGAGAAATGAAATCAATATTGGAGATATTGTACTATCTAGTGATTCCTTACAGCATGATATGGATGCCACAGGATTTGGATATGAATTAGGTGTCATTCCAAGAATGGATACTTCTATTTTTAAAGCAGATGAATCTATGGTAAAAATGGCAAAAAAAGTATGCGAAGAAGTGAATCCTGATATTCAGGTGTTTATTGGACGTGTGGTAAGCGGAGATCAGTTTATCTCTGACAGTGAAAAAAAACAGTTTTTGATAAAAGAATTTGGAGGGTACTGCACTGAGATGGAAGGGGCAGCCATTGCACAGGCGGCACATCTTAACAATATTCCATATTTAGTTATTCGTGCTATTTCAGATAAAGCAGACCATAGTGCGGAGATGGATTATGGTGAATTTGAGGCAAAGGCGATTGAGCATACTGTAAAATTAGTGAGTGAGCTTGCAGCCAGTTTGTAGAATATTGTTCATAAATGTCATAATAATATGTGCATGCTCGAAAAATCCAGTAAAATCAAGGGTTTTGGCGAACGATTATAGGGTCTTTTCTCTTTTCAAAGTAGACAAAATATGCTATGATTAGTTATAAATTTTTGGAAAGAGAGGGACCTTTTATGGTGGAAAAATTACTGGAACAAAACATTGGAATTTATGCAATGGTAATTATGTGTGTATTTGGGCTGATAGGAAACAGTCTTTGTTTAATTGGCTGGAACAGTCTTTTAAATGCGACAGAGCATATAGGCAGCACAAAGCATAAATTAGTACAAGAGATGAAGAAGAGGTTTACAACCTGTTATAAAATGCACATAAATGTGAATAATGTGGATAAATATGTGGATAAATACATATACAAGTATAAATTTTGTGGATTACATTTATACACATGGGAGAATCTATGTGGACAAGTTTTGTGTATAACAGGATTATTTGGCATAATATGTAGTATTATGACATGTGTATATCATTGTGGACAAGAGAAGTTATTATCGTATGTTTTAACAACAGTACTTATTGTGGGATTGTTGATAACTTATCAGTATAGGGTAAATGTTGTACAGAAACACAGAAAGATAGCTGCAAATTTTGGAGTAAAATGCCTTCACGTCTTTTCTTAATCTTTGAATTGCTCTTTTATCTTCTGGAGC